>JAJUHF010000054.1 GCA_029268045.1 Anseongella ginsenosidimutans
CCAGATGAAATACTCGCTGGAAGGTCAGGAATACACCCTGAATCTGATTGATACCCCCGGCCACGTGGATTTTTCATACGAAGTATCGCGATCCATCGCGGCCTGTGAAGGTGCCCTGCTGATCGTGGACGCTTCCCAGGGAATCCAGGCGCAGACGATCTCCAACCTCTATCTGGCCTTGGAGCACGACCTGGAAATTATTCCCATTCTGAATAAAATGGACCTTCCCGGCGCCATGCCGGAAGAAGTGAAGGATCAGATCATCGACCTGATCGGCTGCAAGCCGGAAGAAATCATTCCCGCCAGCGGAAAAACCGGAATGGGTGTACCGGAGATCCTCCAGGCGATCATCGCACGGATCCCACCGCCGGAAGGCGATCCCAAAGGCCGTCTGCAGGCGATGATCTTCGACTCGATCTACAATTCGTTCCGAGGGATCATTGCCTATTTCAAGGTAGCCAACGGAGAGATCAGAAAAGGGGACCGGGTAAAATTCGTTAATACCGGACGGGAATACATTGCCGAAGAAGTGGGTGTGCTGCGACTGGAACGGCAGCCCAAGGAGATGCTATCGGCCGGCGAAGTCGGATACATCATTTCCGGGATTAAGGATGCCCGCGAGGTAAAGGTTGGTGATACGATCACGCATGTGCTTGCGCCCTGTGCCGAAGCGATCAAAGGGTTTGAAGTGGTGAAACCCATGGTGTTCGCCGGCATCTACCCGGTGGATACCGAAGACTACGAGGAGCTCCGGGACGCCATGGATAAACTGCAACTGAACGATGCCTCGCTGGTTTTTGAACCCGAGTCCTCGGCCGCGCTGGGTTTTGGTTTCCGTTGCGGGTTTTTGGGCATGCTTCATATGGATATTGTCCAGGAACGCCTGGAGCGCGAGTTCAATATGACGGTAATCACCACGGTTCCCAACGTTTCCTATAAAGCCTACACCACGGGCGGGGAGCTCACCGTTGTGAACAATCCGGCCGACCTTCCGGATGCGAACCGGCTCGACTTCGTGGAAGAACCCTACATCAAGGCGAGCGTGATCACCAAATCGGATTACATCGGCGCAATTATGACCCTCTGCATCTCAAAAAGGGGGATTGTGGTGAACCAGCATTACCTGACAGCCGACCGGGTGGAGCTGATTTTTGAAATGCCGCTGGCCGAGATCGTGTTTGATTTTTACGATAAACTGAAAACAATATCCAAAGGATACGCGTCCTTTGATTACCACCCGATCGGGTATAGGCAATCGACGCTGGTTAAACTGGACATCCGCCTGAACGGCGAACCGGTGGACGCGCTTTCTTCCCTGATCCACCGCGACAGGGCCTATGACTTTGGAAAGAAGATCTGCGAGAAATTAAAGGAGCTCCTGCCCCGGCAGCAGTTTGAAATTGCCATCCAGGCATCGATCGGCGCCAAAGTCATCGCACGGGAAACGGTCCGGGCGCTCCGGAAAGACGTAACGGCCAAGTGTTACGGCGGCGACATTTCGCGGAAAAGAAAGCTGCTGGAAAAACAAAAGAAAGGAAAAAAGCGCATGCGGCAGGTGGGCAATGTGGAAATACCGCAATCTGCCTTCATGGCTGTTTTGAAACTTGATTAAATAAAAAGTAAGAAAAATGGGTATCCTGGACGGAAAAAAAGCGGCGGAACATTTCAAGGAACAGATTGCCCGGGAGGCTACGGAGTTTACCCGGCTGACCGGAAAAAAACCGTACCTGGTGACCATTTTGGTAGGCAATAACGGAGCTAGTGAAACCTACGTGGCCAGCAAACTCCGCAGCAGCGAAAAGGTCGGATTCCGTGCCGACCTGATCCGGTTTGATGACTCGGTAACGGAAGCCGTTCTGCTTGAAAAGATCGGCGAATTAAACCGGGACGAGGAAGTGGACGGGATCCTTGTTCAGCTTCCCCTGCCAGCCCATATCGACGAGAAAAAAGTGATCATGCACATCAGTCCAGCCAAGGATGTGGATGGGTTCCACCCCGAAAGCCTGGGCAAAATGCTGATTGGTCTGCCCACGTTCCTGCCGGCGACTCCCTACGGGATTATGGAACTGCTGGATTACTACGGAATAGAGACCGAAGGGAAGCACTGCGTGGTTATGGGACGGAGTAACATCGTGGGAACTCCGGTGAGCCTACTGCTTTCCAGACCCACCCGGCCGGGGAATTGCACCGTTACGATTACCCACAGCCGCACCCGTCACCTGGAACGCATTACACGTCAGGCAGACATTCTGATAGTAGCCATTGGAAAACCCGGATTTCTCCGGGAGGACATGGTTAAAGAGGGCGCGGTGGTGGTCGATGTAGGCATTCACCGGATAGCGGATGAAAGCCGGAAGAGTGGTTACCGCCTGGTGGGGGATGTAAATTTTGAAGAAGTGGCGCCCCGGTGCAGTTTTATTTCGCCCGTGCCCGGAGGCGTGGGACTGATGACCATCGTGGGCTTATTGAAGAATACATTGCTGGCCGCCAAACAAAGGCGGGACCGGTAAAGAAGGGACGATTTGGCAAGTGATATGAGATCCGGAGGAAAGGTACAGGTACCCGAGGACGGAACCCTCCTGCCGCTGATGGAAGCCTTTTATACCATTCAGGGAGAGGGATACAATACGGGAAAAGCAGCTTATTTTATCCGTTTAGGGGGTTGCGATGTCGGATGCCATTGGTGCGATGTCAAGGAATCCTGGAATGCGGAGCTGCATCCACTGACCGCCGCCGATTCCATCGTGGAGCAGGCCGCCGCACACCCCGCGCGCACCGTGGTGGTTACCGGCGGGGAACCACTGATTTACAACCTGGATTACCTCTGCGCCCGCCTGAAGGAAAACGGGATCCGTACCTTCATCGAAACCTCCGGCGCCTATCCCCTGAGCGGGAGTTGGGACTGGATCTGTCTTTCGCCCAAAAAATTCAGAAAACCCTTACCGGCCATTCTGCCCCTGGCCGATGAACTGAAAGTGATCGTGTTTAACAAAAGCGATTTTGCCTGGGCCGAGGAGCATGCCGCGCTGGTATCCTCCCATTGCAAACGGTATCTGCAGCCCGAATGGAGCCGGTCGGAAGAAATAACCCCATCGATAATTGAATACGTAAAAGCCAACCCGAAGTGGGAAATTTCACTCCAGACCCACAAGTTTCTGCGGATTCCCTGAAAAGCCACACGCGGTGGGTTATTGCCCGCTATCGGAAACGATCTTCAGTTCCGTTCTCCGGTTCAACGCCCTTCCCTCTTCGGTGGCATTGTCGGCCACAGGCCTGCTCTCACCGTAACCTTTGTACTGAAACCGGTCCGGCTGCAGGATGGCCCGCACCAGGTAGGCGTAAACGACTTTCGCCCGGTTTTCCGAAAGCTGCAGATTGTGCTCCTCACTTCCCACGTCATCGGTATGGCCGGACAACTCAATCGTTACGGTGGGGTTCTGGCGCATGAATTCAATCACCTGGTCCAGCTCGGCATAGGACGCGGGCTTCAGCCTGTAGGAATCGGTTTCAAAAAAAATGTTCTTCAACACCATTGTTTCGCCCGCGGCAATCTTCCGGAGCGGGATGTCCAGCAGAAAAGGTTCCGATGCATCCCGGTCTTCCAGAAAGAAACTCCCGGAATAAAACAGGTAACCCGGCGCGGAAACATTGAACGCGTAATTGTTCCCGGTAGGCAGGCTAGCCAGAAAGCCGCCGCTTCCTTCATTGCTCATCGATCCAAAGAGCGGCTCGTTCGTGGCCATGTCGACCAGGCTGACCCGCGCCGAAAGCGGCTGGCCGGTAAGCTCGTCGTACACGCGTCCTTTGATGTAGGACACGAAAGCCGGCCGGGCATGCCGGGGCATTTCAAACGTGTACAGGTCGTAGCCCCCCTGTCCTTCCAGGCTGTTCGATGCAAAATAAGCGATTTTGCCGTCGGCGCTCACGATCAGGCTGCTTTCATCCCGTACGGTATTTACCGGATAGCCGATGTTTTCCGCCTGTTGCCAAACCCCGTCTTTTCTGCGGCTGAAGAAGATATCCTTACCGCCCATGCCCGGCCAGCCTTCCGACGTAAAATAAAGGGTCTGGTTATCGGGGTGAATAAAAGGAGCTTGTTCTTCATAGCGGGTGTTGATGGCGGGTCCCAGGTTCTCCGGTACGCTCCAGCTGCCGTCGTCCTGTAGCATGCTTTTCCAAAGATCAATTCCTCCGAGGGTCCCGGGCCGGTTGCTGGCGAAATACAGGGTCCGGCCATCGGGTGCAAGGGAAGGCTGGGATTCCCAGGCCGGGCTATTTATGGGCGCACCCAGGTTTTCGGGTTTGGACCAGGAATCGCCCACCAGACGGGAAACATAAATATCGCAACTCCCCTTCCCGCGGGGATCGCCGCAAATCGTAAAGTAAAGGGTTTGTCCGTCGGGGGAAATGGATTCGGCGCCTTCATTGAATTCCGGGGTGTTGATTTCCTGGCTGAGAAACACGGCGGGCTGCCACGGCGCTTCCGGCTCCGTTCCAGTCTCCCGTCGGCTCACGTAAAAGTCTTCGCCCCGCTGGTCTTTCCGGGTGAAGATCAGGGTACTTCCATCCACGGTTAAGGCAGGCAGGTATTCATCGTGTGAGGAGTTGACGGCCGGCCCCAGATTGACCGGCTCAAAGGGAAGAGGCGATTGGATCGCTTTTTCAGCGAAACGGCAGTTGGCAAGGTATTTTTCAAGTCTTGCTTTTTGACGGGGCTCTTTCCCCAGCACGGGAAGGCATTTTTCAAAGGCCGCGCGTGCCTGGCCATATTGCTCCAGGTTGAACAGGGAAATCCCCATTCCGTACCAGGTTTGTATGGAGAAATCCGGATCCAGTTCAAGGACCTTCCGGTAATTTTCCACGGCATTGGCATGATCTTCCTGAAGACGGAATACGTCACCCAAGACCTGATAGGCGGCCACGAACCGGGCATCTTCAGCGATTGCCTGGTAAAGTGAGCGGATGGCGGCAGGGTAATCCTTTTTCCCGACCTGCTCTTGGGCGATCTCATACGCTTTGAGGGCTTTTTTACCGGGCGTGGCCTGTGCCATCGCACCCAGGGCCGCCAAGCAGATTCCCCCTATGATCATCAATCGTCTCAAGAACCTTATCTGTCAAATGGTCATAAAATGGACATACGCCAAACAAGCGGACGCCCAACAGGCACCTGCCTCCCGGCTGGATTAATTTCCGAACTCGGAGAGGAACTTGATCCGGAGCAACTGGAGTTCTTCACGCGAATAATCCGCCTCACCCAATTCCTCCAGCGCATGGTCTATGGAGTCGGCTTCCGCCGTACGGAAATAATCGTATACCTCGTCCTGCCGCTCCTCTTCAATGATGTCGTCGATGTAGTAATCCAGGTTCAGTCGCGTCCCGGAGGAAACGATCGATTCAATTTCGTGCAGGATCTCCTGATAGGTGAGCCCCTTGGAATCGGCGATGTCCTCCAGGGGGATCTTCCGGTCAATATTCTGGATAATGAATATTTTGTTCCCCGACCGGTTGGCCGTGGAACGCACGGTAAGATCCTGGGCCCGTTCGATTTCGTTTTCCTCAACGTATTTCTTGATCAGCTCGATAAAGGGTCCGCCGTAGCGCATGGCTTTCCCCGCGCCCACGCCGGAAATGTGCTTCATTTCCTCCATCGTCACCGGGTAATGCGTGGCCATGTCTTCCAGCGAGGGATCCTGGAAAATCACAAAAGGCGGCAGGTTACGCTGCTTGGCCGTTTTCTTGCGAAGCTCTTTCAGAGCCGCCAGCAATACTTCGTCCAACGCGCCGCCGGCCCCGTTGTGGTCGCTGTTGCCCGCGGCTCGCTGCGCATCCATGTCCTTGTTCATCACAAATTTGATCGCATAAGGCGACTTGATATAGGAAGTTCCGAATTTTGAAAGCTTTAGCAATCCGTAATTGTCCACATCGCGGATCAGGAAATTGTTCAGCACCGCCTGCCTCACCACCGACTTCCAGGTAATTTCCCCTTTTTCTTTTCCCTGACCGAACTCCGGCAGCCTATTGTGCTGATATTTTATGGTCTGAGGCGTGTCCGATCCCATCAATACCTTGATGATGTGGTCTTCATCGAAGTTTTCCTCCAGTTTCTTGACCAGCTTGAGGACGGTCAGCAATTCCTGTTCGGCGTCAAACTTTTCGCCCGGATGGCGGCAGTTATCACACATATTGTTACAGGCCGCTTCATTGTAGCTTTCCCCGAAGTAATGCAGGATCTGCTTCCTGCGGCAAACGCTCGACTCGGCATAGTTGACCACTTCCTTTAATATCTGCGTGCCGATCTCCCGTTCGGAAATCGGTTTATCTTTCATGAATTTCGCCAGCTTATCGATGTCCTTCTCATCATAAAAGGCAATACAATGACCCTCCCCTCCATCGCGGCCGGCCCGGCCGGTTTCCTGATAATAGCCTTCCATGCTTTTGGGCATGTCGTAGTGGATCACGAAGCGTACGTCGGGTTTGTCAATTCCCATCCCGAATGCGATGGTAGCCACGATGACATCCACCTCTTCCATCAGAAACTTGTCCTGCGTAGCGGCACGCATCTTGGCGTCCAGTCCGGCGTGGTAGGGAAGCGCACGGATTCCGTTCACGTTGAGTGTTTCGGCCACCTCCTCCACCTTTTTCCGGCTCAGACAGTAAATAATACCCGATTTACCGGGCATTCCCTTGATGTATTTGATGATATCCTTGTTGGGATTCTGTTTGGGTCTTACTTCGTAATAGAGATTGCTTCGGTTAAACGACGACTTGAAAATGGTGGCATCCTGCATCTGCAGGTTTTTCATGATATCCTGCTGCACCTTGGGAGTGGCTGTCGCGGTCAGGGCAATGATGGGCGTGTGGTCGCCCAGCTGGGATATCACGCTGCGGATTTTGCGGTATTCGGGACGAAAGTCATGGCCCCATTCGGAAATACAGTGGGCTTCATCCACGGCCACAAAAGAAATCCCCGCAAGATTCAGAAAGTCGATGTTTTCCTGTTTGGCCAAAGATTCGGGAGCCACGTAAAGCAGCTTGGTCTTCCCTTCCAGCACATCTTTCTTTACCTGCTGAATTTCCCCTTTGTTCAATGAGGAATTCAAAAAATGCGCGATGCTGTCGTCGCTTCCGTACGCCCTTACCTGGTCAACCTGGTTTTTCATGAGGGCAATCAGCGGTGAAATCACAATAGCCGTTCCTTCACTCATCAGCGCCGGTAACTGATAGCACATGGATTTCCCTCCACCGGTAGGCATGATCACGAATGTATCGTTCCCTGCAAGTATGTTCGTGATGATCGCTTCCTGATCGCCTTTAAACTTATCAAATCCAAAAAAACTATTCAGGTTATCGAATAACGACCTTTTTACCTCTGACATTCCTACGTGTAATTTTTTAAGAAACAGATAATTGATGTGCGGATTTAAGAAATCCCACAAATCTATATTAAAATTAATATATTTTTGTAATAAACACGATTGACAATTGCAAAATATCGGATTAACCAAACATGCCCTGAAAACACGATCTGAAACGATCCAGGTGTTCAATCACCTCCTAAACAACTATAGTAAAAAGATTGTTTCCCCGGGTCGGTCTTTGGAGAAAACGGTGATCACTCAGCTTATAAAGGAATCGTATGATAAATAAGAATTTTTATGCCGTAATTATGGCCGGAGGCATCGGGAGCCGCTTCTGGCCGGTAAGCCGCCAGCACACACCGAAACAGTTCATCGATATTCTGGGGGTAGGAAAAACCTTAATTCAGCTTACCTACGAGCGATTCACAAAGATATGCCCGGCGGAAAACGTGTACATCGTCACCAACGAAGCCTACCGGGATACCGTCCGCCGGCAGATCCCGGGCATCGGCGAGGATCAGATCCTTTGCGAGCCCATCATGCGCAACACCGCCCCCTGCATCGCGTTCGCATGTTACAAGATCGCAAGGCAGAATCCCGATGCGGTCACGGTGGTAGCCCCATCGGATCATTTGATCCTGAAAGAGGATTTGTTTGCCGATTCGATCGAAAAAGCGCTGAATACTGCTTCAGAGGCAGACGTACTGCTCACCCTGGGGATTGTTCCTTCCCGCCCCGATACCGGTTACGGTTACGTCCAGTATACGGAGAACAAGCTGAACGATTATTTCCATAAGGTAAAGACCTTTACCGAAAAACCGAATCTGGAACTGGCCCAGACTTTTATCCGGAGCGGTGACTTTCTCTGGAACGCGGGGATCTTTATCTGGAACGTTAAGGCAATCATTGCGGCGTTTCAGCGATTCCTGCCGGAAATGCATGAGATTTTCCATGAGGGCGCCCCCTATTTCAATACAACCAAGGAATCCCATTTCATCCGGACCGCCTACGCGCAATGCACCAATATTTCAATCGATTATGCCATCATGGAACGTGCAGACAATGTGTACGTCATGCCGGGTAATTTCGGGTGGAGCGACCTGGGAACCTGGGGCTCGCTGCATAGTGTCAAGGAAAAGGACGATCGCAACAATGCCGTCACCGGAAACCACGTCAAACTATACGACACCTCCGATTGCATCGTTCATGTTCCGCAGAAAAAGGTGGTTATCCTGCAGGGAATGGAAAACTACATTGTGGTAGATACCGGCGATGTGCTGCTGATCTGCAAGAAGTCGGCGGAACAGCAGATCAAGCAGATCGCTGCCGATGTCAAGCAGCAGGAGGGCGACAAATTCGGTTAGGATCCTCCGGCAAGGCGTTGCCGGACCGTTTCATACAGGATCACTCCAGCCGCTACCGAAACATTCAGCGAGGCGATGGCGCCACGCATGGGAATGCGGACGGCCTCGTCTGTCAGTTTCAGGTATTCGCCGGAAATCCCGTCTTCCTCCGAACCCAGGATCAGCGCCGTTGGCATGCTCAGATCGACCTCCGCCGGATATTTTTGGGCTTTTTCGGTACACGCTACAACCTGCAGGCCGGACTCGCGAAGAAACGTGATGCTGTTTTTGAGATTCCGTTCCCTGCAGACTGGAATGGTCAGCAATGCGCCGGCTGAGGTTTTAACCGCATCTGCATTGATCTGGGCGGCTCCTTTCCGTGGGATAAGCAATCCATGTGCGCCCAGGCATTCGGCAGAGCGGCTGATGGCACCGAAATTCCGCACATCGGTAATCCGGTCAAGGATCAGAATCAGGGGAGCTTCGCCCCGTTCGTAAATGGAAGGGATGAGCTGTTCCAACGAATGGAATACAATGGGGGAAATGAACGCAACAACCCCTTGGTGATTTTTATCACCCAGATAGCGGAGCTTTTCGGGGGGCACCGCCTGCATGGGAAGATCGTATTCCCGGGCAATTTTTTTCAGGTCCCGATACAGGGAACCGCCTGCGCCCTTCTGAATATACAGGGATTCGATTTCCTTCCCCGATTCGACCGCCTCCATCACTGCCCGGATCCCGAAGATCCGAAGATTGCCTTGCTTTTTTTCCGTGCCAGATTTTTCTTTCATGCGCCAAAAGTAGCAATTTGAAATTGCTCGCCATTGATTTATAATCAGTTAAAATACTAACATTCTTTTCCCACCTGCATTCTCCTCCCGGCGGAGCTTATTCACATCGAATAACTTATTAACATGCGGCAAATGTTAGTAAAAATCCGTAAATTTACCTCCTCCGGAAGCGTTGGGAAATTTTATTGACACGTTTTCAACAACAGGTGTTAATAAACGCATCACCTAAGGGAATTGAGAATCAGGGACGGTATTCCGGGTAGTTGGATAATGTTCATAAATTAAAAAATTCCGGTTACCCTATTTGGATATATTTGTGCTTCCAAACTAACAAACCGTATAAATGCAGGGCGACAAATCATACATCCGTGACGAACAGTTTTCTTCTGAAAGACGCTACTTAAAGCCTCATTCGGCAAGCGCCCATCTGGGCAAGCTTCCGCCGCAGGCCGTGGATCTGGAGGAAGCTGTCCTGGGCGCGATTATGATCGAAAAGGACGCGCTCACCAAGGTAATCGAGTTTCTCAAGCCGGAAATGTTTTACAAGGATAGCCACCAGAAAATCTACGAGGCCATCCGTTACTTATTCGATAAAACCCAACCCATTGACATCCTTACCGTAACCCAGCGTCTCCGCCAAAGCGGGGAACTGGATTTTGTCGGCGGAGCCTTTTACATTACCGAACTTACCAACCGGGTTGCTTCGGCGGCCAATATCGAATACCACGCCCGGATTATTTCCGAGAAATACATTCAACGGAAACTGATCAGTATTTCCACCGACATCATCAACAACGCCTACGAGGAAACGAGCGACGTATTTGAATTGCTTGATTCGGCCGAAAAGAATCTTTTTTCCATTGCGGAAACCAACCTGCGGAGAAATTTCGATTCGATGTCCGGATTGGTGAAAAGGTCCTTGGAACACCTCGAGGAAATGATGCAGCGGGAAGACGGGCTCACCGGCGTGCCCACCGGCTTCAGCAGCCTGGACCGGGTCACTTCCGGATGGCAGAAATCCGACCTGGTTATTCTTGCCGCCCGGCCCGGCATGGGAAAAACGGCCTTTGTGCTGAGTGCCGTACGGAACGCTGCGGTTGACTTCAAAAAGCCGGTTGCGTTCTTCTCCTTGGAAATGTCCTCCATCCAGCTGGTAAACCGGCTTATCTCGGGGGAAGCGGAGCTTCCGCAGGATAAACTGCGCAAAGGCAACCTGGCCTCCTACGAATGGGAACAGCTGCACGCGAAGATCGGGAAACTGGTAGACGCCCCGATCTACATTGACGACACGCCGGCGCTCAGTATTTTTGAACTTCGCGCCAAATGCAGACGCATGAAAGCCCAGCACAACATTGAGCTGGTGGTCGTGGATTACTTGCAGCTGATGAAAGGATCGGTTGACAACAACCGGCAGGGCAACCGCGAACAAGAAATCAGCTCCATTTCCCGGGGACTGAAAGCGATCGCCAAGGAACTGGACGTTCCGGTAATCGCGTTGTCCCAGTTGAGCCGGGAGGTGGAAAAGCGCGGCGGGAACCGCCGGCCCATCCTGTCGGACCTACGCGAGTCGGGTTCCATTGAACAGGATGCGGACATGGTTATTTTCATCAACCGTCCCGAGTACTACGGGTTAACTGAAAACGAAGAAGGCATGCCTACCCAGGGCTTGGCGGAAATCATCATTGCCAAGCACCGGAACGGGGAAGTGACCGATGTCAACCTCCGGTACATCAACAAGTATGTGAAGTTCACCGACTGGGAGGAACACTACGTGACCGATAACAGCTACGGTCCGCTTTCGGGCATTTCGCCTTCGGCCACCTTTGACGCGCAGTCTCCCGGAACAATTATCCTCCCCTCGAAGATGGACGACATCGACGACGACGAGGTACCGTTCTAAGGGGTCGGAACTTAGCGCCGGCTAGGAATTGCGGTGCGTCTTGAGCCACTGATCAATGGATAGCGGGCCGGATCCCACGATGAAAAATACAATCAGCAGAACCAGTACCAGGATCGAAAGCCATAATTCGGAATTCAACGGGGAAAGACCGCGGGTCATATTCACAAAGGCTACGGCCCCGATCAGGATCGGAAGCTGCACAGCTACCGCCAGACGGGTGAGGAGTCCGAAAAAGATGAGCGCCCCGCCTACCAGGTGAGCGAATCCCACGTAGTGGATGCCCATCCAGCCGGCAAATCCGAATTTGCTTTCCATGATCGTTTGAACGACCGACGTGTCGCTGAGAAAGTAAATGCCTTTTGCCAGGATAACCGCGCCCAGCGCTGCGCGGATCATATCAAGCCAAAGGGGATGATGCGCATCACCCCACAATTCCAACCGGTGGATCAGGTTCATAAGAAACTCCTTTCTGATTTACCCGAAAAGCCACAAATTTATTGCCAGTTTCCAGGCCTAAATCAAAGAGTACAAATCGTTTACCCCCAAAAGGCGTGGACTGACAAAGCCTTCGGCGTGGGCGGTGCCGATGGTTTTCCCCCATTCGGCGGAACGGCCTAAAATCGCGTCCAGAAATGCAGGCCGGGAAATATAGGTTTCCGGTTCGTCGCTTTCGTACCCGGGGGTATGAAACTGCGATTTGAATGCCCGGATGGCATCTACCTTGACCTGGATCACCTCGGAAATATCTACCAGGATATCGGGGCGAAGCATCCGGTCCTGAATGTAATGCAAAAACAAGGGCGGTCTCCAGGCTGCCTGCGGCTTGCCGTCCAATTCCGTTTCAATTCTTCGGAGACCGGATAAAAAGCACGCGTCGTATGCCAGGCTGCCTCCCCGTCCGTGGTCAGGATGGCGGTCATGCGGGGCGTTGGCCAACACAATGTCCGGCCGGTACTGCCGTATCCGACGGATCAGCGCCATCTGATTGCTGCGGTTATTCTCAAAAAACCCATCGGGAAACTCCATGTTTTCCCGAATGGACAAGCCCAGGATCTCCGCGGCTGCGGCGGCCTCCCTGGCGCGGGTTTCCGCATTGCCGCGGGTACCCAGTTCCCCCCGGGTGAGGTCAATAACCCCGGCTTTTTTGCCGGACCGGGTGTATTTCGCGACCGTTCCGGCACACCCCAATTCCGCATCGTCGGGATGCGCTGCGATGACGAGTATATCTAATTTCATGATAGCAAACGGTTTATTTTTTTGCGGACCCGGAGCGAGGTGGGCTTGGTAAAGGGATAGAAGAAATCAGTTACCTGACCGTTCTTATCCACCAGGTACTTATGAAAATTCCACAAGGGGGAAGTCTTTATCTTTCCATTTTGCTTTTTATCGCTCAGGAACTTGTAAAGCGGATGCGCGTAAGGACCGCGGACGATTGCTTTGGAAAATACGGGAAACGAAACACCGTAATTGGTCTGACAGAATTTCACGATCTCCTCCCCCTCCCGGGGCTCCTGCCCGCCAAAATCGTTGGA
The DNA here is from genome assembly GCA_029268045.1 of Anseongella ginsenosidimutans. Taxonomy (GTDB): domain Bacteria; phylum Bacteroidota; class Bacteroidia; order Sphingobacteriales; family Sphingobacteriaceae; genus Anseongella; species Anseongella ginsenosidimutans_A. The sequence continues at coordinate 12,925 of JAJUHF010000054.1, forward strand.
GGGAATGGCAATGATTTCAAAACCCCGGTCGCGGTATTGCTGATACAGCTTTTCGAGATCCCGGAGCTGGCCGATGAGACCGCATTCGGTAGCTGTGTTTACGATGAGAAGGACTTTTCCTTTGAATTCCGAAAGGCTAATTTTTTGTCCGTTGATTTTTTCTATGCTGAACCTGAAGATAGTGTTGTCCATTATAAAACTGATAATACCGATCCATTTCCACCGAACGGATCACTTTTTCTATTTCCTCCTCCTCTTCAGGGTCGTACCGTTCTTTTAAATTGTGGCCGAACACCCTCGCCACCGATTGCCAGAAGAAAGCAGTGAATCTGCTTTTCAATTCCTGTAATAACACATAACTGGTGCGTCCGGTTTCCCGGTCGATCAGTTTTATCAGGATCTTGCCTTGGGTAATGGTCAGATTTCGCAGGTCTTTTTCAAAATTATCCTTGATATCCTGCTCTATTTTATCAATTATTTTCTTTCGTTCCTTCTCGGTAGGGGCGTTCATCAGCTCATACTCCATTTCCCTGTATTTCTTGCCGGCAAACTTGGCGTAAGGAAGTACTTTGAGCACATCCCGCCTTAATTTCGTGTATCGGATCTGCTCCCGGCGGTTTTTGAAAACCATTTTACCGGTAACAAATACCGGATCAAGCAAAAGGTGCGGAACCGTATCGGGCGCCGCGGGTCCGGTCCGGATTCCGGCCGGTTCCTGTTGGGCATAGGTTTCTTCCCCCATGCACATCGCCTGCACCAGTCCCAGGAAAACAACGATGGAAATGAATTTATTTAACACCTTCGCCCCCTCAGTTTATGACAAAAATAATAATTGTTATATTGCTGATTGCAAAAAAAACGATTTTTGTCCTTGAATGTTACCATTTTAAGTGAAAACGGAGTCATAGGTGATTGAATATATGCCGGAGTTAATTATTGATCTGGAGGCGGAGAAGAAAGAGATCATCAAGCGCTACAGGGCGCTTCTCAGGGCCTGCAAACCTACCTTGCAGAAGGGCGACAAGAAGCTGATCAGAAAAGCTTTCGTGACTTCCATGGAAGCGCACAAGGAAATGCGCCGTAAATCCGGGGAGCCTTACATATACCATCCCCTGGCGGTAGCCCGGATATGCGCGGAGGAAATCGGTCTGGGCACCACTTCGATCGTATGCGCCCTGTTGCACGATACGGTGGAGGATACCGATCTGACACTGGAAGACATTTCCCGGGATTTCGGCCCCAAATGCGCCCATATCATTGACGGGCTTACCAAAATTTCAGGGGTATTTGATCACAGCTCGTCTTTGCAGGCTGAGAACTTTCGGAAAATGCTGCTCACCCTGGCCGACGACGTGCGGGTGATCCTCATCAAGCTGGCCGATCGTTTGCACAACATGCGCACAATGGAACATATGCCGCGGGAAAAGCAACTCAAGGTTTCTTCCGAGACCATCTACCTGTATGCCCCGCTGGCCCACCGACTGGGTTTGTACGCGATCAAGTCGGAGCTGGAAGACCTGTCCATGAAATATACCGAAACGGCCACCTATAAATTCATTGCCCAGAAACTAAGGGAGACCAAAGCCGAACGGCGGCGGTTTATCCGGGAATTCATCGAGCCGCTGAAGAAAGCCCTGGCCGACCAGCAATTGGAGGCCGAGGTGGTTGGAAGGCCAAAATCCATCCATTCGATCTGGACGAAAATGAAGAAGAAGGGCATTCCCTTTGAGGAAGTGTATGACCTGTTCGCCATCCGGATCATCCTCGACAGCGAACCCGAGAACGAAAAATCCGACTGCTGGAAAGCGTATTCTTTGGTTACGGATTTTTACCATCCCAATCCCGACCGGCTCAGGGATTGGATATCGAGCCCCAAAGGCAACGGTTACGAATCCCTGCACACCACCGTGATGGGTCCCAAAGGCCGTTGGGTGGAAGTCCAGATCCGGACCCGGCGGATGAATGAAATTGCCGAGAAAGGCTTTGCCGCCCATTGGAAATACAAGGAATCCACCACCGACAGCGGACTTGACCACTGGATACAGAAGGTCCGGGAAACGCTCAGCAACCCCGAGACCAACGCGCTGGACTTCATCGACGAGTTCAAAATGAACCTGTTCTCCGATGAGGTGTTCGTATTTACGCCCAAGGGCCAGCTGGTAAAACTGCCCAACAACGCCACCGCGCTGGACTTCGCCTTCGAGATTCATACCGATATCGGGGCACGCTGTATCGGAGCGAAGGTGAATCATAAATTGGTTCCCCTGAGTTACCAGCTGCAGAACGGCGATCAGATCGAGATCATCACATCGGGCAAGCAAAAGCCGAAAGAGGACTGGCTGAACATTGTGGTTACTGCAAAGGCCAAATCCAAGATCAAGGCTTCGTTGAAGGAGGAACGCCGGAAGATCGCCGAAGAAGGCAAGGAAATGCTGGACCGGAAGATGAATGCGCTCAAGATCCCAGTCAATTCGAACAACCTGCATAAAATCGCCTATTTCCTTAAATTATCCAGTATTCAGGAACTCTATTACCGGTTTGCAACCGGAAAGGTGGAAACAAAACACCTCAAAGAGTACCTTGAATCGGAGAAGGCCGTGGAGAACAAACCGCCGGAGAAAATAGAGAACAACAACATCGACCGCCTGCTCCGCTCGGTGAAAAGCAAAGCCGATGCCGCCCTGCTCATCGGGGAAGATCTGGGCCGGATCGACTACAAACTGGCCAGTTGCTGCAATCCCATTCCGGGAGACGATGTGTTTGGTTTCGTGACCGTCAGCGAAGGAATCAAGATCCACCGCACCAACTGCCCGAATGCGGCGCGCCTGCTTGCCAATTTCGGCTACCGGGTCGTTAAGGCCAAATGGACCGGAAATCAGGAAATCGCATTCCTTACCGGCTTGAGGATCACCGGAATAGATGACATCGGGGTGGTGAACAACATCACGAAGGTGATATCCGGGGACCTGAAGGTGAACATCCGTTCGATCATGATCGACAGCAACGACGGCATCTTTGAAGGGTCCATCATGGTCTATGTGCACGGAACTTCCCACCTCGACAACCTGATCAAAACGCTCAAGCAAGTGAACGGCGTTTTAACGGTTGACCGTTTCGAGGCGGTGCGTTAATAAAATGTAATAATTCGCAAAAAAACGGTATTTTTGCAAAAATGAGAGAAATCATGGTGAAGGCCGAAACAACAGAAATGGTTCGGAAAATTTTTGAAGGTTACCTGGAAACAAATAGCCTCCGTAAAACGCCCGAACGTTTTGCCATTCTGGAGGAAATTTATTCCCGCGATGATCATTTTGATGTGGAGTCACTCTATATCCACATGAAGAATAAAAAATACAGGGTGAGCAGAGCGACGGTTTACAATACGCTGGAACTGCTGGTGGCCTGTGATCTGGTAACTAAACATCAGTTTGGCAAGAACATGGCCCAGTTCGAAAAATCTTACGGTTATCACCAACACGATCATATTATCTGCCTGGATTGCGGGAAGGTAGTGGAATTCTGTGATCCGAGAATTCAGCAAATTCAGAGTATGATGGGCAACCTATTGAAATTTGACATTAAACATCATTCCCTGAATTTGTACGGTGCCTGCCAAAAACTTCACGACGGCGGCGCATGCGAGTCTTACGTCCAAAATTAAGTTAAACAAAATTATGCAAGTTGATGTGCTCCTTGGCCTTCAGTGGGGTGACGAAGGAAAAGGAAAGATAGTGGACGTCCTGAGTCCGAATTACGATTTGATCGCCCGTTTTCAGGGTGGACCGAACGCAGGACATACGCTCGAATTTGATGGAAAAAAATTCGTTTTACATACCATTCCATCTGGAATTTTCTTTGAGAACACGCTAAACCTGATTGGCAACGGAGTCGTAATCGATCCGGTGATCCTGCAAAAGGAGATCACTGCCTTGCAACAGGCGGGTTTCGACCCCTTGGCCTCCGGCCAGCTGGTCGTCTCCCGGAAGGCCCACCTGATCCTTCCCACCCACCGCATGCTCGACGCCGCGTCGGAAAGCAAAATGGGGCTCAACAAAATCGGTTCTACCCTGAAAGGCATCGGTCCCACCTACATGGATAAGACCGGCAGAAACGGACTTCGCGTGGGAGACATCGCCCTGGCGGACTTTCGCGA
>JAJUHF010000055.1 GCA_029268045.1 Anseongella ginsenosidimutans
ATAAAAGCTTTAACTTGCTGTTGGCGACTGCCTTGCAGCTCGTGACGCACTCCTCAAAACCGCTCTGGGATGAAAACATTCGACGAAAAACACATCAAAAACTTGGTGCTGGCCGGAGCAGCCAAATCCGGAAAAACCACCTTGGCCGAAGCCATGTTGTTCGAAGCCGGAATAATTAATCGCCGCGGCACAGTGGAAGAAAAGAATACGGTTTCCGATTACCATGAGATTGAGCAGGAGCGCGCGGGATCGGTCTATGCCACGCTGCTGCATACCGAGTGGCGGAATTACAAGATCAACATCATCGACACACCTGGTCTGGACGACTTCATCGGGGAGGTAGCCGCTTCCATCAAAGTGGCCGATACCGTGGTGATGTTACTAAATGCGCAATACGGCTTGGAGGTAGGCACGGAATTGCTCTGGGAGTACATCGATCGCCACCGCAAGCCTACCATGCTGGCCGTAAATCAATTGGACAGTGATAAGGCACATTTCAACCAGACCCTGGAACAGGCCCGTCAGTTTTTCGGCAACGCGGTCACGGTGATGCAGTACCCGGTCAATCAGGGGCTGGGCTTCGATTGCATCATCGACCTGCTTAAAATGACCATGTATCAGTTTCCTCCCGAAGGGGGAAAGCCAAAAAAACTGCCCATTCCACCCGAAGAAAAGGAACGGGCCGACCGCCTGCACAACGAGCTGGTTGAAAAGGCGGCCGAGAACGACGAAGCCCTCATGGAGAAGTACTTCGACAAAGGCAGCCTGGATGAGGATGAACTCAGCAAAGGATTAAGGATCGGGATGATGCAGCATGATGTCTTCCCGGTTTTTTGTTTAAGCGCACGCCGGAACATGGGAAGCGGCCGGCTGATGGGTTTCATTGATAACGTAGCGCCCTCGGCGGTGGACATGCCGCCCGAAATGACCGAGGACGGTCAGGAAGTCCCCTGTGACCCCGATGCGCCCCTGCGTCTGTTCACGTTCAAAACCCTGGTTGAACCGCATCTGGGCAAACTCACCTTTTTTAAGGTCCTGTCCGGTGAGGTACGCATCGGAACCGAGCTGGATAACGCCCAGACCGGCACCCGGGAACGGGTTAACCAATTGTTTATCACAGACGGCAAAATGCGCCATCCGGTGGAGCGGCTCCGGGCGGGAGACATTGGCTGTACGCTGAAGCTCAAAAACACCCAGACCAATCAAACCTTAAACGGACGGGATGCTACCGGCAGCATTGAACCGATCCGCTTTCCGGCGCCGAAGGTGCGGACTGCCGTTATTGCAAGCAATAAACAGGACGACGAAAAGCTGGGTGAAGTGCTGGCGGATATTCAGCTTGAAGATCCCACGCTTCAAGTGGAGTACAACAAGGAATTAAAACAGGTCATTCTGCACGGTCAGGGCGATCTGCATCTGTCACTGGTCCGCTGGCGACTGGAAAACATGTATAAGATGCAGATTCAGTTCCAGCCTGCACGGATCCCTTATCGGGAAACCATCCGGAAACCGGCTCAGGCGTCCTACCGGCATAAAAAGCAATCCGGGGGAGCGGGTCAGTTCGGGGAAGTGTTTTTGAAAATCGAACCCTGGTACGAGGGCCTACCTCCGGTAACCGAGTTTCCCGTGCGGGGTACCGAGGAAGTGGATCTTCCCTGGGGAGGAAAACTCGTATTCAATAACTGCATTGTGGGCGGCGCCATTGACGCACGGTTTCTTCCCTCCATTCAGAAAGGGATCATGGAAAAGATGGCCGAAGGCCCCCTTACCGGATCCTTTGTGCGCGATGTGCGGGTAAGTGTCTACGACGGAAAGATGCATCCGGTTGACAGCAACGATATTTCCTTTAAGATCGCCGGAATGATGGCTTTCAAGGAAGCCTTTCTTCAGGCCCAGCCGCAGCTGCTGGAACCGGTATTCGAGTTGGAAGTGGTTGCGCCCGAAGAATTGATGGGGGAGATGATGACCGAACTGCAGACCCGCCGCAGTACGATCACGGGCATGGAGAATACCAACAACCGGCAGGTGATCAAGGCCCGCATCCCGCAGGCCGAGCTGGACGACCTGTATGCTTCGCTCCGTAACCTCAGCCATGGAAAGGCCAAGGTCACTGCCCGGTTCGCCGAGTATGCGCCTGTTCCTGGGGACTTGCAGAAAAAGCTTAGCCAGGTGTACGAGGAAGTCCGCTGATCATTTTTCAAGCTCTTCCTTTTCGGTTTTAACTTTACTTTTCGCTTTCCAGCGCTTTAGGACAATCTTGTTGGAGAATCGTTTTAAGTGATATTCCTTGGGCTCCCCAATGAGGAAACCAAAAGGCTGGCTTGCCGGATTGGACTCCAGGATTACTTTCAGTACCGCCGTAAAGGGCAGCGCCAGGATCAGTCCCGACAAACCAAACAGCAGGCCGCCGAGCAAAAGGGAAATGATGGCCATCAGCGGATTGATACTGACCTTTCCCCCCACGATATTGGGCGTAATGAAATTGCCTTCAAAAAACTGTACTACTTGAAACCAGCCGATCACCCCCACGGCATACCAGGCGCTGTCCTTGGTAGCCAGTGCGAACAGGGCGGGAAGCAGCGAACCGATGGCAATCCCGATATAAGGGATCAGCAGGAGCAGGGACGCCAGGGTTCCGAAAAACCAGGCGTATTGAATGCCCAGAACGTAAAGACCGCCTGTGTTCAGCACCGCGACAATGGCCATGACGGTCACCAGGCCCAACAGGTAATTCTGCACCACCCCGTAGATCGTATTCAGGGTATGCTGGATCTTCTGTTTGGGAGTGGAAGCGAATGCCCGGAAAAAGAATTCCCGGAAAAAATCCCGATAGTACAGCAGGAAAAACACATACAAAGGAACCAGGATGATGCTTGCCAAGGTACTTCCGGCTGATCCGAACGCCCGCGTGATGTAGGCGGTGGCCTTGGATAGAACAGCGCTTGATTGGTCTTTGGCCCGCAGCCACATTTCCCCCGGCTCCAGATTGAATGTGGTGGTAACCCAGTTCTGAATGGTGTCTACAATGACAAGGAACTTGTCGTGCAGATTGAAATCGGTATGGCCGATGATGATTACCTGGTTGATAATAAAGTAGATCAGGCCTGCGATTACTGCAATGGCGATGATCACCGAAATAATGGCAGCGGCCACTTTGGGAAGCCTCCAGTTTTCCAGCTGGCGTGCAATCGGAAACAAAGAAATAGCGATCAGAATGGCAAACAATAAGGGGACGATGACGCTTTGTAAATAGTACAGAATGGTAACAATCAGCACCAGGCTTAACAAATTTGCTGCCAGTTCGATGGAACGCGATTTTTCATTCATTTTCGGCACAGTTTCAGATCCACTTGGTATGGGTAAATATATATATTTTAGCGCGACAATTTCTTATCATATTTTAGGTATTGATGAGTAACGATCCAATCCCTGTTCCCCGAAGGAGTGTTTACCGCGCCGTGGTGAGCGCGCTGTTTTTCCTTGCCGGCCTGTGCTTTTCCAGTTGGGCTTCGCGTATTCCTACCATTCAGCAGGAAATGGGCTTAAGCGAAGCGGGGCTGGGGGCAGTCCTGCTGGCGCTGCCCGCCGGACTGATGCTCTCACTCCCGATCTCGGGATGGCTGGTAGCACGCCTGGGCAGCCGCTCCATTGTCATTGCTTCCGCTTTGTTGCTGAGTGTTTTACTGGTCGGTATCGGTCTGTCGAAAAGCTATGTGGCCCTGATCGTCTGCCTGTTCGCTTTCGGATTTGCCAATAACATGCTGAATATTTCAATGAATACCCAGGCGGTGGGGGTGGAAGCCATGTACCGGCGCACCGTCATGGCATCCTTCCACGGACTATGGAGCGTGGCCGGATTTGTGGGAGCGGCCATCGGACTGGTGATGATCGGAAACAATATTTCGCCGTTTTACCATTTTCTGATCATCATGGTTGCATGCTGGGTGATCGTAGCGCTTTGTTTCCGATACACCCTGCGGGAGGACGTGGGCAAAGGGGAGCAGCGGCCCGTATTTGTCTTACCCGATAAGTCGCTGATTTACCTGGGCGCCATCGCCTTTTGTTCCATGATCTGCGAGGGAACCATGTTCGACTGGAGTGGCGTTTATTTCCGGAAAGTGGTGCTTGCGGAAAAAGCGATGATTGGGGCAGGGTACCTGGCCTTCATGTTTACCATGGCCGGCTCGCGTTTCATCGCCGACTGGTTCACCACCCGGTTCGGGTTCAGGCGGATCCTGCAGGCAAGCGGTTTGCTAACCTGCGTAGGGCTGCTGATCGCGATCATCTTTCCCTATCCGGTTCCTGCTACGGCCGGTTTTTTTCTGGTTGGAATGGGCGTATCCTCCGTTGTCCCGCTGGTTTACAGCGAAGCGGGTAAAACCGGCGTCACCTCACCCGGTGTAGCTCTGGCCGCGGTGTCCACCATCGGATACCTCGGTTTTCTTGTGGGACCTCCTCTGGTTGGCTTTATTGCCGAAGCCACCAGCCTGCGCGTATCGTTTCTGCTGATCGCCATCATGGGGCTGACGATCGCGATCATGGGGCGGGTTCAGAAATCTTTCTAAATTTGGATTAATTTATAATTCCTTATCATGAATCAGGCCAAGCACGTTCCCTTGTTTCTGTTGATGCTGGTTCCCGGCGTCCTGCAGGGCCAGGTCCGGTACCATCATCTGTTGGTCGGCACCTATACCTCCGGCTCAAGCGAAGGCATTTATGTCTACCGCCTCGATACCCAAACCGGTGATCTGGTACACGAATTTACCATGGCGGGCGTGGAAAATCCGTCTTTCCTTGCCGTATCGGCCAACGGGCATTATGTTTATTCAGTGAACGAGCTGGGCGGAGGCAAAGAAGGGGAGGTAAGCGCCTTCCGTTTTGACCGCGCGAACGGAAAACTCGAACCGATCAATAAGCAGTCCTCCGGCGGCGGCGCCCCCTGCTACCTCACGCTGAGTCGGGATGGAAAATTTCTTTTCGCGGCCAATTATTCGGGCGGGAATGTGGCTGTTTTTCCATTGAACCCCGACGGGTCCCTTGAACCGGCCATGCAGGTTATGCAGCACGAAGGCAGCAGCATCCATACCCAGCGTCAGGAAGGACCGCATGCCCATTCCGTGGTATTCTCTCCCGACGGGAACTTTCTGTTTGCAGGCGATCTGGGCACGGATCGGATCTATACCTACCATTACCAGCCCGGGCGTCCCAACGGGCCGCTTTCGCCCGCGCAACCGCCTTACGTTTCCGTTGAGGCGGGTGGGGGACCGCGGCACCTGGTTTTTAATGCCGAAGGATCCCTTGCCTATCTGGTATTGGAGCTGACCGGTGAGGTCGGTGTTTTCCGCCATGGGAACGGCGTTTTAACCCAAATCCAGCAAATACCCCTGACCGCCCCCGGTTTCACCGGGCAATCCGGCGCCGCCGAGGTCCGCATTTCGCCCGACGGGCAATTTCTGTACGCCTCCAACCGCGGCGAGGCCAATGAGCTTACCATTTACGCAATCGATCCCCGCAGCGGAGAATTGCGTATTGCCGGAAGGCAGTCCACCCTGGGGAAGACGCCGCGCAACTTTCTGATCACTCCGGAGGGGAACTTTCTTCTGGCCGCCAATCAGGACAGCGATCAGATTGTGCTTTTCCGGCGCGATCCCGAAACCGGCCAGCTGACGCAAACCGGCAAGACCATCGCGGTAGGTAATCCCGTTTACCTGATGACCGTGCCGTTTTAGTTTAGGGTCCGGAATCGCCCCCTTAATTTGTCGCATTTGTCCTGTCTGAATTGTGTTTTTCAGTTTATTTTTGTCTGATGAACACACACAACTCCAACCACCACGCAAGCTCATCGCTCTGGCAGGACCTAAAGAGCGCAATTAAAGGTTCCGACGAGGACTATACCCGGATCCCGCTCGGGCGGGCCATTTTTCTGCTGGCCGTGCCCATGGTCCTGGAGCTGATCATGGAATCTACCTTTGCCATCGTTGATATTTATTTTGTCGGCCGTCTGGGGCCGTCGGCGGTATCGGTAGTGGGGCTTACCGAAACCTACCTTTATCTCTTATATGCGGTAGCCATGGGGCTGGCCACAGCGGTAACGGCGATCGTGGCACGAAGAATCGGGGAGAAGCGGAAGGAGGCTGCCGGTGTGGCCGCGGTGCAATCGATCTTTGTCGCCCTGATCGCATCGCTGCCTTTTGCGGTGGCCGGATTATTTTTCCCAAAGGAATTGTTGACCCTGATGGGCGCCGATGCCTGGGGTGTTGAAAATGGGTATCGTTACACGCAATGGATGCTTGGCGGAAATGTCATTGTGGTACTTCTTTTCCTATTGAATGCCGTATACCGCGGGGCCGGAGATGCCGCCATTGCCATGCGCGTGCTATGGATCGCCAACGGCGTAAATATTGTGCTCGACCCGATCCTCCTATTCGGCTGGGGACCGGTGCCGGCCCTGGGCATTGAAGGAGCGGCGATTGCCACCAATATCGGTCGGGCCATCGGCGTGCTGATCCAACTTTGGATCCTCTTCAAAGGAGGAAAGCACATCCGCGTTTCCCTGGCCCAGCTGAAATGGCAAGGAAAGGTCATGCTTGGCATACTTCGAACATCGGCCGGAGGGATCGGGCAGATGATCGTTTCCATGACCTCCTGGATCTTTCTGATGCGTATCCTGGCCGACGTGGGAAGCGAAGCCGTGGCGGGTGCCACCATTGCATTGCGGGTGATGATGTTTACGATGATGCCTGCCTGGGGTTTGTCCAATGCGGCGGCTACCTTGGTGGGGCAGAACCTGGGAGCTGGCCACCCGGCGCGTGCCGAATCGGCGGTCTGGAAAATCGGACTGTATAACATGGTATTTCTCATTTTGGTGTCGGTTCTCTATTTTCTCTATCACGAGCAGCTTATTCAGCTCTTTACCGCCGACAAACGGGTAATCACCATCGGCGGGGAATGGCTCCGGATCTTGTCCTATTCCTTTTTCGTATATGGCTGGTGGATGGTTTCCGTACAGGCCTTTAACGGCGCTGGTGATACAAAGACTCCAACGCTTATCAATCTTTTCTTTTTCTGGCTCATTCAGATTCCCTTGTCCTATTACCTGGCCATTCACCTCGACTGGGAGCATTCGGGCGTGTTCTGGGGTGTCTTTATTTCGGAAACCTCGGTGGGCCTGTTTACGCTTTGGCTCTTTACCCGCGGCCGTTGGAAAACCGTGCAGGTCTGATCGGTCCCTATCAAGCGTGCCCCGGAAAAAATAGGGCATGCTGCCACATGGGGAATCTATTGTTGCGGAACGAAGAAAGGGTTAATTTGGAGGCTGCCATGGAACAGGTTAACACTCGGACGGAAAAACCCGCGTCACAGCGCGCCTTATGCGTATTGGAGGAGGTGGATACCGCCACCTTCAACGCCACCGCACCCAGGCCCCTTTACGGCGTATTTCTTTTCCGCGGGCGCGGAACCGTGACGGTTGACTTTACTGAATATCCCTTTGATGGGAATATCGTGCTGTTTACGACCCCCTGGCAACATGTGCGCCTGGAGTCCGCCGGGGATGCGGCCATGAGGTCCTTATGGTTTCACGGCGATTATTACTGCATTGAGTATCACAAGCAGGAAGTTGCCTGCAACGGACTGCTCTTCAACAATATCTATACCGAGCCTTTTATTTCCATCGACAGCAGGAACTACGTGGAGCTGGATACCCTGTTCGACCGTCTGCAGGAAGAACTCACCTATTCCGACGAGTATTCCCGCGCGGTGGCGCGGACCTACCTGCAATTGATTCTCGCCCTGAGCAGCAAGGCCAAAATGAAGGCCGTCCCTGAAAGGAAGGCCAGCCGGCTCCACCATCCGGTGCTGCGTTTCAGGGAGCTGCTCGAATTGCACTTCAGCAAGGAGCGAAGCCCGGCATTTTACGCTGCCCAACTGGGACTTTCCCCGAATGCCTTCTCGAAGAAGTGCAGGATTCTCTTTCATAAGTCGCCGTCGGTATTGATCCACGAGCGGGTTATTCTGGAGGCTAAAAAACTCATCCATCTTACGGTCATGAGTATGAAAGAAATCGCTGCGGTCCTGAATTTCACTGACGAAAACTATTTCAGCCGTTATTTTAAAAAGCATACCGGCATTTCGCCAACCGCCTTCCGTGAAACCGTGGGCATTTCCGTGGTGGCATATCCGTCCAGATAATTTCCAGATCCGTCCATGGTGTAAGCGCTCGGTTTATTTCAACTTTGCGCCATGGAATTGATATTGAATAGGTTGGCAAAACTGGAATCGCAGTTTATAAATTTTCTCCGGATCGCCATTTTCATCGTGATGGCCTGGATCGGGGGGCTGAAGGCCTTCCAATACGAAGCAGACGGCATCGTGCCCTTTGTAGCCAACAGCCCCTTTATGAGTTTTTTCTATCACAAGGATGCTCCGGAATACCAGCAATATAAAAATCCCGAAGGGAAGGTGGTGGCTGAAAACATTGCATGGCACAAAGAAAACGGAACCTACATGTTCTCGTATTTTCTGGGCGCGCTGATCCTCTTGATTGGTCTGCTTACCCTTTTGGGCATTTATTCGCCCCGAATTGGGCTGTGGGGAGCCCTGTTGACGGTGGGCATGTCCATTGTTACCTTGTCGTTTTTGATTACCACCCCCGAAGTGTATGTGCCCAATCTGGGAGGCGACGGTCCCACGCCGAATCACGGGTTTCCTTATCTGTCGGGAGCCGGTCGTCTTGTGCTAAAAGATGTGATCATGATGGGTGGCGGATTGGTTTGTGCTGCCGACTGCGCCAAACGGATTCTGGGGCAACGGGCTTAAGGAATCAGCCGATTGCGCAATTGCTTTCTCCAGCCGGTTACCGTAATGCCGTTGCTACGCTTTTGTTCCTGATTGCCTCCGTAGAGGACCATGCCTTTTTTTTCACCACTCAGATTCATCCAATAATTGAGGTTTTTAAAAAATTCGGTATTTATGGTTTTGCCGGATTTAATTTCAATCGGCATCAATTGTTCACCCTGATCGGCAATAAGGTCTATTTCGTAACCGGTTTTGTCCCGCCAATAATATAGATTGATTTCGCGTCCTGCGTTTGTCCGCATTTTAACTAAATCGGATACGATAAACGTTTCAAAGATATTTCCCCGGAGCGGATGGGTGTCCAAATGTTCTTTTTGTGTAATGCCTAATAAAAAACAGACAAGACCGGTGTCGTAAAAGTAAACCTTAGGCCGTTTGGTGATCGTCTTATTGAAATTTCGGAAGTGGGGGCGAAGCAGATAAATGATAAAGCTGCTTTCAAGAATCCCATTCCAGGATTGAAGGGTTTTTGTGTCCACACAGTGTGGTCTTGCCCGATTGCCGTGGGCCGACAATTGCAATCGCCTTAAAGAGATTTGCTAAATGAGCGATTTTTTCCGTTACGTCCCGTTCGATCATAACCAAATTTACGGAAAAATATGGAATCGGATTCCATATTTTTCCAAATAGGCCTTGGAAGTTAATAAAAAAGCCACTCACGGGAAAAAGTGGCTAAAATGACGCTAAAAAGGCTGTTTTGAAGTGATCCCGCTGGTACAGAACTCGAACTCTTTTTTGGAAGATTTGAGGCGATTGAATCAATTACATTTCCTGAATATGGGCCGAGATATCCCGCAGACTCGTGCCCAGACCATACAAGCCGATAATCTTATCTTCCAGGTTATCGGCCAGAATCCGTTGCCGCTTCTTCACGATCTCGGGGTCAAAGCTGCTATGACGGTCCTGCGGTGTTTGGATTTCCAGCTCCCCACTGCTGCTTTTTACCGTTTTACTGCCCTTGCCGTTCCGCTTATTGCCCTGGCCACGTTCCTTGGAAAGATGCTCCTCCATCTCCGCTTCCAGGGCCTCTTCCAGGAATTCTTTCAACATCGGGGCAAACGCACCCCCTTCTCCAAATAACGATTTGCCGGTCTTAAATTGTTCCAGCGCTTTCTTTTTAAGTAACTCTAAATCCTCTTTTTCCATGTCTGTCCAGTTTAATAGTTTTCACTTTAAATTCAAACTCCTGGACAGAGTTTAGCGGACACCCTCCATAAGTCACAGTCATTGATGGGTATGACTCTCCAAATAAATTCTCCCATTCTGCATATAGGATATCCGCTTGAAAAAATATACACTTAAGCCCTGTTAACTACAAGCTCATATTTTAGCTACATCCGCAGACTGGTTTTGTTATATCGCTTTCATTTATGTGTTTTAGAATGTATGGAGATATTTTCTTCTTCTCATTCTTTCCTTTTGGTTCAAAGTACCCTTTTAGCAATACTTCTATAAGGGTTTGTTTGTTAGGTTCGGGCATTGTCAACCCGTTCCAAGTCCATTCTCTTGCTTCGGAGCTATCTGTCAGATGGTCAGGGTAAAAGACTAAGTTGCCAACTTTTATTGTCGGTGATGCAGTAATTTGGGCATTTTCGGCTTCTTCAATTGTCTTAATCGTCGTTGACTTGAAATCGATTTTACAATCCAAATTATCAAATAGTAATTGAACATCTTTAATTGCAGAAATTAATTTGTCTTGGACTGTGTCACATGCTGAACAAGAATTGCCGACAATTGATGGCATTTCTACTTGTAAGAACTCGACTTTCAATTCTTTTTTTGTTTGTACTTCCATTTTCTTAAAATTTAGATGTTTAAAATATATCCCTAAGACTTGAAAGGTGCCGAAAAGATGCAAGTCTTATGAAAAAATTATTTTAAGCAACAAGTTTTTGTGATGGTAAACACCAATGATTGACTTTCAGATTGTTCAACAAATCCACACTCATCGAATTTTTCTCTTAACTTTTTTCTTGCTCTTTGGATTCTTGATTTAGTTGCAGGCAATGTCAATCCAAGTTGTTCGGCAATTTTTTTGTGTGGTTTGCCGTCTATGTCTGAAAGTCTTAATGGTACTGAATATTCAGTTGGAAGATTGTCTATGAAGGCATGAAGCCAAATATAGATATTTTCATCAAAAGCTTTAAGGTCTGGTAAGTCTATATGTTCCAATTCAGTATATGTTGTCCGTTTTGACTTTTTATAAAAGTCAATTATCATATTTTGTGTTATTCTGTAAATCCAAGCCTTTATATACTTTACATTGTTTTTTGTTTCACAATAATTCGTAATTTTAATGAGAACTGATTGCATAATATCATCAACGTCGTTCTCATCGAACACACGTTTTCTTATATAATTCTTTAAGTCATTCCGGTAGGTTTCCCAAATGTTAAATATGTCACACTTCATACTTTCCTTTAATTTTAATGACTGTCATTCTATCGCCCTGTTTACTGTTTTTAATGATAGTATTTTTTCTTTAGCCACAAACTTGCACGTACCAATAGTATCAATACCGGAACTTCCACAAGTGGGCCGATAACGCCCACAAATGCCTGTGGCGAGTGAATACCGAAAACCGCTATGGCTACGGCTATTGCCAGTTCAAAATTGTTTCCTGTGGCCGTAAATGCGATGGATGCGTTTTTATCGTAAGGAACTTTAAGGGATTTATTGATAAAGAAGCTCACGAAAAACATCAGTACAAAATAGATGATTAACGGTATTGCCACTTTTACTACATCCATTGGCAACTCTAATATTTTATCGCCTTTCAGACTGAACATCAATACTATGGTAAACAGTAAAGCATATAATGTAATGGGCGATATTCGGGGTACAAATTTCCTGTTATACCATTCTATACCTTTTGATTTTACCAATGCGTAACGGCTTATAAAACCTGCTAAAAATGGAATACCTAAGTATATCAATACGCTTTCGGTTACATCTTTCATGGATACGCTTACATTGAAGTTGGCTAACCCTAATTTTGCAGGTAATACATTGATGAATAGCCAAACTAAGAAGCTATAAGAAAGTATCTGGAAGATACTATTTAATGCAACTAACATAGCTGTATATTCTCTGTTTGCTTTAGCTAAGTCACTCCAAACGATTACCATTGCGATGCACCTTGCCAAACCTATCAATATCAAGCCTGTCATATAATCGGGTTCGTTCCGTAAAAACAAAACTGCTAAACCGAACATCAGTACTGTGCCGATAACCCAATTTAGCAATAAGGATATACCGATTACTTTTTTATCCTTAAATGCCATAGGTAATAATGAATAATCAACCTTTGCCAATGGCGGGTACATCATCAGTATCAAACCTATTGCCAAAGGAATATTGGTCGTGCCTACGGATAAAGCATTTGTAACATTGGAAATGCTCGGAAAGAAATGCCCTAATCCTATTCCCGTCGCCATTGCAAGGAATATCCATAACGTTAGGTAACGGTCAAGAAATTTTAGTTTCGGTTGCATTGGTTATCGATTGATTTTTGAAAAGACATAAAACATTTCTGTGGCTATCTGCAAACTTCTTTCTGCATATACCTTTGATTGCTCCGGTTTGCCGTCTGAAATCTTAGGGTCTTCAAATGTGATGGGTATTCTCTTTTCTGCTCCTGCAATGAAAGGGCATCCGCCGTCTGCCTGCGAACAGGTCATAATAGCTACGAACTCTGATACAGGATTGAATGGGCTATCATATTTTTTAGAAAAACCGATTACAGGCAAAGCATTATCATCATACTTTATGGCATATATAGGGTTATTGCTTTCGGCAATTTTGAAAATATTAAACCCTTGATTTGATAATGTTTCTGCTACTTTAGGAAATAAAGCGGTTTCTTCCGTACCACCCGAATAACAATGTATATTCGGAATATTAAAGTATGCAATTGCTACCTGTGCCCATATTTGGGCTAAATGGCTTCTTCGGGAGTTATGTGTACAAATAAAGTTAATCTGCACTGTTTTTTGGTGGGCGACTTTGGCTTGGATAAAGTCGACCAAAGGCTGAAGTATCTCTTTTCTTTTAGATGAAATATCCTTTGGCTCCAAAGCGTTAATAACACTTTGTATCTCTAAATAAATACTGTTTTTGCTCATTTTGCTTATTATTTAAGATGTATGGAAAGACCAGACTTACCATTAATTAAATGCTCTTTTAATTGCTGTTCGTCATTATAATCTCCACCGTTTTGGTATCTATATGGTAGTACAGGTGTATTTTCCAAGGTTGCGAGCCTATGTTCAAAAGCCATAATTTCCTTGTTCAATCGTTCCTCTGTTAAACCATGAACCTGATAGATTATATGTGGTGGGAGTACGCTAATTCCGAGATACCATAACATACCATGATGTATAGGGAACAATAAATCATCGATATATCCATTTATTCCCGTTTCTTGATACTGGGGTTCTCTACCCACCGATGGTTATGGACAACATGGCTTTTTTTCCTTTCAGTGTGCCGTCCCCATAGCGATTTCCCCAATGCTTCCCTCCATATTTTCCTGTTCCATAAGCAAATCCACAGGCATAAACCCTATCAATCCATCCTTTAAGAATTGCTGGCATTCCGAACCACCAAAAGGGGAATTGGAATATTATAATGTCAGCCCAAAGTAGCTTTTCCTGTTCTTCCGCAATATCCAGCGACTGTGTACCCCCTTGAAATGCTTCAAGCGAGTTACTCATATAAGAAAGTCGCTCACCATGCGTATAATTTTGAAAATCGTTGCCATCAGCAACTGCTTTCCATTTCATGCCATACAAATCGGAGACAATGACATCGTGTCCCAAACCTTGTAGGTGGCTAATGGCTATATTTTTAAGCTCCGCATTTAAGGACTTCGGTTCAGGATGTGCATAAACGATAAAAACATTCATTATTCGTAATTTAAGATATTAACAACAACCACTATTGGGAGGGCAACAAGAAGAAGTTTGCGTTTCGCCCACATTGGCTTTCTGCTTTTGTACGGGGACACCGCAAGCATCCTGCGCCAAACATGCCGTGGTTTTATTTCTTAACACGAATGTTTTTCCATTAAAATCCAAGTCGTATTTTCCGATTGTTTCCGATTGATATTCTACCTCTATTTCGGCATCTTCAATACCTAATTTTTCTTCGGATAGTTTGATGATGTTTAACAGTTTAGTTGGTTTTAATCTGTGTTCAAAATCATTGGCATTCCATAATTGGAAGTTGACTACTTGCTCGTTTCTAATTGTTCCACCACAATCAATAAAGTGTTTGGTAACTACACCTACTTCTGTAACGTGGAAGTGTTCAGGAACAAAAGTTCCATTTTCTAATTGAAATTCAACATTGTCTAATGTTGGTAAGATGTTTTTGATTTCTGATAGCTTCATTGTTTTTATATTTATTATTATTATTATATACTGCATCGTAATATTACGATTGTTTTGGGCAAAAAATTTAGCAACATTTAAGTTTCAACTTATTGAAATAGAAGTTGAATTTTGGAAAGTAAACCAAGATATGTAACAGGCTTATTAAAACCGCTCCGAACAACAGGTTCACAGCAATGGCTCTAAAGGTATGAAAGCTCTCTACCTGCTGAAAGTTGTTGGCTAATGTAATTCCATTACTGTCAAGGTTTATTTTAATCACTAAGAATACTGCTATACTTGCGAAATGAAAACCGTTTACCAACAGGTGTATAATATATTCCCAACGTGGTAAGCCTCCCATAAATGAACGGCTGTCTTTCTCTGCATAAGCATCAATAACCAATGTGATAATATCGGCGACTACCAGTGCGATACCTAATAAAAACCACCTGTTATCTTCTATGTTTATAAACAGTGCTATGAGAATGCCTGTAAACAGAACGGCTCTGACGGTATGCGTAAGATGTTCAAATTTGCTTTCCTTATGCTCATACAAACGGTATTTGTATAAATGTAGAAATACACCATCAAACAATGCCAATAATGAATAGGCTATGAGTAATACTATTGAAATTATAAAAGCTATTTCCATATGATTAACAACATTTTTGATTGGTTACAGTAAAGATAATTCTTGAGAAATACTCTTTCAAGACATTAAAAGTCGTTTCATTAATACAGTAGCAAATAGAATTACCCTCAATCTCTCCTTTTATCAGCCCTGCATTTTTCAATTCTTTTAAATGCTGTGAAATAGTAGATTGTGCCAATGGCAGTTCATTCACTATATCATTACATATACACGCATTTACTTTTAATAGATATTCTATAATAGCAATTCTTGCAGGATGCCCTAACGCTTTTGCGACTATCGCAATTTGGTTTTGTTCTTCTGTGAAATGGTCTGTTTTGCTTGCGCCCATTGTTCCGTTATTTAATATCGCAATATTACGATATAGATTTTAATCATACAAGAAATTTTTAAAAAAAATTATTCCTGTTGCACTAAATGTTGCAAATCGGGGTCATTCTTGATACGTTCCATTTCGCTTTCCACAATCTGCACAATGTCCGCTTTGACCTGCCTGTAATTGGCTTCGATTACCTGTTTCATATTGTCGTTGCCGTGTTCATCGACAAAGGACAATATCTGCGGTATCTTCTTGTAGGCTTTGGTTTCGGCAGAAACCTTTTCGTTGTCCACGACAATTTCAGCGTGAAAGATTTTCTGCTCGATGCGTTCATCGAAGTTGTCTGAAACAGACCCCACGAACATTCCCTGTGTCAAGGTAGATATTTTGGATGCAGGTATAAGGGTATCTAATTGGGTAGATATAGATGTGGATTTATCATTGCGGTTAATGGTGATGCTTTGACGTTTCTGTAATACCTTTCCAAACCGTTCGGAAAGTGTTTTTGCTGTCTCTCCAACGACCTGTCCGCTAAAGATATTACCGACCAAATTCTGTATAACCTTGCTTTCCTTATCGCCGTAATCCCTCGTTAACTGCGAATAGTCTTGAATGCCAAAAAGTGACGAAATCCGA
This sequence comes from Anseongella ginsenosidimutans, assembly GCA_029268045.1. GTDB lineage: Bacteria > Bacteroidota > Bacteroidia > Sphingobacteriales > Sphingobacteriaceae > Anseongella > Anseongella ginsenosidimutans_A. The sequence goes on from JAJUHF010000055.1 coordinate 15,839, forward strand.
TTTGAACGTGCTGTACTGATAAAATCCAAACCCCTAAAATAAATGGTGGGCAATTCGTCTATGATAATGGAACTTTGAAGCTGTCCTTTCTTATTGATGAGCTTTACAATCCTCGAATTGTACAGCCCCAAAGCGGACGAATAGATATTTTGACGGTCGGGATTATTACCCACGCACAAGATTTTCGGCTCTTGGGGGTTGTTGATGTCCAGTGAAAAATCATCCCCCGTCATCACCCAATAAAGCTGTGGCGAAATCATCCGTGACAAAGGAATTTTTGCCGATGCTATCTGCCCCTGCAACTGGTCTTGTGCGCCTCCCTGCCACGCATCCATGAATGCTGACAGATAGTTTTCGAGTTCGGGATATGAGGTCAGTATCGTAAAAACGTCTGCATACTTTTTGTTCAATAATTCGATGGCATGGGGAAACGTGCAATACTTCCCGTTTTCGTAGATTTTCAGAAACCAAATGATTGAAGCAAGCAATATAATTGGGCTTTCCACGAAAAAATCGCCTTGCTTCAAAATCCACGACCTGTTGAGGTTAAGCATGATGGTATAAGAGGCTTCGTAAGCATCGGATATATCCGTCATAAAGGCAGGGCTAAGCGGATTGCATCGGTGGCTTAGGCGTGGGTCGTCAAAATTGATAACATAAAACTTGGGCTTTACCTTATACTTATCAGAATGTTTTAGCAAATGATTGTAGGCAATCGTGGAAAGGTCGTCAAACTTGAAATCGTAGATATACATCGCAAACCCCTTTTCGATATGTTGCTTGATGTAGTTGTTTACGATGGCGTAGGATTTTCCGGAGCCGGGAGTACCAAGTACAATCGAAGCCCGAAAAGGGTTGACGATATTAACCCATCCATTGTTCCACTTGCCTTTGTAATAAAACCTTGTGGGAAGATTGACCGAGTATTCATTTTCTATCAGACGGGTTTCCTGCCCAAAACTCTCGTTTTCATTATTGAAAACATCGTCCATCAAATTGTTGCGAAGTAGTCGGCTCATCCATACCCCTGCCATGAGCAAGGCTATATA
>JAJUHF010000056.1 GCA_029268045.1 Anseongella ginsenosidimutans
ACCTTTCCCTTTGTAGCGAGCTGCAGTGAAGGAGTTGCCGAGCCCAGAATAGCAAACATGCGCGGAATCATGAGCGCCCGCAGCAAACCCCTGCATGTGGTGGAGGCGGAAGATGTCCCGCGACTTCAGCAATTTGCATCGTTTGAAACCCCTCCTGCCCGGGGACAGGTGAAACTGATTGACGCCGATCACCCCGAAGAACTGATCGACCTGCTGCGCGAAGCGAAAGTATTATAAGGTTATGGCCGTATTAGTTTATATTGAACATAACGAAGGACGGTTCCAGAAGCCTGCCTTCGAACTTGTTTCCTTTGCCAAAGAAATTGCGATCCGTTTGCAGACGACCCTGACGGCGGTGATCACGGGAGCTCTGGATCCCTCGGAATTGGCCAAACCCGCCGCCTATGGAGCATCTAAAACGGTCCTGGTCAAGGGAGAACAGCTTGACCGGTTCGACACCGGGACCTACGCGGCGGCCATCGCGGAAGTAAGTGCTTCGGAAAACGCGCAGGTGCTTGTTCTTCCGGGATCTTTCTCCGGCAACGCACTTGCAAGCCGGCTTGCAGTGAAACTGGGGGCCGCTTTGGTGACCGATGTAACCGATCTTCCGGAGGTCAGCGGCAATCGTTTAGCGGTAAAGAAGAATGTATTTTCAGGAAAGGCATTCGCAACGATTCATACCGAAACCGGGCAGGCTATCTTCACCCTGGCGCCCAATACGTTCCAGGTGATTCCGCGTGAAGAAAAAGCGGAGATTGTGGACATGCAGGCCCCTGCAACCGAAATACCGCGTGTCCGGGTACGGGAAGTGGTGCGGGAAAGCGGGAAAGTGCCCTTACCTGTGGCGGAAATCGTGGTTTCCGGCGGTCGCGGCATGAAAGGCCCTGAAAACTGGGGCATGCTGGAGGAACTGGCAAGTCTGCTTGGAGCGGCTACCGCCTGCTCCAAACCGGTGTCCGATGCCGGATGGCGTCCCCACTCGGAACACGTGGGACAAACCGGCATTACAATTGCACCGAATCTTTACATCGCTGTGGGAATTTCCGGAGCCATACAGCACCTGGCGGGAGTAAGCTCTTCCAGGGTAATCGTGGTAATCAACAAAGATCCGGAAGCGCCCTTTTTTAAGGCCGCTGATTATGGAATAATTGGAGATGCTTTCGAAGTAATCCCCAAATTGATTAAAACCCTTAAGGAAAGGACGTAAATTGTCCGATAAGAGAAAAATGAAGAAGATCCGGTTAGATATCGTAGGGTTATCCTATAGTCAGACCCAATCGGGTGCGTACGCGTTGGTTTTGGGAGAAATGAACGGCCGGCGACGGCTTCCCATTATTATCGGTGGATTTGAAGCGCAGGCGATCGCCATTGAAATTGAAAAAATGACGCCTACCCGCCCCCTCACCCACGATCTGTTCAAGTCTTTTGCCACTTCCTTTCATATCCAGATACAGGAAGTAATTATTTATAATCTGGTGGACGGCATCTTTTATGCAAAATTGCTTTGCACCGGACCGGGCAAGCAGCAAGTGGAAATTGATGCGCGCACTTCCGACGCAATCGCCCTGGCAGTGCGTTTCGATTGCCCAATCTATACCTATGAATTCATTCTTGCCACCGCGGGAATCGTAGTGGAAGGGAACGATTTTGTTTTCCTTGGTAAAATGGATGAGCAGGAGGAAACCGTGGAAGGGACCTCCCCTTCCGGCAGCAAGGCCAACCTTTCCCAGTTAAGCGATGACGAACTTCAAAAGCAATTGAAGGACGCGCTCACTGAAGAAGCGTATGAGCGCGCCGCGCGCATCCGGGACGAATTATCCAAACGCCGGGGCTCGAATTAAGCGCCGCCGGACGCAACTTAATTACGTAAGTGGTTTAAAATCCCGGGGACCCTGTCCTACATAAATTTGCCGTGGCCGGCCGATGGGCTCCCTGTTCTCGCGCATTTCTTTCCATTGTGCAATCCAGCCGGGCAGGCGGCCGAGTGCAAACAGTACGGTGAACATTTCCGTAGGGAATCCCAATGCACGGTAGATAATGCCGGAATAGAAATCCACATTCGGATACAGTTTGCGATCCACGAAATAACTGTCCTCCAAAGCCGCCTTTTCAAGGCGTTTGGCAATATCCAGTACCGGGTCGTCAATTCCCAGTTTATCCAGAATGTCGTCACAGGCTTTCTTGATGATCTTGGCCCGCGGATCGAAATTCTTATATACGCGGTGACCAAAGCCCATCAGACGGAAACTGTCGTTTTTGCTCTTGGCTTTCTCTACCCATTTGTCCACATCGCCTCCGTCGCGGCGGATCACTTCCAGCATTTCAATCACTGCTTGGTTGGCTCCTCCGTGCAGCGGACCCCACAAGGCAGAAATTCCAGCAGACACCGAAGCAAACAGGTTGGAATTGGATGAACCGACGATCCGCACCGTGGAGGTTGAGCAATTCTGTTCATGGTCGGCGTGCAGAATAAGCAGTTTGTTCATGGCGCTGACTACAACCGGATCGATTTCATATTCCTCGGTCCGGTGACCGAAGGTCATGTACAGGAAATTCGAAACGTAATCCAGTTTGTTCTTGGGATACATATAGGGGTGCCCCATCGATTTCTTGTAGATCCAGGAAACGATGGTGGGCATCTTTGCCAGTAATTTGATGATCGTCTGATCCACCCCTTCCTCATCCATGTCGGGCTCCAGGGACTCAGGGTAAAAAGTAGAGAGTGCGCATACAATAGCCGCCAGTTGTCCCATCGGGTGGGATTTTGACGGATATCCGTCGAAGAATTTTTTCATATCCTCGTGGATGAGGGTATGATTGTTGATTTTATCCTGAAAATCGGTTAGTTCCTTGCGGCTCGGTGCTTCCCCGTAAATCAGCAAATAAACTACTTCGAGAAATGTGGATTTTTCGGCTAATTGTTCAATGGGATAGCCCCGGTAGCGGAGCACCCCTTTTTCGCCATCAAGAAAGGTGATGGCGCTCTGAGTAGACCCGGTATTTTTGTAACCCGGGTCAATGGTTATCAAACCACTCTCTGCTCTTAACCTGGAAATATCAATGGCTTTTTCTTCTTCGCTTCCCTTGATTATGGGAAGACTGTAAACTTTCTCGCCTACCTTCAATTCTGCATTTTCTGACATAATACTTTCTGGTGTGTGCCAAATTTATATCTTTTACCGTGATTTTAAAAGCCAATAGGGCTTAAAAGCGGATTTTTTGAGCATGCTTAACAATTTCGGCCGAAATTGTAAGTATATTCTTAAACGTATCGAATAAGGACTGAAGCAGGGACAGCTCTTCCTGTGTCTGGCTTGCCTCCAATCCCGCACGCACCTCATTCATCCGCTGTTCAGCAAGTAAATGAAGGCGTTGATCCAACAGGCGGAATTCTTCCGGGAGCTCCACAGCGATTTCTTCCCGCTCATCCAGCGGGAGATTTCTTCTGGCCTGTTCCAGTAACTCCAGTATTCTTTCAATAACAGTAGCGAAACCCTTTTGTTCAAACTGCTCGGGCTTCCGCTCCCGGAGTACCGCCAGGGTGGCTATATGCGAGGAGAGCGTATGATTGAGTACCACAAACGAATATATGTCCGAAGCGCTCTTGTGTTTGCTTTTCGGTTCCGAAAGCATCCGCTGCAGGGCCGAGGCAATATTCGCCGTGCTCACGTGTACTTTTTTCCGGGCCAGCTTGTATTCCGTGGGAATCAGCGGCTTCCCCAGGTACGTGCCGGCGACTTGCTCGAAATATTCCCGGTTTGCTTCCAGCACATCTTCCAGGTAGGTTCTGAAATACATGTACTCCCAGGTGGGCCAAAGCATGTAGCTGGCAATAAAAGCGATCCCGCCCCCGATTGCTGTGTCCAGAATACGGTCGCGGACCACTTCGAAATTCCCCGGGTCCAGCATCTGGAACAGGATCAGTACGTAAGGCGTGATAAAGACTACCGCCAGCCGGTAATTGTAATTGATAAAAGTGAATGCCAAGAAAATAAAGAGCAGCAGGATCGCCAGTAGTACAGCCGGGTCGTGGATCAGAACCAGGATGGCCACACCAGCCAGCCCACCCAATACCGTGCCCAGCACCCGTTCGTAAATCCGCTTTTTCGTGGAGCCGAAGGCCGGTTTCATAATGATTATCACCGTCATCAGGATCCAGTAACTGTGGGTCTCCACCATCATGAGTGAAACCAGGTAGCCGGTCACCGCCGCAAGGGTTACCCGCAAGGCATGCCGGAAATAACTCGAATCGAATGTCAGGTTGTTGCGGAAAATGCCCAGATCGTATCGCTGATGCGTGGTAAATCGGCTTAACTCCATGTCGCTCGGCGTACGGGTCTCCCTCCGGTCGGGATGGGTATAATGGTGGAGCATGCGGATCTTTCCGGCAATAGCCGCCGTATTTCTCAAAATATTTTTCAGCGCGATGAAATCGTCAATCGTATCGCTGTTAAGCATGACCTCTTTCAGATCGTCCACTTCGTGGGTCACCGCCTCAATTTCCTTTTGCAGGTTTACCTCCGGGTACGACCGCGTGCCGCTTAATACCGCATTGCCGATATTCTCCAGTTCATTGGCCAAATGGGTGATCAATTCCTGGTATCGAAGCAAGATCCCCGTCTCCTCGAAGCGATCATGCAGCAGCCGGTAATCAATATGCGAGGCCATCACCTGCTCCATGACATCGACTGTCTCCACAAAGATCATCACCAGCGACCGGCTCACACTGTTGCTGCCCTGAATGGCGGACCGGCGTTTAAGCAACAGTTCCCGGACCTCTTCCTGTGTCTCGTTCACCTCAACCTGCTTATCCACCAGCTTTCGGTAGCCAGCCTCGAAATCGGGCGCGTTCTGATAAAAGGACGCCTTGATACGCATGTATTCCGCCGTTTTAAGTAGACAGTTTCCCAAACCCTGCCGGGAAGCGAAATAAGGCCTGATCTGCCAGAAGACCACCGATAACAAAAAATACCAGGCTCCGCCCGCCAGCATAAATCCGGCATAGATCAATGATTCGGAAACATCCCGGGCTCCTTCGCTGGAAAAGACCATGGCCAGCAGACAGGCCGTTCCGATATTGGCAGCCCGTCCTCCGTATATGGAGAACATGGAAAACACAAAGCAGCATACGATGATCAAGCCAAATAGCAGAAACAGGGAGTTGGCGCAGATACCCGTCAGGAACGAAACCAGAAACATCAGACTCGCGCCGATCAGCATCCCGTTCCTCCGGCGCGACAGCGTACCCGGAATATCGGATATGCCCACACACAGGGCGCCCAACGACGCGGTTATTCCCGACAGCAGCAGCCCCTGCTGGGACAGCACGATAGCCGGCACGGTCACTCCCAGGGTCATGCGCAACCCGAAGCTCACATACCGGCTATTGAATAACAAAAGTATCCGGCGAAAAAGATCGTCCATATTGAAGCTGCTTGGAAAGCAAATATCTGAAAATACGGTCTGTGGAGGATACCTCCAAAATTAATCTTTACAAAATGCGTACAAATAATAAAAGCCCGTAAAACAATTGTTCTACGGGCTTTTCACACTTCAGGTGTTTCAAACGAGTCCAGGTTAAATCATGCCGTTGCAATAGGTATCCCAATAATAGGTCAGCAGTTCATCGCCATAAGGGGTGAAGCCATGGCCTTTGGAGGGCGTAGGCGTAAACTCGCCGAAAACGGCACCTTTGTCCGTGGCATAAAAATCAATGCGGACAAAAATCCCATACGCTTTGCTCAGCCTGCGCGCCGCGTCGATCAGTTCCGGCAGGCAAGCCGGGGGATCCTTATACCCTTCGTTGGGATAAATGGTGGTCAGGTTATCCATCCTGTTCCAGTTCTCGTCGTAAAAATCCTGGAACCCTTCTGTGGGACCCAGCCGGTTGATCAATACAATGCTTGCGATCTCTCCATTGAACATCAGGAATTTGTAGTCATTCGGTATGCAGTATTCCCCGTCCTCGTTTCGAAGAAACTCTTCGACCAGAAACTCCAGCCGCGGATTCTTCGCGAGCTGGGTTTGCATGAACCGCTTCAGGTCCTCGGGAAGATAGGCCCGTTTATCCAGCATATTCACGCCGTCATTCATCAGAAAAACCATCTTGCAGGAATGGCCGAAGGTGGGCCGGATGACGTACTGTGCGGGGAGCCGGTCAAAATCGATGGTTTCAGGCAACCTCCCTTTCCAATACAATTCGGCAACCCGGCAGCCGTGCATTCTGGCAAACTCGCGGGCATTGAACTTGTTGCTCAGTTTCCGCTGCCAGTTAGGCCGATCTTTCCATTGTTCAATCGGGTCATCTGCCGACAGGAGCAGGTCTTTCACCTCGCCGGCGTCCGGACTGCTCCAAAATAGCGCATGCCGCGTTCGTATCCGGGCAGCTACCGAATCCTTTGCTTTAAAAGCCTTTCTTATTGTTTCAAACATGGTTTGTTATTTTTTTTCACATATCCATTTTCCATTAATCACTTTCCTGCCGCTGTCCCCGGAGGACTCCAGGCGCATGGATTCGGTGACCTGCCACTCACTCCCGTCCAGTCCCCGCACGCGGTAACTTATTTCTCCCGAACCCTTCTGGTAAACTTGCTTGAGTAGCCATAGCTCTTTTCCCGAATCCTCCGGCAACATGCGGGTATACCACGAATCGGTATCCCGGAAAATTTGCAGGGGGAACGCCGGAGAAGCCGCCATTTCATCTTTGGTATCCAGTGAAAGCAGATTAAAGGTTTCCGCATCGCGTTTCCAGGTGATCCGTACCAATTTCTTTTCCGGGACTTCCCGCTTGCCGGTAAATAGTTTCATTTCAGTAAGCATTTTCTTCGCCTTTCAGCATATTTACAATGGTCATAAAAATGATCTTGACATCGAGCATGGCTGACCAATTCTCCAGATACCAAATGTCGTGCTCCACGCGGCGTTCCATTAGGCTGGGATCTTTCGTTTCTCCGCGGAAACCATTGACCTGCGCCCATCCGGTAATGCCTGCCTTTAAGAAATGGCGAACCATGTACTGGTTGATAATGGAACTGTATTGTTCGGTTAGCCACAAGGGATGAGGCCGTGGACCTACTACACTCATATTTCCCAAAAGCACATTGAAGAATTGCGGCAGCTCATCCAGACTGGTCTTTCTTAAAAAACTGCCAATCCGGGTAATCCGGGGATCTTCCTTGCTGGCTTGTTTGGCTTCGTTCTCTACCCCGGTACGCATGCTTCGGAACTTGTAACACAGAAAGGGCTTGTTGTTGCGGCCACTCCGATACTGCTTGAACAGAACCGGGCCGCGGCTTTCCAGCTTGATCAGAAGGGCAACGAGCGGATAGAGCCAACTCATAACAAACACAATGACCAGGAGACTGAAAACGATATCAAAAGCGCGCTTTTTGAACCGGTTCTGGATTTCCTCCAGGGGTTCCTTCCGCAGGCTGATCACGGGAAACTCTCCCATGTAACTGAGGGTAAACGGAGCCACTAGGGAACCCGTGAAATCAGGCACCAGCTTCAGGCGCAGGCATTGCTTCTCGGCTTCCTTCAACAGATCGCCGATCTCCGAGATCCGGTCGGGGGTCAACGACACATACACTTCCTTTACCCCATGGCTTGCCGCCACGCGGATCTGTTCGGTTGCCGAGGGCAGCACTTTTCCGTTTTGATCGACGTACAGGTTGTTCTCATCGTTCAGGAATCCTTCAAATGCAACCCGATCTTCAATTTTTTCGAAATAAGTAGCCAATCTCAGCCCCATACTGTTCCTGCCCAGTATCGCCACAGGTTTGCGGATGTTAAAATGCCTTCTCAAAACCGACTCTACCATGACTTCCCCAAAACGGCTTGCCAGGAAGCCCAGCGCTGTGAACAGGTAAAAAAGTACCAGAAAGTGCCGGGAAATGTCCACCTGCTTGAAAAAGACAATGTAGAACACAAAGAAAACCAAGTGAAGCAGATAGCTGCGGAAGGTAGCCCGGTAAATGGAAACAAGCCGCTCGTTCTCCCGCATCACGTAAAGCCTGTTCAGTCCCGCCGATACAAACCAGAGTAAGTTTGCCACCACCAGATGGCTTTCGTAGTTTCCGGGTAGTCCCTGACCTTCCCCTGCCAGCAGAAACGAAAAATAGAATGCCAGATTTACGATCACCAGGTCAATTGCCCCGAGAATAAAGTAAATCAGGTAAAGGAAACGTGTTTTCATGAATAATTTGGTTAAAAGGGCCTACACTTCGGGCTCGAGTTTTCCTACGGAAGAAGTTCTTCCGATGCAGTGATATGCAAAACCGTTTTCCTGGAGTTCAGCCGGGTTATAAATATTACGTCCATCGAAAACCGCTTGATGACGCATGAGATCGCTGATTTTTTTCCAATCGGGAAGGCGGAACTCCGACCACTCGGTCACAAGCACCAACGCGTGGGCTCCTTTGACGGCATCCAGGGCGCTTCCGGCAAAGAGTACGTGATCATTCAAGAGGTACCTCGCATCGGTCATGGCCACCGGATCGTAAACCTGGACATGGGCGCCGGCCTGCAAAAGCGAATCGATCAAAACCAGGGCGGGTGCTTCCCGGATGTCGTCGGTATTGGGTTTGAATGCGATTCCCCACACGGCAATGGTCTTGCCGGCCAGTTCCTCGCCGAAATACCGTTTGATTTTTGCGAACATCACTTGTTTCTGATCGTTATTCACCGCATCAACCGATTCAAGGATCCGCAGACAGTAATTGTTCGCTTTTCCGGTTCGGATCAATGCCTTCACGTCTTTGGGGAAGCAGGATCCGCCGTACCCGATGCCCGGATAGATGAAGCGGGTACCGATGCGCGGGTCGGAACCAATGCCCTTTCTTACCGCGTCCACATCGGCGCCGGTCAGCTCACATAGGTTGGCGATATCATTCATAAATGAAATCTTGGTGGCCAGCATGGCATTGGCCGCGTATTTGGTAAGTTCCGCAGAGGGAATATCCATGAACAGCAAGGGGTGCCCGTTGAGGACAAAGGGGTGATACAGCTTTTGAAGGGTTTCACTCGCCCGGTTGGTTTCCGTACCGATTACGATTCGATCGGGACGCAGAAAGTCGTCGATCGCCGACCCTTCCTTCAGAAATTCGGGGTTGGAGGCCACATCGAATTCTACATCGGCGCCCCGTTCTTCCAGGGCCTGCCGGACCGCTGCCTTTACCTTGGCCGAGGTCCCCACCGGAACGGTACTTTTGGTTACTACGATCGTGTAGGAGGAAATGCTCTGACCGATTTCCCGCGCAACCGAAAGGACGTGGTTCAGATCCGCGCTTCCGTCTTCATGGGGTGGTGTTCCCACGGCAATGAAAACGACGCTGCAACCCTGGACCGCGTCCCGGAGACGGGTACTGAATTGTAACCTGCCTACCTTGTAATTGCGTTCCACGATCTCGTCCAAACCGGGCTCGTAAATCGGTATCACCCCTTTTTTCAAACCCTCAATCTTGATCTCATTCACATCGACACAGACCACGTCCGCGCCGGTTTCGGCCAAACAGGCCCCTGTGACCAGGCCTACATAGCCTGTTCCAATTACAGCAATGTTCATAAATTGTATTGTTAAAGTTTAATTAGTTGCGTTCAGACGCGGTTGGGCATTTTTCCCAGATGAACCCGGAATCGTTCCCAGGCAGTGACCACGGAGAGATAGTAATGGATAGAAAGGACTGTGAGTTTTTGCGTAGCCGACAAGTCCCGGCCCCGTTTGAACACCATACGAAAGCTTCTCAAGGGGGGACGCAAGTGATTGAGTAGGTAGAATAATGCCATTGCTTTGCTGGACAACTGATATTTGAAAAGCGCGTGCCCACCGCCCACGCGTTTTGCCTTTTTAACGAGCTCCCTAACCGAAGAACGGGCCGGATGACTGACTACCACCTCATGACCATATCCGATGGAAAAGTTGGCGTCGCGTGCGCGCACCCCCCACTCGTAATCCCCGCCGGATAATAGATCCCCGTTGAAGAGTCCAACGCTGTCGAAAACAAAGCGGTAGGAGAACATATTCGCCGTCACACCCGTGCCGTCACGCTCCACATATCGGTGTTGGTTGAATGCATACACCTTCTCATAAAGCTCACCGGGTGTAAGTGTTTCAGACTGATAAAGAAGTTCGATTCTTCCGGCAACCCGACTATACTTTTTATGAAGTGTAAGAAAATCTACCGCATTTCGTATCCAGTTTCTGTGTGGTATGCAGTCAGAATCAGTAAATCCGATGATCTCCCCTGTCGCAGCCCGGATGCCTGCATTTCTTGCAGCGTAGGATCCGGGCTTAGGCTCCGCAATTATTCTGCAATTGCTCGGCATGGAAAATTCGTTCGGAGGAGGATGTCCCGGATTGTTGTTAACGAGGATGATCTCATATAAGTGAACGGGGTAATTTTGTGTTGAGAGGGCGGAAATACAATGTGCCATCCGCTCCCAATCGTTGTAAATGGGTGTAATTATCGATACAAAAATATCTTTATTCATTACGACAGATTTTTGAGGTTCCATTCAGCCGAGGGATTAAAAACACCCTGTATGTGATATCGTAGTTTCCGGAGCGCAACCCGGGCGTTGATTTTGACCATTGTGTTCCAGGGCACCTCCAATGTATTCTGTTTCAGATACTCGTTTACATATTCGTCTAGAATCCAAGAGTTTCGCTTTAGTTCGAAATAAATGTAGGTATCGATACTCCGGCTCCTGCTTGGGGTGAGAAGATTATTCTGGTTTAAATATTCTTTGATATTACATCGGAGGTTGATCCGATTGCGGACGATCTGTATCAACTTCTTTTTATCCGTACTTTTTGACGTGGAGTTTTCGCTTTGATGGATCAGGGTATGAAATGCATCGTCGAACACGATTTCCGACCCATTTTTAAGGAGACGGAAGAGCAAATCATACTCCTGGGAGGAAGTCCAACCTTCATCCCATCCTTTTACCGCTAGGAGATCACTTTTCCGCCATAAATTGGAACTGGTAATACCTAAGGCCGAAGTGATCAGTCCTTCCCAAGGGTCTTTAGCCGAGGCACGCCTGGACTGACGCAGTCTGCGTCCCTGCGTCCAAGCCATCAGGTAATTTCCCACAACGATTCCTGCAGCGGATTTTTCTGCGAGTTGTATTTGCCGTGCGAGCTTTTCGGGATACAGTTCGTCATCGGAATCGAGGAATTGAATCCAGTCTCCCTTGGCCAAAGCAAGCCCTTTGTTTCTTGCTGCGGGAGCACCACGTTTGTATTCGTGATATACCCGGACCTTATCGGGGTATTGTGCCTTATAATGGTTTAAAATATGAATCGTGCCGTCCGTAGAACGATTGTCTATCAACAGCAATTCGTAATTCTGATAACGCTGGCTCAGAACACTTTCAATCGCTCTTTTTATGGTGGATACGCAATTATAGCACGGAATAACGATCGATAACATGATTATTGATTTATGGCGTTGAAAACCACCTCCCACATTTCCATCGATCGCACCTTTTGTTTCTCGCTGGAGGTAGCAAGCTTGCCGGAAATCAGTTGATTACATTCCGGATCTGCCATTCTTCGAATCAGTTCGCGAAGACTCACTGGATCGTCCAGATTCTCAATGAGCCCTTCCTCAAATCCGTACTCATGGAGCAACATTTCGTATTTATGCGACCAGCTGGTTACCAAACAGGGTATTGCCTGGGATAACGCGCTCACGGCACCATGGAATCGCGAACAGATCACAAAATACGCACTGGCAATGATCCCTTTGATTTTCACAGGATCGTCATTGGATACGATCGGAATAGGCGTCAGCAAATAGCCATTGACCATCTCCGCGATTCTCCGATCCTTCTCCCCTTCATGAATTAAAAAATAGGGGCGCAGACCTAAGGCGGCCACTTCCCGGATAGCGCGCAGCAGAAAACTGAAATACGCTGCATATTGATCGGTTTTCTCAATCATCTTGTAGTTCGGAATCACAGCGACTTGATGTAAGTTTTTGTCGAAATCAGTTGGAGCCTGACCTTTAACCAGATTGGTAAAATCCGGTGCAAGCATACATCGGGATTCGGGTGCAATCTCTTTCAGATAGTGATAGGATTGCAATTCACGCGCAAAAACCAGATCAGTATGAAGGAGAATTCTTTTCATTACCTCCTTGAGACGAGGGTCTTGAAAAGGCCCGAACGCCTGAGGCAATAAAATGATTTTTTTACCCTGCTGTTTCCATTTGACAATATTGGCGCCCAACCTTCTTTCAGCATAAGCCGACCCCCATTGGTCGCCAAAAGCGAATCCCGAACCGTCCATCACGATATCGATCTCCTGATCAAGTATGTACCGGAATTTCCTGCGCACCAGCCTCGGCACGAATTTTCCAAATCTGGAAAATCGACGGCCATTCAGCTTAACCTGAATATTGTGCTGTTTCAGTTTATCCAGCGGAACCCGCGCTCCCCGATCCATTACAAAAACTGCTTCCGGAAGCCGGTCACGGATAAAACCCATGATCGCATGGAGCATGAGCTCGGCGCCTTTATTGGTGAATTCTACACCTCTTAGTTCGATGATCATATGGAATTTGTTGATTTCTTAAGCCGGCTTGATCTTTTTGATCAGCAGCTTTAATTCGGCATGGAGGAAACACCAAATCGTAAGAAAATAACCCAAAAAAAGAAATACCCCGGCAAAGAGGAAATGAATTCCAATCCTATTCATGCCGTAAGCGACCGCGAAAGCGACTATGGAGGCTACCAAAGGAGGACGAATCGCGATGAACAGGTCGCTATAGCTAACTTTTACTTTGATGAGGTTCTTAAACACATATTGCGCTATAAGGAGTGTAAAAAACCGGTTGATCAGGATGGCCCAGGCCGCCCCGATAACGCCAAAATTGATAATACCCAGAATTAATACGGGAATGTAGATCGCTGCTTTGAGTACTTGCAGCTTCATTTCCAGTCCGGGTCTTCCCAAACCGCGCATAAGCGCGGTGTTTCCACTCACGGTCATATTGAACATAACCGCTATAGACAAGACCTGTAGCGGAGCAATCGCCCCTGCCCACTTCGAGCCAAAAAAGTTAAGCAAAAATGGCTCTCCCAATGCACAGAGAAAGATCATCACCGGAAATACAACGATGCAATTAAACTGAACAATGGTCAGGTAATATTTTTTCAACGTGGCGAAATCATGTTGATTTTTTCCGTAAAAGGGGTAAACCGCCCGGTCAACCACCGTCATTATCCGACTCCGGAATGTGTCTGTAAGGACGAAAGCCAAGGTATAGACACCCAGCGCTGAAGAACTCAACAATTTTCCGATTAGCAGGTAGTCGATGTTATTGTAGAGATAACTTAACATATTTGATCCTGTGGTAAACAGCCCGAATCCCAGGACGTCCTTGCAAGCCTGCTTATTCCAAGCAAGTCTCGGCTTCCAACCGGTGGCTTTGAAATAAAGCGGAATTGCGATCATTACCGGAGCCACGGAATTAAAAACCAGCGACCAGATACCGGCTCCCATAAACGCCAGAAGTAAAGCCAGGCATCCGGAGCTTAACCGGGACACGCTATCAATCAGTGCAATCCTTTTAAAGTTCATTTGCCTGGCCAATTGTGCCCTATTTACAAGATTCACCGACCCGAATAAGATTCCAAGGCTTAAAACCGGTATAATCCGGACCAATTGGGGCTCCTTGTAAAAACCTGCAGCCACCGGGCCGGCTCCAAGACACATGATCAGAAACAAAACGGTGGAAAAAGCCAAACCGGTCCAAAAAGTCGTATGGTAGTGGATAGGTCGCAGCGTTTTTTCACTGCGTTGAACCAGCGCCGCGCCAACGCCCAGTTCGTTGATCACTTGCACAAAGCCGGTGACAACGGTTGCCATGCCCACCAATCCAAATTGCTCAGGGAACAGCAACTTGGCCAGCACCAATTTTACCACGAACGAAAACGACTGGTTTACAGCAAGTTGTACGCCATTCCAGAATATCCCAAACGCTACAAGTTTTTTATCCGACATAGCATGTTGAACAGTACGGGTTGTCTGATCTGCGAAAAATCAATGATAGGTTCTTATTTGCTTCAGGGTCCGTTTCTCGGAAAAGGCCACTTTTCCAGCCGGGTCCGGATACCCAAGACCAATGCACAGGATCGGCCGTTGCCAGGGTTCGAGTTTCAACGCTTTCTCCATTTGTCTTTCCCGTTCCTCAATATCAGGCCAGTTTATCGGACAGCTACTTAACCCGAGTGTTTCCAGGGCCAGCATAAAGGTCATCGCTGCCAGCGATCCGTCAATATAGATCACGTGCCGGTCGCGCTCATAGGGATAGGCATCCAGATTTCCAATAATGACAACGAAAACAGGGAGCCGATGTCCATATCCTTTCGTTCCCATGGGAATAGACGACAGGGCGGCAACTTGATGGGGATCATCAAAAATCCTGAATTCAAAGGGCTGCCTATTGCAGGCGCTGGGAGACTGAAGCGCCGCCATCAACGCTTTATCGATCAGCTTCCTGGGCACAGGGTTAGGCAAAAACCAACGAACCGATCTTCGCTGGCGGGTGAGCTTATAAAACTCCTCATAACTAATATTTGAAAACATACCTGGTTCCCTTACGTAAGGAATCGACCGATCTGGTGCCGAAAGATTTTCTGCGCCGTTTACCAACGCTTTGAACCGCCTTCTTTCAGTCTGTATCAAGGGTGTATCTTCTACTACGGCAAAATATTCGCTCAGCACATCCTTAAACCATTTTTTTTGACCATCGGAACTTTCCTCTACCTGCCTATTTCCCCAAACCGCGTTAAAACTATCCATGGTTTCCTGAAGATAGCTGCTCGCAAAATGGACTTTCCGTGGACGCATAAGTAGCCCTTTCTCAATACGGTGGGTATTCCTAACCAATAAATAATAGTTAGACCGGGTCTTGTTTAATTCGCTTAAATGCTTCATCCGGCCAGCCAGGACTGCCTGGTGTTCCCTTGAAAAATTCCGTGAGAATAAACAATAATAAAGGTTAGATAAAAACCTGGATCGAACGAGAAGGGGCGAAAAAAGGTGCTGCTTTATATATTTTTTAAGCGTTCCTAACATATAATGTCCATTTAAAATTTATGTGTAAATACACTTAATTTACTTTTTAATGAAATCGTGGGAAATATTTTATAATAAAATGAAATATTACGCAACACTTTCTTATTATTGCCGTTATTATCACAATGCTTAAACAGCATAAGCCGAATCAAATTCTAAATCTTAATCTAAAAAAACATGAAGGTGAAAAACCTATTATCCAACTTTGTGCTAGCGGCAACGCTGGTTTTATTTTTTTCATCGTGTTCGGAGGATCTGGTTATGGACACTCCTCCCGAAATTGCCCAGGAAAGCCTGATGCCGGAATTGAAAAGTACCTCCAATAATTACAAATTTGGAGTTGCTGGCACTGCCTTGGGTTCTCCGGCTTATTACAACGTACCCTATAAAGAGCAAATGGCTATGCTAAAAAAAATGGGAATGAATGTTTATAAATTCCAGATCAGGACCATGGCCGACGGTCGGACAACGGTTCCCTGGAGATTTGAGCCGTTTGTAAAGGCAGCCAAAGAAGCAGGAATTACGCTACTCCCCATGCTGTACCACAAAGACCTCGATTTCTCAGTCAGCAACAGCGAATCGTACCAAAGGGGCAAACGAGTCGGAAAAAACTTTGCAAAGCATTATAAAGATATCTTTACCTATTATGAACTTGGCAACGAGTTAAACTTGAAATGCATAATCCCCGGATCGGCGGGAAAAACTGCCAAGAGCTACGACATGAAGAAATTCAAAACGATCGCAGCTTACCTGAAGGGGATGAATGACGGGATCAAATCCGAAGACCCGGATGCAAAAACGATGATCAACTCCACCTGGTTGCACTATGGCTACCTTAAAATGCTCGAAAACCACGGCATCAATTTTGACATCATCGCCTATCATTGGTATTCTGAAATGGATGAAGTCGCCAAACGGGACTGGGGAATTGACGATGTGATCGCTGGACTCGCCAAAACCTTCAACAAGCCCATCTGGTTTACTGAGATCGGGCAACGGTATGAACGGGTCAGTGATATAGAAAAAAAGCAATACGATTTCATCAGTCAGTTTCTTGAGCGCTGCAGAAAACATCCGCGGGTGGAAGCAGCCATTGTTTTCCAATTGTTTGATCAACCCGAAAAAAACAGCCTGTTGGAAAGCAACTACGGCATCGTTAAATGGATAAGCCCATACACCAAGTATGCATATAAGTTAACCGCCAAAAAATTCATGGAGAAGCAACATTAGTCCGCTTTTCGTTATAAAGGGCGAGGTATTGACGGTCGTGATGATCGGGAGCAAATTGTGCCGCCGACCGTCTGCACCCCTCCCTTTTTTGCTGGATTTCGTGTTTATGCCGTAGAATAGCTTCAAGCAGTTCACAGAGCACTCCCGGGGCAGGATCAAAAGACCAAGTACAATCCGGTCGATGCAGTTCGTGTAATCCGCCGGATCGGGCAAGGCAGACGGGTACCTCATACGAGAGGGACTCAATTACGATCCTGCCAAATGGCTCATCCCACAAAGAAGGCACTATCAATAGGTCGATCTCATTAAAAAATGAGGCTGGTTCGACAAATCCCGGAAATTCAAATCGGACACCTTTCAGGATTTGCTGTAGGTGTCCGATCATTTCCGGATCACCCGTACCT
>JAJUHF010000057.1 GCA_029268045.1 Anseongella ginsenosidimutans
GATACCGGTATTATCCGCAATCGCCTTAAGATTCTCGCCGCGATAGGCAATGCGCGCGTATTTCTGGATATACAACGGGAATCGGGGAGCTTCTCAAATTACATCTGGGGATTCCTGCCGGATAGAAAACCAATTGTAAACAACTGGAAAACCCTTTCGGAAGTGCCTGCCCGGACTGAGCTGTCGGATCGGATCAGCGCCGACCTGAAAAAACGGGGCTTTAAATTTTTCGGTACCACCATTTGCTACGCCCATATGCAGGCCACCGGAATGGTGAACGACCATCTGGTGGATTGCTGGGTACGTGGTTCCTCCGGTCTGTATGGCGAAATGCAGGAGGAATAGTACCTTTGTTAATCTGTGAATCGAATTAGTGGATCAAAACCGACATCCGTGGATAAAAGATTATTTCTTCTCGATGGCATGGCCTTGGCTTACCGTGCCTATTTTGCGTTGATCAGAGCCCCCCGCATGACCTCCGGAGGCCTCAATACATCGGCCGTCTTCGGCTTTGCCAATACCATCCTGGATCTGATGAAGAAAGAACAGCCCACGCACATGGCCGTGGTGTTCGACACGCAGGCGCCGACCGAACGTCATCTCGGCTTTGAGGCTTACAAGGCGAACCGGCAGGAAATGCCGGAAGACCTGGCCCGGGCTATGCCTTATATCCGGCGGCTGATCGAAGGTTTTAATATTCCCGTCCTTACCTCCGACGGTTACGAGGCCGACGACATCATTGGGACACTTGCCAAAAAAGCGGAAAAGGAAGGCTTTATCACCTATATGGTTACGCCCGATAAGGATTTCGGCCAGTTGGTATCGGATAAGATCTTTATTTACAAACCGGGAATGCGCGGAGGGGATGTGGAGATCATGGGTGTTAAGGAAGTCTTGGATAAATGGGAGGTGGAACGGGTGGAACAGGTGATTGACATTCTGGGCCTGTGGGGAGACAGCGTAGACAACATTCCCGGCATTCCGGGCATTGGTGAAAAAACGGCCAAACAGCTTATCAAAACATACGGGAGCGTGGAGAACCTGATCCAGAACGCGTCCCAATTGAAAGGGAAACAACGCGAACGGGTGGAAGAATACGCCGAGCAAGGTCTGCTGTCGAAACAGCTTGCTACCATTCTGTTGGACGCTCCGGTTGAACTGGAAATAGACAAACTGGTGGTGGAAGAACCAGATCGGGAAAAACTGGAACAATTATTTGCCGAGCTGGAATTCCGTACCCTTGGGAAACGGGTATTCGGAGAAGATTTCACCATATCCGGCGGACAGGCAATCCGTGCGCAGCAGACCGACCTTTTTGGAAGCCAGGTAACGGTACCTGAAACGCCTTCCCGCGGCGGAAGCGGAGCAGCAGCCGGCCGCGCGCCGAACGCCGGGGTTCCGGATCCGGCCGCCCCCATCCCGGCAGCCGCTACCCTTAAGACCATTGAGGACACCGAACATCGTTATCACCTGGTCGACACGCCGGAAGCGAGGGCAGCGTTGGTCCGTTTGCTGGAAAAGCAAAGCGCGTTTTGCTTTGATACCGAAACCACCGGCACGGATCCAACCGATTGCGAATTGGTGGGTCTTTCCTTCTGCATTCAAAAAGGGGAAGCCTGGTATGTACCTGTGCCTGAAGACATGGAAGAAGCAGGCCGGATCATCCATGAATTCAAGCCGGTCTTTGAAAACGAAGGGATTGAAAAAATAGGGCAAAACCTCAAATTCGATATTGTGGTCCTGCACTGCTGCGGCGTACGGGTACGCGGTAAACTGACCGATACCATGCTTGCCCATTACGTGCTGGAGCCTGACGGAAGACACGGAATGGATCTCTTGGCGGAAAATTACCTTGCCTACAAGCCCGTTTCCATTACCGAGCTGATCGGCAAAAAGGGCAAAACCCAAGGGAACATGCGCGATGTGGTGGTGGAAACCATTAAGGATTACGCGTCGGAAGATGCCGACATTACCCTGCAGCTAAAGGAAATATTATATCCTCTTCTGAAGGATGCCGGATTGCAGCACATTGTGGACAACATTGAAAACCCGCTTATTTATGTGCTTGCCGATATGGAACGGGAGGGCGTGGCAATTGACCGGGAAGGGCTGGCGACCTATTCCGCTTCCCTGGAAAGCGATATCAAACGGTTGGAACAATCCATTTATGACCTGGCAGGCGTCAAGTTCAATATCGCCTCACCGCGGCAGCTGGGGGATGTGCTTTTTGAAAAACTGATGCTGGAACCAAAACCCAAAAAAACCAAAACGGGTCAGTACCAAACCGGAGAGGATATTCTGGTCCGGCTTGCCTCCAAGCACGACATTGTCCAGAATATCTTGGATTTCCGGCAGCTGCAGAAGCTGAAATCGACCTACGTGGACGCCTTGCCGCTGATGATCAATCCACGCACCGGCCGGGTACACACGTCGTTCAATCAGGCGGTCGCCGCAACCGGAAGGCTGAGTTCCAACAACCCCAATCTGCAGAACATTCCGATCCGGACCGAAAAAGGCCGGGAAGTCCGCAAAGCCTTTATACCCCGCGACAAGGAGCATGTTTTGCTGTCGGCCGATTACTCACAGATTGAATTGCGGATCATTGCCGCCATCAGCCGGGATGAAAACATGATGCAGGCGTTCATCGACGGCCTGGACATCCATACCGCCACCGCTGCCAAGGTGTACGGTGTTCCGGTGGAGGAAGTCAGTTCCGAACAGCGGCGCAATGCGAAAGCAGTGAATTTTGGGATCATATACGGGCAGTCTGCTTTTGGACTTGCCCAGAATCTGGGGATATCCCGCACCGAAGCCAAGGAAATCATTGACGCCTATTTCACCCAATACCCTGGGATCAAGCAATACATGAACGATACAATTGCGTTTGCCCGTGCCAACGGCTACGTGCAGACCATCCTGGGTCGCCGCCGGTACCTGCGTGACATCAATTCCGCGAATGCGACCGTCCGGGGCTTTGCCGAACGGAACGCGATCAATGCACCCATTCAGGGCTCGGCTGCCGACATGATCAAACTGGCCATGATCAACATCCACCGGGAATTGAACGCCTCCGGGCTGGACTCCAAAATGATCCTTCAGGTGCATGACGAATTGGTGTTCGATGTGCCGCGGGGTGAAGAAGAACAGCTTCGCTCTCTGGTGACAGAACAAATGAAAAACGCCATGCCGCTTGAAGTACCGATTGTGGTGGAATCCGGCACGGGTGCAAACTGGCTGGAAGCACACTAGCGTCATAACCCCTTGCAGCCCGTCGGCGCTGATATATCATGCCTGTTTTTGGATTAAGGTATTCGCTCCTACCGTATAGGCATATACGGAAGCAGGGTAGTAACAAAGCTGGATATCTTGATAGTTGACGATCGCTTCCTTGTCGATGGTGGTTACAATGGCCGACTGCAAGCCGTTGCGTGAGCAGAAATCCAGCAGGCTCTTCAACTCTGAAGGTTTTTCAATGTATCGGTTGCTCCATTTGATTTCCACACACCATTTAGGCTTCAGTCTGGCCTCATCCAGATTGACCAGATCCACTTCTCCGTTACTCCTTCCAGCCTTCCACCGAGCGTATTTCAGATTCATCGTATCACGGTGCATCCACTGCCCAAATAAGGCGGTTTCCACCGCGTTTCCAGCTTCGTCATCGGTAGGTGAAAGCGGTGAAAAAAGGGCGGTGCGCAGCGATGGATTCGTAAGGTAAATCTTAAATGATGTGATTCGTTTGAAATGACGGGTATTTTCATCTACTTTATGTAGCACCTTTATGAGAAAGGCCGATTCCAAGTACTCCAGGTATTTAGTTAACTGCAGACGGTCCAAGCCACTTTCCTTACAAAGCGTTACCGGTGAGAATTCTCTCCCGGTGTGATACGCAAGGTAGGCAAAAAAGTGATTCAGTTCCTGAACATCTCGGATACCATATAAAGCCGGAAGGTCACGCAATAATACTTTATCAACGATGTCATTACGAATATAACGGCCCATGTCGCTTCTTATGGTTTCCGAAAAAATCACTTCCGGATAGCCACCGTAATTGATATAGTTAAAAAATTGAGTATTCAATTCTTTTATGTCCACCGCTGTATAAAACGGAATCTCTTTATCCAGCCATTTTGTAGTAGATGGTTTCAACAGATGCGTGAGCTTCTGTATGTGTAGAAATTCTTGGAATGTAAGTGGTGGCAGCATAAATTCGGTAAAACGACCGGCTCCGCTTTCAGTACTTTTCGCTTGAAGCGCAGCGGCAGCAGACCCCGTCACGATAAACCTTGTGTTGGGATAGCTATCCACCAATATTTTAAGATGGCGCTCCCAGTCTTTGAGGTATTGGATCTCATCAAAAAAAACAAAACATCCGTCGGCTTGCTGCCCGCCCGATGCCTCAATCGCCTGATTCAGTAGGTCTTCCAGGGAAAGATTAATGTAAACAGGATTGTCAATCCCGATATAGCATATTTTTTGAGCAGAAACTCCTTGATTCATAAGCTCTTCTATCGCTTGGTGCATCATTACGGTTTTTCCTACCCTACGCGGACCAACGACGATAATTGCCCGTCTTACCGATATCTCAGTAACGTAAGGGAAAAACAAATCGAAATACAGACGTCGGGGCAAATCGGCGATTAGAGATGCAGGATTATTGGACGACCACCAAGGATTCTCGAACCGTAGCCGTTCCTGGATTTTGGCCGTGGGAATAGAATAAGAGTTTTTCATAAATTCATTTATTCATACAGATCTGTCGGAATAACATGTTAAAATTATCACTATTTCTACTCACTTGCAACATTAGATAAAAATGTGGAATTCGTCGTCCTTATTTGATATATTAGGCACTCGATTTTTTAAATACCATGGAATACCGTATAGAAAAAGACACCTTAGGGCAGGTAGAAGTGCCCGCGGATAAATATTGGGGAGCGCAAACGCAGCGCTCCATCGGCAATTTCAAAATTGCACAGGATATCAATAAGATGCCCCGGGAGATCATCCGGGGGTTTGCCTATCTGAAAAAAGCGGCGGCACTGGCCAACCTGGATGCCGGGGTGCTTTCTAAGGAAAAATGCGAGCTCATTGGACGGGTCTGTGACGAAATCCTGGACGGGAAACTGGACGACCAATTTCCATTGGTGGTCTGGCAAACGGGTTCGGGTACGCAGTCGAACATGAATGTAAACGAAGTGATCGCCTACCGAGCCCATGTATTGTCCGGGGGTTCGCTGACCGATGAAAAAAAAACCATTCACCCGAATGACGATGTCAATAAGTCGCAGTCGTCAAACGATACCTTCCCCACGGCGATGCATATTGCCGCGTACAAGATCCTGATGGAAGTGACCATTCCCGGCGTCCGGCAATTGCGTGACACGCTTCATCAAAAAGCCACCGAATACAAAGATGTGGTAAAGAACGGGCGTACCCACCTGATGGACGCTACGCCACTGACCCTGGGACAAGAAATTTCGGGCTACGTGTCGCAGCTGGATCATGGACTGACCGCACTCACCAATACGCTTCCGCACCTGTCGGAGCTCGCCCTGGGCGGAACAGCCGTGGGTACCGGTTTGAATACACCGGACGGATATGCAGAAAACGTGGCCGCCAAAATCGCGGAATTGACCGGCCTGCCTTTTATTACGGCGCCAAACAAGTTTGAAGCGCTTGCCGCACACGACGCGATCGTGGCCTCGCACGGGGCGCTTAAAACGCTGGCGGTCAGTTTAATGAAAATCGGAAATGACATCCGTTTGCTGGCCTCGGGGCCGCGATCGGGGATTGGAGAAATCCGGATCCCGGACAACGAGCCCGGGTCTTCCATCATGCCGGGAAAAGTGAACCCTACCCAGTGCGAAGCGCTGACCATGGTGGCGGCACAGGTAATGGGCAATGACGTAGCCATCAACATAGGCGGCGCAACGGGCCATTTCGAACTGAATGTGTTCAAACCGCTAATGATCTATAATTTCCTCCATTCAGCCCGGCTGATCGGGGATGCCTGCGCGTCCTTCGAGGAAAAATGCGCGCGTGGAATCGAACCCATTTATGCGAACATCCAAAAGCACCTGGAGAACTCCCTGATGCTGGTAACCGCGCTTAATACCCGCATTGGTTATTATAAGGCCGCCGAGATTGCGCAGAAAGCGCACAAGGAGAACAAAACCCTCAAGGAAGCGGCCGTGGAACTAGCTTACCTGACCGCGGAAGAGTTCGACCAGTGGGTTCGTCCTGAAAACATGGTGGGCAAAACATGAAAATATTGATGGTCTGCCTGGGGAATATTTGCCGCTCACCCATGGCTGAAGGTATTATGCGGCACCTGGTTGAGGAAAAAGGGCTGGATTGGGAGATTGATTCGGCAGGTACCGGAGGCTGGCATATTGGCGAAGCACCCGACCCGCGGGCAATTGCTACCGCAAAAAAGCACGGCATTGACATTTCCCGCTTGCAAGCCAGGAAATTCACCTACCGGGATTTCGGGAATTTCGATCATATATTCGCTATGGACAGCACCAATTACGCCGATATCATCGCGCTGTCCGAAAGCGAGCAGGAACGCGATAAGGTACAGCTTTTTCTGGAAGCGGCCGATCCAAACCATCCCACGAAAAACGTGACGGACCCCTGGTTTGAAGACCGGCTGTTTGAGCCGGTTTTTCAGGAAATCAGGGAAGCCTGCGGGAAACTGCTAGAAAAATTGGCTGGCAATTGATGTTTCTGCTACTTAACCCTATTTTTGCCGCATGGCAAATTTGAAACCCTCCATCCCAAAAGGCACGCGTGATTTTTCGCCGGAAGTGGTTGCGAAACGCAATTTTATTTTCGATACCATGCGGGCGGTATTCACCAAATTCGGCTTTCAGCCGATAGAAACCCCCGCCATGGAAAATCTGGAAACGCTTACAGGAAAATACGGGGATGAGGGGGATCAACTGATTTTCAAGATCCTGAACTCCGGAGACTTCCTTGCCAAAGCGGACCCCGAAAAATTGCAGGCCGGGGATTCCAGAAGGCTTACGCCCGAGATTGCCGAAAAGGCCCTGCGGTATGATCTGACCGTGCCCTTTGCGCGCTATGTGGTCATGCATCAGCACGAAATCACCTTTCCGTTCAAACGGTTCCAGATTCAACCGGTGTGGCGGGCGGACCGCCCTCAAAAGGGACGATACCGGGAGTTTTACCAATGCGATGCCGATATCGTGGGTTCGGAAAGCCTGCTGAACGAGGCGGAATTCATTCTGATTTACGATGAAGTCTTGTCCAGACTGGGTCTGAAGGAATTCACCATCCGTGTAAATAACCGGAAAATTCTTTCGGGAATTGCCGAACTGACCGGAAAACCCGATAAAATGATGGACCTGACCATTGCCATTGACAAATTGGATAAGATCGGCATCGGGGGAGTGGAAAAAGAATTGCTGCAACGGGGATTTGAGGAAGCGGACCTGGATAAGATCAAGCCCTTTCTGAATCTGGGAGGCACCAATCCCGAGAAGATCCGTCACCTTAAAGAAAGTCTGGCCTCGTCGGAAACCGGCCTGAAGGGCATTGAGGAACTGGAAACCGTATTCACCTACCTTTCCCGTTTCAATACAAACCGCGCGGTGGTGGAATTGGATATTACGCTTGCCCGCGGACTCAATTATTACACAGGCGCCATTCTGGAAGTCCGCTCGGACGAAGTAAAAATGGGCAGCATCGGCGGCGGAGGACGGTACGACGATCTGACGGGTATGTTCGGCATGAACGGACTGACAGGTGTGGGCATCTCGTTCGGAGCAGACCGGATCTATGACGTAATGGAAGAGTTGAAATTATTTCCTCCACGGACTACGCTGGGAACCACCCTTCTGATCACCAATTTTGACCGGGAGACGGAAATGTTCGCGCTTGATCTGCTGCAGACCTTACGCCATCATCACGTGGCGGTTGAACTCTATCCTTCACCGGTGAAGCTACAGAAACAGTTTAAATACGCCGACGCCCGGAACATTCCCTATGTCCTGGTCATTGGCCCGGAAGAACTGCAGTCCGGTCAGCTCACGCTGAAACACATGAAAAGCGGGGAGCAGGAAAAAATAACGGCCGAGGCATTGCCTTCGGTTTTTTCCGCCCCGTCCTCCTGATTGTCTACTTCAAATTGAACGGCAGATGCAATCCAAATTGCAGGTTTCGCCCCGGCTCGGAAATGCCCAGGTAACGGTACCGGCTCATATGGCTGGTATATTTCACATTGAAGAGATTTCTGGCCGAAACAAACACGCTGAGCGGAAGCCGCCCCAGGGACAGGGTCGTCCCGACCCCTGCGTTGACAAGGTGGTATCCCGCCGCAGGCCGTTCGAAAGCCGCATCCACCCGGTCCTGCTTGAAAGTGCTTGCCAGTTCCAGCGTAAAATAGGTTTCATTCAGCCTGGATAAGCCCAGTTCGGGTTCAAATTTTAGCTCATTCCGCCAGGATGCCGCCGGAATAAAGGGTAAGTTGCCGCCGGTTTCTTTGTTTTTCCCCCTTACCACGCTGAAACTGCTGCCGATATGAAGCCATGAAATAGGATGAATATCCACCACGGCCTCCATCCCCGACAGCTGGGCATCTGCCTGGGTATACCGGTAAACGGGTAGTAACTCCCCTTCATGCAGGATGCTGTCACCCACCAGGCCCCGCAGGTAAATGTAATGATAGATGGTATTGCGATAGGCGTTCAGCTCGATGCCGAAATTCCGGGACGTATACGCGATCGCCGCATCCAGCTGAAGGCTTTGCTCGGACTTTAGGGAAGTAGATCCGATTTCATACCGCTCTACCCCGTGGTGTTCCCCATTGGATGTAAGCTCGGAACTAGTGGGAGCCCGGAAGGCTGAACCCGCGTTCGCTTTGAATAGGAATCCGCTTCCCAAATCCCAGGCCAAGCCCGCGCTGCCGCTGAAATTGGAAAAATCCCGCTCAAATGCCTCGAATCGCGTTTCCCCTTCGGGGCTTGCCATCGCTTTACCCCGCACCCGGCGGTAATCAAAGCGGATGCCCGCATTCAGATACACCGCATCCAGCGCCTTTTTCAGGTAGAAGAATGCGCCCGCCTGGCTGGCATCAAAGGCCGGGACGAGAAGCTCAGCGCCACCCGATCGGTTCTCCTGCCAGGACCCCGACAGCCCCAGGACGGGTTCAAATCCGCCTTTCTCAGCCATAAAGAATTTCAGGTCACCCGACCAGGTTTGCAGGTCCATTGCAATATCCGGCTCACTGGGCGAATGTTCCATTTCCCGGCGTTTGTTCTGCTGTATCCCAAAGGTTGCCCGAAGCTGACTTCTGCCCAGTATGAAGTTATTATTGAGCGATACCTTCAGATGATCCACCTCCTGCCGGGGCAGGCCTATTTGACGGCTTCTGGGCTGATGCGCATGATGCGGGTCTTCCTGCGCTGGAAAATCGTCGTGTCCGTGGTCGGCATGGCCGTGTTCTGGAAAGCCAAGTTTGCCGGAGTAGGACGAAACATGCAGATGACTATAGCCCCATTTTTTATTGAGTCCCGCCATGGCCGTAAAATTCGCCTCGTTAAAGGAGGTATTGGGAACATAGCCTGCCGGCGTCTTATAGGAAAATGCATTTCGGTAGGTTCCCCTTCCCCGCCATACGAAACCGCGGCGGTTCCCTTCCAGCTGAAGCGATGTTTCGGTTAACCCGTTGTTGGCGGCATACCGGGAGGTGAGCGACCCCTGGATCTCTCCATCCGGAACCGGAATGGGATCCAGAATATTGATCACGCCTCCCATCGCGTCCGAGCCGTACAGCAAACTGGCGGGTCCACGCAGGATTTCTACCCGGTCGGCTGCAAACAGGTCGTATTCCAGGCCGTGTTCATCTCCCCACTGCTGACCTTCCTGCTTAATTCCATTGTTTACCGTGAGCACCCGATGATAGCTCAATCCCCTGATGACGGGTTTGGACACGGCGGGGCCGCTTGAAATCTGCGAAACTCCGGCTACTCCGGAAAGGGCGTCGATGAGGTTGGAAGCCGGCGTATTCAGCAGTTCTTTCCGCGAAACCGATTCCACCGAAATACTGTTGACTTCCTCTTTGCTTGCGGACGCCGAAGCGGTCACCACAATTTCCCTCATTTCCAATAAGGATACCTCGAGCGAAAAGGATTTTTCGGTAAAGCCGCTGAACAAGACCCGCTCGGCATGGGTCTTATACCCTAAAAAGCTCACCTGGACGGTGAATCTGCCTTCGGGGAGGTTTTCGAAAAAAAACAAACCGCGCTCATTGGTAACGGTTTGTCTTGCCAGATCGGGGATGGAAACGCTTGCCCCCGGCAAACCCTCCCCGGAGGCCCGGTCCATGACCTTGCCGGTAAATGCAGTCTGGGGGTAGGCGGTAAAATAAAAACAGGTGATGCTCAACAGCATCAACAGAATATACTTCATTGTTAGAATTCTTCAAATGGAATGGACGGTAAAATCGGCAGGCCGGCGGCCTGAATTCGGAAGAAAGCAGATTTTAACTCAGGGGAGGTCCACGGGGAGAGATGGAACGGCGCTCAGCCGGCAACTGAAAATCCGGACGGAGTTTCTGATGGGAAAACGGGTAGACCGGAAGGTACACCTCCCAGACGGCTACTGGCAGATCAAACTGGGTTCCGATGCAGGAGCAAACCGGGCACAGGTTCGGATGCCCCTGACTGAAACGCTCGCCACCGGCCGGGGTTTTAGAAATGAGTGGATGCTCCCCTCCGTGCCGATGAATATAATTCAGAGGCACGATACTGACGCTCAGCACCGCCAAAAGCAGGAAAGCGTACAGTTTTGGGAGATATTTTTGCCGTCCGGTCAATGGATCAGATCAAGCCGCAAAGGTACTGAATTTTGCGACCATCACGAATACCGGCAAGCCAGTCTATTAAAGGGCATTAATTTTGCTGCCAATTCCGAAAAAAAAGAATGATGCAGCTTTTACAGTTAAGTATGCTCGGCGTATTGCTTATTCTGCAGCAGACATGCAGCCGGGGAGCGGATTACAGTCACAAGGAACTACTTAATTCGAACTGGGAACTGGTTTCCATTAGCCAGGAACCAATTGACACATCCCTGAAAGCGCCGACTCTTCTTTTCGAGGAAAACGGAAAAAAGGTGAATGGATTTGCCGGATGCAATCAGTTTTTCGGCACCTATTCCTTAAGTTCCGACTCGCTTTCCTTTTCCAAGCTGGGCTCCACCAAAATGTTTTGCGAACAGTCACAGGAATTGGAAAACCAGTACCTCGGACAGCTTGAAAAAAGCACCCATTTTGTAGTTTCACAGGAAGGACGCACGCTTACTTTGCTGGCAGGCGCGGTCCCTGTTCTTGAATTCAGGAAAGGAAACGAGTAGTACTCAGAACCATTCCGGATCGTCTTCCCCTTCTTCCAGGTTCTCCCAATCCGGATCGGGATCTTCCCCCGCGAGGATCGCCCGGGCCTGTTCAAAGTCCGGCTCCAGGACAAGCAGGCGGATGCCTCCCGTCCGTGAGGTAAGGATGGGCTGGAAACCGGTGGAGTCTTCCCCGGCCAACATGCAGTGGATACCCGCGCTTTCAAGGCGTGTTTTGGCAATGTACGCGCTCCCGTTGTTATCGAATTTCATCAATTCGACCAATTTATTCTTTGACATGACCGCTTTCTTTGATTTCGGCAGGTTTTTCATACTTGGTCCGCAGCGCAACCGGCTCGGCGGACACTTTCTTCAAACGGAGATTCAGGATCTCAACCAGAATTGAAAAGGCCATGGCGAAGTAGATATAGCCTTTTGGTATGTGTTGTTCCAGCCCTTCGGCGATTAATGAGACCCCAATCAGGACAAGGAAACTAAGGGCAAGCATTTTGACCGTGGGATGTTTCTCCACGAACCGGCTTATGGGACCGGCAGAGAACATCATGATCCCGACGGCGATTACCACAGCGGCAATCATCACCCACAGTTGATTTGCCATTCCCACGGCGGTGATCACCGAGTCCAGCGAGAATACAATATCTAGCAATAGAATCTGCGCGATGACCCCTCCGAAGGAATAGACGACCTTGGCCTGTGTTTCCCCTTCATGCCCTTCCAGCTTTTCATGGATCTCCACGGTGCTCTTATAGATCAGGAATAACCCTCCGGCCAACAGAATAAGGTCCCGTCCCGATATCTGCTGCCCAAGCGCCTGGAACAAGGGCGCAGTTAGGCTCATAACCCAGGTAATGGAGAACAACAGCAGCACCCGGGTAATCATGGCCAGACCCAGGCCCCAGGTGCGTGCCTTCGCCTGCTGCTGCCGGGGAAGCTTCCCCGCCAAAATGGAAATAAACACGATGTTGTCAATTCCAAGGACAATCTCCAGGACGGTAAGGGTTAATAAAGATATCCAGATCTCGGGATTTGCTAATTCCATATGAACGGAAATTTATTCCAAACTAATTAAAAATGCTAAACCCCCAAAGATTTGGCCAAAAAAGAAATCAATATTTTTTTTGATACTTTTGCACCAGTTTTCAAACTTTCTTTTATGCTACGAAGCCATACCTGCGGCGAACTCACTTTAGACAAACTGAATACGGAAGTAACCCTTTGCGGATGGGTTCAACGGTCTCGGGATCTTGGAGGGATGACATTTATTGATCTGCGCGACCGTTATGGGATAACGCAATTGGTATTCAATATGGAAGACGACAGCGAGCTGTGCTCCCGCGCCCGTGAACTGGGTCGGGAATTTGTAATACAGGTCCGCGGAAGGGTCGTGGAACGAAGCAATAAAAACCCGAAACTACCGACGGGGGACATCGAAATAAAGGCTACTGCCCTGGAGGTCCTGAATACATCCAAAGTCCCGCCCTTTATCATTGAAGATGAAACCGACGGCGGAGAAGATCTCCGGGCGAAATACCGTTACCTGGACCTTCGCAGGAACGTCATCCGCAAAAATCTCCTGACCCGTCACCGCCTTGCGGCCGAAACGCGTAAATATCTTGATAAACAGCATTTTGTAGAAGTAGAAACACCGGTTCTGATTAAATCCACCCCCGAAGGGGCACGTGATTTTGTGGTTCCGAGCCGGATGAACCCCGGTGAGTTTTACGCCCTGCCGCAATCGCCGCAGACCTTCAAGCAATTGCTGATGGTTTCCGGCATGGACCGGTATTACCAGATTGTAAAATGTTTCCGTGACGAGGACCTGCGGGCCGACCGGCAACCGGAATTTACGCAGATTGACTGTGAAATGTCCTTTGTTTCGCGGGAAGACATCCTGGAGACCTTTGAAGGCCTCATCGCCCATCTGTTCAGGGAAATATGGGGCAAGGAAATCGGTCCCATGCCGCTTCTCCCGTATAGCGAGGCCATGCGGAAATACGGAAATGACAAACCCGATACCCGTTTTGGGATGACCTTTGTCGAACTGAAGGGTCCCACAGCGGAAAAAGACCTTACCGCCGGAAAAGGCTTCCGGATATTCGATGAAGCCGGGCTTGTGGCGGGGATATGCGTGGAGGGCGCTGCCGGCTATACAAGAAAACAGCTGGACGAACTGACTGCCTGGGTTAAGCGGCCGCAAATCGGGGCCTCGGGCATGGTTTACGCCCGCTATAACACAGACGGCACAATCAAATCCTCTGTTGACAAATTCTACGATGAAAACGATCTGAAGCAGTGGGCAGCCGCTTTCGGTGCCCGCGAGGGCGACCTGCTGTTGATTCTGGCTGGCGAGCCGTCCAAAACCCGAAAGGCGCTTTCCGAGCTGCGCCTGGAAATGGGTAACCGGCAGGGACTCCGTCCCATGGATACGTTTCAGGCATTGTGGGTAGTGGATTTTCCCCTATTGGAATGGGATGAAGAATCCGCACGCTGGCATGCCATGCACCACCCCTTTACTTCGCCCGTGCCGGAAGACCTGCCTCTGCTGGATTCGGACCCCGGACGCGTCCGGGCCAACGCCTACGACATGGTCATCAACGGCAACGAAGTCGGCGGCGGTTCCATCCGGATTCACAACAAGGAGCTGCAACAGAAGATGTTCAAGGTGCTTGGTTTCAGTCCGGAAGAAGCGCAGGCGCAATTCGGATTCCTAATGGATGCTTTTGAATTCGGTGCGCCTCCCCATGGCGGAATTGCCTTCGGCTTTGACCGGCTTTGCGCGATATTCTCCGGATTGGATTCCATTCGGGATGTGATTGCTTTCCCGAAAAACAACTCCGGCCGCGATGTGATGATTGACTCCCCCTCGGTTATCTCTGCCGAGCAGCTTCATGAGCTGGGAATATCAATCAGCAGCAAATCGTAAGAGGACCTGCAGCCTGCCTGCAGGCATTGGCTGATACCGGGTTTGTCGGCCTGATGCAGGCCATTACTGCCTGATACCGCTTAAAAAGGCAAATCGTCTTCGGGATTGTCGTCTGCAGCCACATTCGCACTGCCCATCCCTCCTGCCTGATGGGCGTCCTGTGGATTGCTTCCGCGGTTTCCGCCACCGGAATAACCGTCACTCCCTCCCGAATTATCGTAATCGCTGCGCCGGCCCAACATGGTAAAGTTATCGGCTACCACTTCGGTAATGTAGCGTTTATTTCCATCCTTGTCGTCCCACGAGCGGGTACGTAGTTTGCCTTCCACGTACACCAACTTGCCCTTGTGCAGGTATTTTTCCGCGACATCGGCCAATCCCCGCCAAACAACAATATTATGCCATTCGGTCAGTTCAACCCGTTGTCCGTCCTTGGTGTAAAATTCAGATGTAGCCAAGGGAAAGGAAGCTTTGGTAACTCCCCCTTCCATGTGCCTGATCTCGGGATCCTTGCCCAAGTGGCCTACTAATATTACTTTATTGACGCCTGACATACGTAAAGATTAGATGATTACAATTTATAGATTATTTTCAAGATAGTTGCTAATTAATTTCGGGAAGGCATAGCTTTCCATTTTCTGTTCCTCCACCCGAAGGAAGCCGTTGTGTTCCGGAACCGGCGCATGGGGAAATCTTAATTCCCAGAAACGGGCATGGATTACCTGATGCGAAAGCACATGCTTTGTTACCTTTGAAACGTATTTTACGGAAAATAATTTCCCTTTCAAAATTTCCCTGAAATCGTCCCGGGACAGCAAACCGGCTTCATCTACCGGTCCGGATGTTTCCACCAGGGGGAAATCATACAGGCTTTGCCAGATATCCCCGGTGCCGCGTCTTTTCAGCCAGATGCGACCATTTTCCCGTAGGACCAGGTAGTTGAAATAGCGGTGCCGGATACGTGGACGGCTTGATTTCACCGGTAGCCGTTCTACATTCCCCTCCCGCAGGGCTACACAAGCGGAGGCCAACGGACAGGTATCGCAACCGGGGCGGACCGGGCGGCACTGCAGCGCACCGAATTCCATCATTCCCTGATTGTGTTCTCCGGGCCGCTGCCTATCGAGCAGATCATGGGCCAGTGATGCGAATTCCCTTTTCCCTGCCGCCGTGTCAATGGGCGTGCTCAGGCCGAAATAGCGCGACAAAAGCCGGTACACATTCCCGTCAACCACGGCCCGGGGCTCGTTTGCGGCAATGGACGAGATGGCCGAGGCCGTGTACTCCCCGATACCCTTCAACTGAATCAGGGTTTCATAGTCCGATGGGAACTCCCGTCCCCATTGACGGGTTACCGTGCGGGCGGTTGCAAGCATGTTACGCGCTCTGGAATAATAACCCAGCCCTTGCCAAAGCTTCATGACCTGATCCTCTTCTGCGGCAGCGAGGTCTGCCACCGAGGGGTAGGCGGCGCTGAACTTCAAATAATAGGGAAGTCCTTGCTGTACCCTGGTCTGTTGCAGAATAACCTCAGACAACCAGATAAGATAGGGGTCTTTGGTGGTCCGCCACGGCATCTCTCTTTTATTCGCCTGATACCATTTTCCGATTATCTTTGTGGGGTCCATCATGGCCCAAATCTCTGGAAAGAAAATGAATACCAAAACAAAAACCTGGTAGTTCTTTTTGTTTTCAATAAAAAGAGCTAATTTCGCAACCCCTAAATAATGAAGATTTTACATCATGGATAAACGAATATTAATATGACGAAAGCAGAAGTGATTGCAGAAATTGCAAACAAAACAGGAATCGAAAAAGTTGATGTTGCCGAGACCATCGAAGCCTTTTTCAAAGTGGTTAAAAACTCTATGATTGAAGGTAACAACATTTATGTAAGAGGTTTCGGAAGCTTTGTTGTTAAAAAACGCGCTCAAAAAACTGCAAGGAACATTTCAAAGAATACTGCTATTATTATTCCGGAACATTACATCCCCAGCTTCAAACCGGCAAAAGTATTTGTTGAAAAAGTGAAAAACGCCAGTAAAAAGAGAACTGCCCAAGCGGAATTAATCAAATAGAACTTGCTTTCAGGAAAACAAATAGGAGTCATCTTATCGGTAGTGATACTGATCGTAGCATTGTATCTGCTGCCGGTAAAGGGACTGGTGAATCCGGAAGAGGAAAGCAGTCCCGAACAGACGGTCACGGAGATGGTGTTCAGCGCGGGTGAGCTGGCTGAAACTGCGAAACAAAACATAAATCCTTCTTTGCTTGTTGAAATTAAAGAAATCGAACAGCAGCTGGATGCAAACCCCGGTGACACGTCTTTGTTGAAAGAACTTGC
>JAJUHF010000058.1 GCA_029268045.1 Anseongella ginsenosidimutans
AAGATGGAAGACACCTGGCGGGTAGGGCAATTGAATTTCAACGCCGAATACGAAATTGCCGATGGGTTAACGGCCAAGGGGCTGGTAAGTTATTACTACGCCAACCGGAAAATGGATAACCACGAGTATACCTACAAATTATACGGGTATGACGAGGACACCGATACCTATCCGGTCATTTTTGAGAACAACAACCCCTGGAGGGAGCGTGATATCCGCCATGTGGAAGAACTCACCTCCAATTTGCAGCTTGCCTACAATAAAAGCATTGACCAACATAATTTCACGATCATCGGCGGGATGGAAACGATCCAGCGCGATGAGCCACGGACCTGGGTGCATTCCATTCCGGCATCCAATGCGCTGAAGCTGATTCATTTCGAAACGCTGGATACCTACGACGACGTGGGTGACAATACCCAGGCACGGCTTGGATTCGTTGGCCGGATCAATTACGACTTTGCGAACAAGTACCTGTTGGAGCTTGCGGCCCGTTACGACGGTTCCTGGAAATTCCCTCCGGGTGATCGCTGGGGTTTCTTCCCGTCGGTTTCGGCCGGATGGCGTATTTCCGAAGAGGATTTCTGGAAAGGGGGAAGCGTGGCCAATGTGTTCAATGACCTGAAGATCCGTGCATCGTACGGCTTGCTGGGTGACGACGACCTGGGCAATGTATATGCTCCATTCGATTATCTGAGGGGATACAATTACAACGCGGGTGGAGCGGTTCTTGACGGAGAATACGTAGTCGGAACGGCGCCCAGGGGACTTCCGGTCACTACGCTTTCCTGGATAAAGGCCCGTATCTTTGACGTGGGTGTGGACGCGAGTTTCCTGAACAACCGCCTGCTGGTTACCCTGGACTATTTCCAGCGGAAACGGACCGGTTTGCCCGCTGCACGATACGACATCCTGATTCCTTCGGAAGCCGGATTCAGCCTGCCCAACGAAAACCTGAATTCGGATGCCCACAAGGGTTACGACGCATCCATTATATGGAACGACCGGGCCGGCGAGCTGACTTATTCCATCGGGGGTAACATCACGTACTCGCGGTTTTATGACTGGCATCAGTACAAGCCGCGTTTCAGCAACTCCTGGGACGAGTACCGGCACTCCATTGTGGAACGCTACGGGTACCTGAACTGGGGCCTGGAGGCGGCCGGACAGTTCAGCAGCTGGGAAGAGATCGCCAACTGGGAAATTGACAACGACCGGCAGGGAAATACTACCTTGCGTCCCGGCGATATCAAATACGTGGATCAAAACGGCGACGGGGTGATCAACCATTTGGACGAGCGCCCCATCGGTTACCGGCAGAACGAAACCCCGGCGCTCAACTTCGGCCTCAACTTTGGATTTGGTTGGAAAGGTTTTGACCTGGCCTTTGACCTGACCGGCGGTGGCATGTTTACCTTCTACAAGGAATGGGAACAACGCAACCCCTTCCACGACGGCGGGAATAATCCCCAGCATTACATGAAAAATGCCTGGCGGCTGGCGGACATCTGGGATCCCAACAGCGAACTGATTCCGGGCGACTACCCCATGTTGTTGATCGGGAACAGCGCCCACAGCAATTACTGGAACAGCAGCTTCTGGAAGACCAACGTCCGGTATATCAAATTACGCAACCTGGAACTGGGGTACTCTCTTCCTCAGAAATTCCTGAATCCGCTGTCACTTTCCCACGTGCGGTTTTACATTGCCGGACAGAACCTGTTCACCATCTCAAATCTGGACGGGGTGGATCCGGAAGGCGATGCGACCAACGGCTTGGGTTATCCGACCATCCGGATCGTGAACTTTGGGTTGAACGTACAATTCTAACGAGCAGGACAAAAAAATGAACTTTATGAAACGACATACATCAATCATAGGCACCCTGGCGCTGGTCGGATTTGTTTCGGTTTTCAGCGCCTGTTCGGATTTCCTGGAGCAGGAGCCGGATCAGATCATCACCGAAGAGCAGGTATTCGAAGATGAAGTGATGATCAAATCGGTGCTGGCTAATTTTTACGGCCGGGTCACCTGGGGTCAGCACATCAACGATTCCTATACCTATACCATCCTGGACGAAGCTGGAAAGTCAGACGGCGGTCCCGATAATATTCAGAGTTACAATGACGACCTCTGGCGTGTCCATCCTTACGGTTTGATACGCGATATAAACCAATTCCTTCAGGGACTCCGGGAAACGACCGTGATCGGGGAAGAAGACAAACTTTCCTATGAAGGGGAAGCGCGTTTCCTGCGCGCCTGGGCATACTTTAATATGGTCCGCGGGCTGGGCGGTATGCCCATTGTTGGGGACGAGGTTTTTGAATACAACGAGAATACCGACGTAGCCACCCTGCAATATCCCCGCGCTACCGAAGCGGAACTGTACGACTATATTATTGAGGAATGCGAAGAGATTGCCGGCTATCTTCCTACGGATCCTTCCGTGAACGCGGCCAGGGCAACCAAATGGGCCGCCCACATGCTGCAGGCGCGTGCCGCCGTTTATGCCGGTTCTCTTGCCAATTACAATAATAAACTACCCAATCCCATCCGTACTTCGGGGGGAGAGGTGGGCATTCCGGCCGATCGCGCCCAAGGGTATTATGAACAAGCACTGGCGGCGGCCGAGACGGTGATCAACAGCGGGGTTTACCGGCTGAATATGACCAAACCCGACGACCTGGGAAGGAACTTTTATGAAGCACTTAGCGTGAAGGAAAACAACAGCGAAGTCATCTGGGCCCGGGATTACAAGTACCCCGGTCAAACCGTGGGCTTTACCCGGGTGAACATTCCCGGATCCCATGCCGAAGACATCGACCGCGCATACGCCGGACCCATACTCAACCTGGTGGAAGACTTTGAATACGTAAACGATCGGGATGGCACGATCCGGACCCGGGACGCATCGGGCAATTACGTTTTTTACGATCGTCCGGAAGACGCTTTTGCCAATAAAGACGCCCGGCTTTGGGGAAGTATCATTTATCCGGGCGCTGTTTTCAAAGGCACTCCGGTAGAACTGCAGGCCGGTCAAAAGCGGCTGAACAACGGCAATTGGACAACCCGGACCGGACAGCCGGGTGATACCGACGAGGATGGACGGCTACTGACTTCACTCAATGGGCCCACCACTTCCAATCAACAGTTTATCAACAAGACCGGATTCTTTTTCCGCAAATTCATGGATGAAAACGGGGGCGCATCCACCCGCGGCAGGAACAGTGACATGTGGTTTCCACGTTTCCGCTATGCCGAAGCATTGATGATCGCCTGCGAGGCAGCATTTGAACTGGGTCAGACAACCGCCGCTTTGAATTACATTAACCAGATCCGCGAGCGGGCCGGGATACAGGAGCTGACATCGATCACATTCGACGACATCGTGCAGGAATACCGCGTGGAATTCGCGTTCGAAGATCACCGGTACTGGGATCTGAAAAGATGGCGGTTGGCTCATCGGGTGTGGAATGGAGTTCAAAACAGCCCGACGGCACAGCAGTTTGCATTGTTCCCTTACAAGGTCGTGGCTCCGGGTAACCCCAACGACGGGAAATGGGTGTTTGACAAACAGCCGTTCAGCAATTCACCCCATCCCCGGAACTTCCAGATGAGGAACTACTACAACTTTATTGACCAAAGCTGGATCAATAACAATCCAAAATTGGTAAGAAATCCATATCAATAAGCAGAAATACAATGAAACGATTTATATTAGCGATTTTGGGGCTGGGCCTGCTGGGAGCAGGCGGCTGCGGACTGGATAATTACGCAGAACCTGAATCTAAACTAACCGGGCAGATCACCTACAACGGGGATCCGCTTGGCGTGCGGGGTACGGGTGAAGCCGTGCAATTGCAGTTGTATCAGGACGGGTATGAATTACGGGCGCCGATCCCTGTGTATGTAAAACAGGACGGCTCGTTTGAAGCCTTGCTGTTCGATGGAGAGTATAAGCTGGTTACCCGGGACAACAACGGACCCTGGGTAAATGACCGCGATACGACCCTGGTGACAGTCAAGGGGAGGACGGAGGTTACCCTGGAGGTAACCCCTTATTTCACCCTGTCCGATGTGACGCTTGCGCTTGAAGGGGAAACCGTAGATGCCTCATTTGCAATTAATCAGATAGTGGAAGACGCGAATATTGAATATGCCATGCTGCTGGTGAACAAAACCGCTTTCGTGGACGACATCACCTACAATGGTCGGGTCGACCTGGGTGAAGCAACCGCGGGAACGGTGACGGAAATGTCACTGGACCTCGCCGCGGCGAATATCCAGCCCGGCCAGCCCGTGTTCGCGCGCGTAGGCGTTCGTCCTGTCGGAGCCGATCAGGCGATTTATTCGCAAGTAGTACGCTTGCGCTAACCAAATAAAATAGATTCATTTGATGAAAGGTATATCCGGTTTCTTAATTCTCTGCTGCGGCCTGATCTTCAGCAGTTGTTCCGTCAATGAGAATGCACCCCGCAGAGCCGAGGTGCTTTTTCTGGGTCATAAAAGCACGCATCACCATTCCGACAAGTATGCACCCTGGCTTGCGATCCGGCTGTTCCAGGATGGGATCAACATGACCTACACCACCAGCCTGGACGATCTCAACGACGAGAACCTGGCCAAATACGACGGCCTTATCATTTATGCGAATCACGACAGTATTTCGGCCTCGCAGGAAAGCGCGCTGAAAAACTTCGTGGAAGGAGGAAAGGGATTGATTCCCCTGCATTGCGCTACGGGTTGTTTCAAAAATTCCGATTGGTATATCGAAACCATCGGAGGGCAATTCGCCTCACACGAAACCGGCCGGTTCAAGGCAACGATCGTGGATACGGCCCATGAAATCATGCAGGGAATTCCGGAGTTCACCACCTGGGACGAAACCTACGTGCATCAGCGGCTCAACCCGGATATGACCGTATTGACCGAGCGAGTTGAAGGCGATCACCGCGAACCCTATACCTGGGTGCGACAGCAGGGGAAAGGGCGCGTGTTTTACACCGCCTATGGCCACAACGACAGCACTTGGACAAACGATGGTTTTCTGGATCTGGTGACCAACGGCGTGCTCTGGGCCATTGGAGAGCAGGCGCGTGAGCGGATCGCTGCGCTGGAAATTCCCGAGGTTTCCATCTACCAGCTGGATACCATGTCGGATTTTACCAAGCGATACCTGGTGCCGGAAATGCAGGAGGCCTTGACACCTGAGGAATCCATGAAACTGGTGCAGGTGCCGGTGGATTTTGAGGTGCAGCTGTTTGCGGCGGAACCGGATATTACCAATCCCATCGCCATGGCCTGGGATGAGCGGGGACGTCTGTGGATTGTGGAATCGGTAGACTATCCCAATACCTTTGTGGAAACCGACGGCGCGGCCAACGACCGCATCAAGATCTGCGAAGATACCGACGGGGACGGGAAGGCCGATAAGTTTACGGTTTTCGCAGACAGCCTGAATATTCCGACCAGCATCGTATTTGCAAACGGTGGAGTCATCGTATCGCAAGCGCCTCATTTTGTGTTCATGAAAGATACCGACGGCGACGACGTCGCGGACGTCCGCGAAAACATCATCACCGGATGGGGGAAAAACGATACGCATGCCGGACCGTCCAACCTGATCTACGGATTCGATAACAAGATCTGGGGTGTGCTGGGTTATTCCGGTTTTAACGGAACGGTGGATGGCAGGCATCTGAGTTTCGGTCAGGGCGTATACCGGTTCCGGCCCGACGGTACCGATTTCGAATACCTGGCGTCCTCGAGTAACAACACCTGGGGCCTGGGGTTGACCGAAGACAATAACGTATTCATTTCCACAGCCAACAATACCCACAGCGCCTGGTATTCCATGCCCCACAAGTACATGGCGCAGGAACTGCCCGGCGGAAGGCAGGTGCAGGCGATCCAGAAGATCGACGGGCATTACGATGCCCACCCCCTGACCCCCAACTTGCGTCAGGTGGATGTGGTGGGTGGATTTACCGCCGCGGCCGGTCATCATTTCTACACCGCCCGGAATTACCCCAAGGAGTACTGGAACCGGGTGGCTTTTGTATCGGAACCCACCGTGCGCCTGGTACATAATGCCATTATCGAACGGGATGGATCGGGCTTTACCGAGGTGGATGGCTGGAATCTCATGGCTGGCTCGGATGAGTGGTTCGGCCCGGTGCAGGCACAGGTAGGCCCGGACGGA
Source organism: Anseongella ginsenosidimutans (assembly GCA_029268045.1). Taxonomy (GTDB): domain Bacteria; phylum Bacteroidota; class Bacteroidia; order Sphingobacteriales; family Sphingobacteriaceae; genus Anseongella; species Anseongella ginsenosidimutans_A. The sequence continues at coordinate 6,203 of JAJUHF010000058.1, forward strand.
GCAGTATGGGTTGCCGACTGGTATAATTTCATTATCCAGCACAACGTATTCGTTCCGGCGCAGGCGCCCTCGGAAATGGTGCTGCCCTTTACGGAGCAGCCGCACGGCCAGGGTAACGCGTTTGACAGCCCCCTGCGCGATATCAATCACGGGCGCATTTACCGCGTTGTGTATAAAAACGCCAAGAAAGCCACGTATCCCAAATTGTCCGCTGACAATCCTGCCGGCCTGGTCAAGGCGCTCAGCAACGACAACATGTTCTGGCGCATGACCGCCCAGCGTCTGCTGGTGGAATCGGCGGAACTGTCCCAAGTCGAAAAGGATCTGATCGCCTTGATCAATAAGAAGGAAGTGGATGAAATCGGGCTGAACAGCCCGGCCGTACATGCCCTTTGGACCTTGCACGGCTTGGGAGCATTCGGTGGTCCCGCTGACGGAGGAACGGTCAGCGAAGCGGCGCTGCAGGCTGCCATCGGGGCGTTATCCCATCCCGCGGCAGGTGTCCGGAAAGCGGCCGTGGAAGTTCTGCCGGGGACGCCCGAAGTGGCAAAGGCCATTGCAGAGAGCGGAATACTTCGTGATACCGATCTGAACAGCCGTCTGGCGGGTTTTCTCGCCATTGCGGAATTCCCCGCAAACGAGTTGTTGGGCGGTGAGGTTTACCGAGCCACCCAGGATACGGTCAATGCCGGTGACAAATGGCTGCCGAGCGCCATTTTAGCCGCCGCTTCAGCCCATAAAACGGGCTTTCATGCGGCTGCGGCAGCAGACGGCCAGGCGGAGGCTTCCGACGGGCTCTATCCGCGTATCGCGGCCGCCTTAACCAACCAGCTGTATCCGCTCAATGGCAGGGACATTTTATTATATCCACCGGATGTGGCCGGCAAAGCGATCACGATCAAAGCCACCGTGAGCCAGCGTGACGACCGTCCGCTGGAAGGGTTGATCCTGGCGCATGGAAACGGTATCAACGGGTACGGACTTTTTATCCGCGACGGGCGACTCCATATGGTGGTTAACCAGGACGGCGAACGCTATACAACCAGCTCTTCGGGAAGGGTTCCCAACCGGTTTGAACTGGAAGCCCGGCTGGAGGAGAACGGGGCCATGGTGCTTCAGGTGAACGGCCGGCGCGTGGGCGCAGGTAAAATTCCGGCACTGTTTACCGCCGCAAACCGTCCGGAACCGATCTATGCCGTACGGACGGGTCATGAACGGGACCAACCGGCCCGGGTTGCCGATTACGAGGGAGGGTTTGATTTTTCAGGCCGCCTGCAGAATCTTTCCCTTCAATTTACCGGCGGCACGGCCGAAAGCGAGACGGCCGCACAGCAATCGGCTGAGCGCGGGGATGCCGTGGTGATCAGCATGGGCGTGGTACCGGATGTCATGCAATTTGACAAGAAGGAATTTACGGTAAAGGCCGGACAGCGGGTAATCATAGAATTTGAGAATAATGACGTCATGCAGCATAACATGCTTGTAATCCGGCCCGGTACGCTGGAAAAGGTGGGCGCTGCAGCCGACGACCTGGCAAGAAACCCGAAGGACACTGAGAAACAGTATGTTCCCGAGATACCCGAAGTGCTGTACGCGACCCCGCTCCTAAATCCAGGCGAAATGGCTACTTTAGAGTTCGTCGCTCCTGAAAAGCCGGGGGATTACCCGTATGTTTGTACGTTTCCGGGGCACTGGCGCGGTATGAATGGTGTCATGAAAGTAAAATAATTTATGAAAGCAAAACTGTTAATTATTCTGCTGGCATTGGGGATTGCCGGCTGCAGTCAACCTGAAAAACCCATTCAGGTGTTGATCGTGGGCGGTGGGTCGTCGCATGACTTTGATCAATGGTACCGTGGAGCCGACGTGGCTACCCTGGAACAGGATCAACTGGCCGAAGCCCGGTACACCGACCGGGTTGACTCCATCCTCCCAGCCCTTGCCGGACTGGATGTGCTGGTCCTCACCAATAATCAGCCCATGGAAGACCCGGAACTGCGTCAGGCCGTATTCGGCTTCGTGGAATCCGGCAAAGGACTGGTACTGGCCCATGCGGCAACCTGGTATAACTGGGAAGATTGGCCGGAATACAACCGGCAGCTGGTTGGCGGCGGGTCCCGAGGACACGACCCCTACGGACCGTTCGAAGTACGCATTACAGCCAGTCATCCCATTACCGAAAACGTACCGGAAAAGTTCAGCCTGGACGATGAACTGTACTACCTGCAGGCCGACCCGCAGGGAGCCGGAATGGATGTGCTTGCAATCGGGCAGGCCGAAGGTTCCCAGGATGAGTTTCCCATTCTATGGGTAACGCCTCACCCGCAGGGGAGGATTGTGGGTTTTACCCTGGGTCATGACGGCGCAGCCCATGAGCTGGCGGCTTATAAAACCATTCTTCGGAACGCGGTAAGCTGGGCTGCAGGGAAGGAATAAGCTTTTGGCCAGTCAACAGAATATTCAATCATCAGCATAAAAACAAAGAAAGAAACATGGATCAGAAAAAAATCACTGTCGTTATTGTAGGAATGGGTTTTGGTAAAGAATTCATTCCGATTTATCAACAGCATCCCAATATCAAAGCGGTAGGTATCTGCACGCGGAATGAAAAAACCATCGACGAACTGGCTACCCGGTACAATCTGGATCGCAACCTGTGTTTCACCAATTTTGACGATGTACCCGGGAGAGAAGATGTGGATGCCATTCACATTGTAACACCGGTCCCCGAGCACGCCCGGATGACCCTGGCCTCCCTGAATGCAAATAAGCACACCGCCTGCACCATTCCCATGGCCACCACCGTGGAAGACTGCAAAGCCATTGTAGAGGCCAAAAAAAGAAGCGGAAAGGTGTACATGATGATGGAAACCGCGCTTTATACCCGGGAATTCCTATACGGACTGAAGTTGGTTGAAACCGGTCAGTTGGGACGGATTCAGTTTGTACGCGGATCCCATATTCAGGATATGAGCATGGAAGGCTGGGCCGACTACTGGAAAGGCTTCCCGCCCATGCTGAACGGGACCCATGCCATTTCCCCGCTGCTCCGGATCAATAATACCAAGGCAGAGTCGGTGGTGTGCCACGGTTCGGGCCGCCTGAGTGAAGACCTGGCCAGCCGCTACGGTTCACCCTTCGCTGTGGAAACCGCTACTTTTACCCTGAAGAATTCCGACGTGGTAGCGGAAGCGACCCGCTCGCTGTTTGATGTGGTGCGGCAGTACCGCGAGAGCTACGATGTGTATGGGACTAAAATGTCCTTTGAATGGGAGCAGCTGCAGGATGAGCATCATGCCCTGTTTGAAGGAGGGGAAAGCGCGCGGAGAATTGACGTGCCCGATACGGATGACCTGTTGATCGAGGAAATTGCTCATTTTACCAAAAGGGAAAAGATTGACGATCCCAATCACGTATCCTTCCTGCAGGGCGCGGGACACGGAGGCTCTCACCCGCACTTGGTTCAGGAATTCGTAGCGGCGATTGTGGAAAACCGGGATTCCGCCGTGGACGCGCACCTGGCAGCCAATTATACCTGTGCAGGTATCTGTGCGCATGAATCGGCGATGAATAACGGAAAACGAATCTTTATTCCTGATTTTGAATAAAATACGATGCAGTTTGGCGTAAGCACTTTTGTATGGGTTTCCCCTTTTGATACGGCCGCCTTTGACTTGGCTTACAAGGTCCGGGACATGGGTTACGATATCCTGGAAGTAGCCGTGGAACAACAGGAGCTGATAGACTGGGGGAAGCTCCGCGAATTGGTCCGGGAAACCGGGTTGAAAGTCACCATCAGCGGCGCCTTCGGTGCCGAGCGGGATATTTCAAGCGACGATCCCCGGATCCGGGAACAGGGCTTGCGTTACATAACGGATTGTATCCGGCTCGCGGAAAAAATGGAAAGTCCGGTTTTCTGCGGGCCGGTCTATTCGGCCGTCGGGAAAACCCGGATAGTCTCCGACGAGGAGAAAAAACGGGAGCGGGATTGGTGCGTTGAAAATCTGCGCAAGGCGGCCCGCGTGGCGGCCGAGGCCGGGGTTACCATCGGACTGGAACCGCTGAACCGCTTTGAAAGCGATATGGTGAACACCGCCCAGCAGGCCATTTCCATTGTCCGGGAAGTATCTGACCCCCACTTGAAAATCGCGCTTGATACATTTCACTGCAATATCGAAGAGAAAAGTATTCCGGCCGCGATCCGCCAGGTGGGAGATTTGCTCTGCCATGTGCAAGCCAACGAAAGCGACCGCGGTACCCCCGGTACCGGCCATCTCGACTGGCCGGGGATCAAAGAAGCGCTGGAGGACATCGGATACCAGGGCGCGCTGGTGGTCGAAACATTCGGGGCGCCCTCCAAAGAACTGGCACGGGCGGCCTGTATCTGGCGGCCCCTGGCGAACAGTCCCGATGAGCTTGCCCTCGAAGGGCTCCGGTTTTATAAACAGATGTTTTCCTGATATAGATGAATATGATGACAAAAAGCTTTACTTTCCTGGTCGTTATGGGCCTATTGGTTGCCGCTAGCGTTTCCTGTACTCCCGGCGCCCGGAAGCAGGAAGGGAGACAGGACACATTGAAAGCGGAAATTGTGAACCCGGTACTGGCCGGCGACCGGCCCGACCCCACCGTCATTAAGATCGGGGATACCTTCTGGGCTTCGGCGACGTCGAACGAATGGTCCCCCTTGTTTCCCATTTTTAAGTCCAATGACCTGGTCAATTGGGAACTGGTGACCTATGTTTTTCCGGACGGCGCCCCGGATTGGGCAAGAAATAACTTCTGGGCTCCCGAATTGGCCTATGATGAAGCGCAGGGCAAAGTTTACGTTCACTATACGGCCCGAAACAAGGAAACCGGGCGGTTGAGCTGCGCGGTGGCCAGTGCAGACAGTCCGGAGGGTCCCTACACCGATCACGGGCCGCTGGTATCGCAGGAGCTCGGCTCCATCGACGGGTTCGAAACCCGCGACGAGAACGGCAAACTCTACCTTCTGTGGAAGGAAGACGGCAACAGCCGGGGACAGCCCACCCCCATGTGGGCCCAGGAGATGAATGAGAGCCGAACCGAACTGCTCGGTGAACCGGTGGAGTTGTTCCGGAACGACCAGCCCTGGGAGGCCCAATTGGTGGAAGGTATTTGCGTATTCCGCAAAGGCGAATACTTCTATGCCACCTACTCGGCAGGGGCGTGCTGCAACAAGGAATGTAATTACAAAGCCGGGGTCGCCCGGGCAAAAAACCTGTTGGGACCCTGGGAAAAATATGAAAAGAACCCGATCCTGAAAGACAACGAGAGCTTCCGTTGTCCCGGACACGGTACGGTCGTAGAAAAAGACGGAGACCTGTATTACCTGTATCACGCGTACAGCACGCAAAGCGATGTATACGTTGGCAGGCAGGGCGTGCTTGAAAAAATCCAATGGACCGAAGACGGCTGGCCCGTGGTTGCCAACGACGCGGTGTTCAGCAGAGAGACCGGATCCCTTGACTTTTCCGACGATTTCCAAGCGGCCGATCTACTGCCTATCTGGCAATGGCGTGTGACCCAGGATATCGCCTACAAAACCGGTCCGGAAGGCTTGAAGCTGGGCGCATCGGAAGACAATGCAAACCTGGGGACCGTGCTGGTCCAGCTAACCAAGACCCTGGATTACCAGGCCACAGCCACCCTTGACCTCAGCGCATCGGGTTCCGGCGCGGAGGGGGGTGTAGCCTTGGTCGGGGCCGATAATAACGGCTTCGGGGCGCCGTTGGCGGCCATCGGTATTTCAGCTTCGAAAAGCGGCGTGAAGGTCTGGAAAACCACCAAGGGAGAAACGACGGTGCTGGGTGAATCCCCTCTGCCGGCGAATGCTTCCGCCCTGCCGCTGCGCATGGAAGTACGACAAGGGCATCTGTTAAGTTTTTCCCTGGAGAAGGAGGGGGCCTGGACCACGCTGGCAACCGACATAGACGCGTCTCCGTTTGTTCCCTGGGGAATGGGTTTCCGCCTGGGATTGGTTGCAAAAGGCGACCCCGCGGCAACGGTGAATTTTAAAAAATTTGAATTGGTGAACCAGTAAACTGCGCCTGGGGATGATCGCGAAACGGCTTACCGGAAGTTTGATCGTTGTGCTGTTGATGGTGACAGCCGGAATAGCCCAGCCCAGCAACCTGTTGTTCGGCGACCCCTTCATTTTGCTTCATGGGGACACCTATTATATGTACGGCACGGCGGGCGAAGAGGGCATTGAGGTTTACCGCTCCCCAGACCTGCTGAACTGGGAGGGCCCGGTGGGCGTGCGTAACGGACTGGCTCTCCACAAGGACGACGTATGGGGTGACCATTGGTTCTGGGCGCCGGAAGTGTACGCGGTCAACGGTCGGTTCTACATGTATTTCAGTGCCGAAGAGCACATCAACGCGGCCGTGAGCGACAGTCCGGTGGGACCGTTCAGGCAGACAAAGCAGGCACCCATGCTGGAATCCAAGGCCATCGACAACCATCTTTTTATCGACGAGGACGGCAAACCCTATATTTATTTTGTATATTTCAAGGATGGGCTTTCTGTCTGGGTCGCCGAACTCAATGAAGACCTGCTTACCCTGAAACCCGAGACCATGGCCGAATGCATACGGCCAACCCAGCCCTGGGAAAAAAAGGAGGGGCGTGTCAACGAAGGTCCGTATGTGATCAGGCACGAGGGCCGATACTATTTGGTTTATTCGGGAAACGGGTATACCAGTCAGGAATACGGCGTGGGTTTTGCCGTGGCCGACCACCCCACCGGCCCCTGGGAAAAGTTTGAAGGAAATCCCATTCTTCAATCGCCCGATACGCTTCGTGGAGTGGGACACGGTGCCTTTTTCAAGGATAAAAAAGGCGATTTGCATTACGTGTATCATGCGCATAACAGCCGGCAGAAAGTACACCCGAGAAAGGTTTACATTAACCGGTGTGAGTTTGTACAGGAGGCAACGGCAAGCTATCCGGTCCTGCGGATGCGTCCGCCGCGCCTTACCCCTGTATTGAGCAATTGAGTTAAAGACTATAAATATACTGGATCATGAAAAAGCATTTTTATTTGGCAGCTGTTTCGGCGATGATCTTTCAGGGCGTCCATGCCCAGGAGGGAAACGTTTCGTGGGAAATCGCCGGCGACAAGATTACAACCGAGTGGGCGGCCGCGGTCGATCCGTCCGCCCCGCTACCTGAATACCCCCGACCCCAAATGGTCCGGGAAAATTGGAGTAATTTAAATGGATTATGGGACTACGCCATCAGCCCGGTGAACGCGGGTACACCCGCTGCGTATGACGGGAAGATCTTGGTTCCCTTCGCCGTAGAATCCGCGCTATCGGGCGTGGGAAAACGCGTAGGGAAAGACAATAACCTGTGGTACCGGACAAGCTTTACCGTACCGCGTTCCATGAGGAAGCAAAATGTATTGCTTCATTTCGGGGCAGTGGACTGGCATGCGGAAGTATTTGTGAATGGCCAGAAAGCGGGCGAGCACAAAGGCGGTTACGATCCCTTTAGTTTCAATATTACCGAGCTGTTGAAGGGAAGAGGCGAGCAGGAACTGATCGTAAAGGTCTGGGATCCGTCCGACGATGGCCCCCAGCCCCGGGGAAAGCAGGTTAAAGACCCCAAAGGGATCTGGTATACGCCGGTGACGGGCATCTGGCAAACCGTATGGCTGGAAGGCGTGCCGGAAAGCCACATAGCCGACGTCCGGAATACCCCCGATTTGGATGCAAGCGAAATCCGGGTGGCCGCCCGGGTTGAAAACGGCGAAGGAAACCAATTGCGTGTGACCGTACTGGACAAAGGCAGCAAAATTGCCGAACAGACTGTTGCCGTCGGTGAAGAGGCAGCCATTGCGCTCACGAATCCGCAGCAATGGAGTCCGTCCAATCCCTACCTATACGACCTGAAAATCGAGTTGCTTCGAAATAACAAGGTCGTGGATGCGGTGGATAGCTACTTTGCCATGCGGAAGATCTCGATGGAGAAAGATTCCAAGGGTGTCCAGCGGATGCTGCTGAATAACGAGTTCGTTTTCCAATACGGTCCGCTGGACCAGGGATGGTGGCCCGACGGCTTATATACCGCGCCCACCGACGAGGCGCTTCTTTTTGATATTCAAAAGACCAAGGAAATGGGCTTCAATATGATCCGCAAGCACGTCAAGGTGGAGCCGGCCCGCTGGTATTACCACTGCGACCGGGAGGGCATGCTCGTTTGGCAGGATATGCCCAGCGGGGATTTGGGAAATCAGTGGAACCCGCGGCCGGGTGTAACCGGAGTAGGCACCGACCGGGAGCGTACGGCCGAATCCGAGGCCATTTTCCGCACCGAGTGGAAGGCCATCATGGATGCGTTCTATAACTTCCCTTCGATCGTGGTATGGGTGCCTTTCAACGAAGCCTGGGGTCAGTTTAAAACCGAAGAAATTACCGAATGGACCATGGAGCATGACCCCACCCGTCTGGTCAACAGTGCAAGCGGGGGGAACTTTCACCCGGTGGGCCACATCATTGACCTGCACAATTATCCCGAGCCGGTCATGCCCCGTCCCGACCTGTTTGGAGGCACGCAGGTCATTACCCTGGGTGAATTCGGCGGGCTGGGTCTTCCCCTGGAAGGACATACTTGGCAGGATAAAGACAACTGGGGCTATCGCAGCTTCGACAACAAGGAAGCGCTGCTGGAACGATACTCCGAGTACATGGGCATGCTTGAGAAACTGATTGCAGGCGGATTGTCGGCCGCTGTATACACCCAAACCACCGACGTGGAAGTGGAGGTAAACGGGCTGATGACTTACGACCGGAAAGTGATCAAACTGGAACCGGCTACCCTGAAAAAATTGCATCAACCCCTGTACCGGGTTAAAGTGCAATAATTTTATCCTTATTTGGATCGGGCAAGACGGATCCATGATAAAATAAGCTTATTATTGGAAATAATCCGATAACTGAAAAGGAGGAAATTTTTCGCATATTTGGGTTAAGGTTTCGTGTTAAACTGACACTAAACATTCCCAGAATGATGAGAAAACATTTCCTCCTTTTGATTTTACCCCTCCTGTCCCTGGCGGCCTGCACAGGAAAAGGGGACAATTCCCCACGCCGATTGGAAATTTTGCTGCTGGGTCACGAAAGTACGCACCACCATTCGCAGCAGCTTGCCGAGATCTTATCCCAGGAATATTTTAAGGATGGGATCAACATCACCTATGCCACCGACCCGGAGGTGCTTACCCGGGACGATCTATCCCTGTATGACGGATTGCTGCTTTATGCGAATCACGATAGTATTACCCCGGCGCAGGAAAAAGGCCTGCTCCACTTTGTGAAGTCGGGGAAAGGCTTTGTTCCCCTGCACAGCGCCTCGTGGTGTTTCCGGAATTCCGCCGAAGTAGTTGATTTGATCGGCGGCCAGTTCAAAAGCCATGAGGGCGGATCCTTTTCGGCCGAAATTGTAAATGCGGAGCATCCTGCCATGCAGGGCCTGGAACCTTTTACAACCGAATGGGATGAAACTTATGTCCATGACCACTTAAGCGATCAGATCACCGTCTTAATGGAACGGGTTGAAGGAGACCACCGCGAGCCGTATACCTGGGTCCGCGAGTACGGCAAAGGACGGGTATTCTATACCGCTTTTGGCCACGATGAGCGTACATTCCGAAATCCAGGTTTTCTGCAATTGGTCAAAAACGGGATCTTATGGGCGGTAGGGGAAGAAGCGGCCGGCCGGCTGGCCGATTTCGTACTTGCCGAGCCCACCTACGAGCCTGCCAGAATGCCGAACTATGAGCGGAGAGATCCTCCTCCAATGTATCAGCACCCGCTTACGCCGGAAGAGTCCATGAGTCTTATTCAGGTCCCGGTAGGCTTTGAGCTGGAGCTATTTGCCGCCGAACCCGATATCATCAACCCGATTGCCATGGCCTGGGACGAGCGGGGCCGGCTATGGGTTATTGAAACCGTCGATTATCCCAATACCGTCCGGGATACCCCGGGAGCGGGTGACGACCGGATAAAGATCTG
>JAJUHF010000059.1 GCA_029268045.1 Anseongella ginsenosidimutans
CCGCTTCCCGCCAACCCGCTTCCGGCGAATCCCGCTTCCCGTGAATCCGCTTCCCGGCGGAAACGGAACTCGCTTTCAGTAAGCCGCTATTTAGCAGTGCACATCCCGCCAACCCGCTTCGGGCGGAAACAGATCACCTGCGGCCGACCGTTGTGGGCGGAAGAGCTTTCGGTATGCCGGTCCTGGGTACGGAGGTCTATTGCATGGCGGCTCCTGTTACATGCCGGTAAAGCGGCTTACTGCAAGATGGTCATCATGGCCGCACAGCGAGCTTGAACAATAGTCCCGATATGAAAGACGACCCGGGGTCTGACGCGGCCCGTCCGGCGTGCAGCCTGGCTAAAAATTCCTCCCCTTGCCCCGCCTGATTATTATCAAATCCTAACTCCCGGGTGGTAAAAAGATGAAAAAATTTAATTTCATATTTGGCCTTATAGTAGAATATAATTTTTTAATATGTCAAATCGACACCAAAAACGACGTAAAATATCTGTTGCAAACAAAATTTATTAGTTTAATGACTGTCACCGTTTCGAACGATCACGGCGATAAAATACCCTTAAGATTTTGCTAAAACGTTTTTAATACTTATCTTCGATTGAGGATCACAATTAAGATGAACCACGAAGGACTTAAACCAATGTAACCCAATACCGATAACTTATTATTTATGGAAATAGAGAGTCATATATGATATAACAATTACTTCTTTTCTCATATTATTGTTGGCGTAAACCACCAACATGTTTTCCGGAGTATTTCGCATTTGATGGTGTAGAGAGGCTATCGGATAGTACCGGATTCAATCGACGTTTTCAAGTTTAAATTAGTACAAAGCTAAAACTACAATCCATTGCTTAAACGATTTAGCATTACGGTAAGACGGTTCATAAGGGATATTTTGTTTCCCGGCTTTCGCAAGTTCAAATCGGAAATGTGTTGTTCTGACTTATTACACTATTAATAAAGATAAATATGCGCAGTTTGTATTTATTGTGTTTTTTTCTTCTTCTTGCCGGACTTCGGGTTCCCGAAAGTTATGGTTATGCGCTGCAGGATCCGGCTGTGACCGTTGACCCGGTCCGTGCGGATAGCTTGGAAGCGGACTCACTGGGAAATCCGGTGAAAGCCTTTGGGGCCGGGGAGTCTCCTGTCCAGGAACAGTTGTTATTCAACAATGGACTGGAACGTGAAGAACCGGGGTTCCTGACGCTGTTTCCTGCGGCCTCCTTGCAGCAATATCTGAAGGGGAACGCGGCCGGACTTTATGTATTGGAGCCGAGCGGCGAACCGGGGACGGAGCAGTCCATGCTTATCCGCGGTACACCCATGCCGCTTCTATCGGCAAAAGATCGTTATCAGGCACAGCCGCTGGTTGTGTTGGACGGGATTCCGTTAATTGAGGAACATCCCTTCGCCTACGATATCCAGCATTACGATTTCAACCGGATCGGACCGGCCACCAACCTGCTTACCTCCATCGACCTGGATAATATTGAATCGGTGGAAGTGCTGAAGGACGTCTCGGCGGCAGGTATATACGGGCCAAGAGCGGCAAATGGCGTGATCGTGCTGCGTACCAAGCAACCGGGCATCGGACGCGGGATCAGCTTCAATTCCTATATGGGGATGGTTCAGCGGCCCGGGGTAACGACCATCAACGGGGAATATGAAAACAGTTTCCGCCGCCAGTTCTACGACCGGTATACAGCTACCGGTCAATATACCTCAGACGATATTTATCCTCTTTATCTCAGTGATTCCCTGAATGCATCTTATTATGGACCATCGAATTGGTCGGAAGCCTATTACCGGAATGCCATTATTTACGGCATAAACGCCAGCATCTCCGGCGGGACCGACCGGGCCAACTTCCGGTTTTCACTGGGGACCATGAACAATGAAGGAGTGGCGGATGAAACCGGATTGAAGCGTTACAGCGCGATGTTTCATGTGAACATGAAACCGGTGGAGTGGCTGGTCTTTTCGGCCATGGTAAACGGGAACCGCGTGGAGCGCGACCGGAACCGGAACCTTCGTGACCGGTTTGCCCAAATGAATTACATTCCGGATCTGAGCGCTCCCCTTGCTCCGAACAAAGAGGAATTTTCCGGTCTGCTTACCGCCTATGATAACGGCTACGACGACAATAAGTCGAACATCGTCGAAGGTTTCGGAAGACTGGCTATTGAATTGGGTAATTTCAATATGGCCACGCGCTTTGCAGTGGATTATAACGAGGGATACCGCGATCTGTATTACCCACGTGCCCTCATGGAAGGCAACAGTTATGCATCCAACTACTACGGATCCAATCAGCGGTTGATAGCCGACAACCTGGCTACCTACGACCTCGATTTCGCCTCCCAGCACAAGCTTCGTCTGGAAGCAGGTCAGTCGGTGCAATGGGATACGCATAAATACAACTATGCATACGCATACAAAGGGTACAATGACTTTATAAAATTGAACCTGCTCGATTCCGATCCCAAGTTGCCCAATGGAGAAGATAACCCCAATTACCTGGTTCCCTCGGCATTCCCACGGGAGCTGGTTTACAAGTTCCTCGACCAGACCAAACAGAATCTGGTTTCCTTTTACGGGCGCGCAGTCTATAATTACGACGACCGGTTCGATGTGGCGCTGCTACTGAGAACCGACGGGTCGTCCAACGCGCAACCCACCGAGCGCTGGCTGTTTGCTCCGGCGCTTACCCTGGGATGGGATGCGGAAAAGGATCTGCTCAATAGCGGCAGTACGGTAAGCGCCCTGTACGTGCGCGCGGGGGCAGGCCGGACTGGACGCTTGAATGCGTATGATAATTTTTCACAGGGGCCTCAGTACACGGCGGAGATTGGCTTTACCGGCAACCTGACTACGCCGGGGTATAACGGTTTCGGCGTACTCACCCGGCCTTATTCCTTTGGTTGGGTTGGTTACGGGATTCCCTGGGCTTACTCCGATCAGCTTAACCTGGGTGTGGAAGCCGGACTGTTTGATGGCCGCTTGAGAGGATCTGTGGATTTCTATTATAAGGAAGATAAGAATCAATTGCTCGGTATTCCGTCCTTTGCGCAGTTCGGGTACCAGCAATCCTATGAGACAGGGATGTCGGTCCGCAATACAGGACTTGACCTGATCCTTTCGGGCGATATTCTATCGCGGCAGGAAGGACTGTCGTGGTCGGCTGCCCTGAATATGAATTTTAACCAAAACCAGCTAACAGCACTACCGCGGGGGCTGGATGAACTCGTGATCGGGGACCGCCTCCTGCGGGTTGGTGCTAGTGTCGATCAGTACTGGCTTTGGGTGAATGAAGGAATCTACAAGGCCGATTCCGAAGTACCGGTACGGGACGGAAGCCCCATGAAATTCAACGGAATCACCATGAAGGCCGGCGATCCGAAATGGAAGGATGTGAACGGCGACAACCAGATCGACGATCAGGACCGGGTGCTACAGGGTAATATGCTGCCCAAGGTTTCCGGTGGCTTCCATAACGAGTTCCGCTATCAAAACTGGTCACTTAATCTGAACTTTTATTTCAACCTGGGCAGGGAGATCCTCAACCAGCAAATGGCAAACCGTTTCGATTTCATTAATCGCGAAAACGGCCGCAGCATCAGTTCAGTAAAGGAAATCACGTACTGGGAGAAGCGGGGAGAGTATAGCAAGTATCCGCTCTATAATCCCTGGAGTTCGGTCATGCCTTACCGGGCGGAACAGGATCTGTTCCTTGAAGACGGCTCCTTCCTGAAACTGCGGACTATCTCAATCGGATACGATCTGACCGATTGGATCAAGTCGAAACAGCCGGGCGCGGCCAGACTCTTTGTGTATGCAACGGCAAACAACGTCTTCACACTGACACCCTATACCGGGCCGGATCCGGAACTGGTGAGTTATACGGGATACGATACGGGGTATGGCTTGCCCATCCCACGCACGTTTACCCTGGGTATTAAAATGGATTTGAAGTAATAGCTTATGAATATGAAAATATTGAGGGCGAGCCTTTTCTTTCTTGCGGTGTTGGCAGCAGGTTGCGAGAAAGTTCTTGATATTGATTCCACCCGCACCGTGGGTGAGAAGAACATGTGGAATTCCCTGGAAGACACCCGGGGGGCGCTGATGGGAACTTACGGCCTTGTCCGGGCCGCCATGGCGGACCACAATGCACACTGGCTGTACGGCGACGTCCGGCCGGGCGAATTCAAAGCCCCTATCCGGCAGGATCTGAAGTCCATTATGGCGAACGATCTGAACGCGTCTTACGAATCGCTTGAGGCGCTTTCTAACTGGCGGCGCTGGTTTGCGGTGATCAACTCCGCGAACCTGTTCCTGGAGCGGGTGGGAGACGTGAAAGCTGCCGATCCGCGCTACACCGACAATACCATGAAGGTGGATATCGCGCAGATCCGGTTTTTAAGGGCCTTTGCCTATTTCTACATGGTTCGGATCTGGGGCGATGTACCGCTTATTACTACCTCGCACGACGGGAATTTTGAGAATTTGCCTAGGGAAGACCAGCTGAAGGTACTTGCCTGGGCTGAGAACGAGATGAAGGAAGCCGCGAAGGACCTGCCTTATAAATACAGTGCGGGTGATGAGCAGCAACCGGGGAATTATTATAACGAGAACGAGGCCCGGTGGGAAGGAGCCCTTGCGCGAAAGCTCACTGCGTATGCGGTGTTGGCGCACATCGCTGCCTGGCAGGGAGACTATCCGAACGTCGCGAATTATACGAAATTCGTAATGGACAATTATACCCGTGGCAATAACGGATGGACCTCCACCAATGACCTGACCAATTCCAACGGCCTGTTCTACAATAAAAAATACAATCAGCTTTTTGGATTGAACTTCGACTGGGGCCACGTGGATGCCTCATTCACCGGGCATATCGAAGAACTGACCCTGGCGGCTCCGGTCATCAATAAAAGCACACCGGATATTTACCTTCCGAAAGATTCGATCCTGTCGATCTTCAATGAACCGCAGGACCAGCGCTTTAGTATCGACACCATCGGACAGCCGCTGTCGGAGCGGTATTTTACCAATTTCAACGGCAAATACCCCATTTTCAGCAAAATAAAAGTCATTATGGGAGGAGGAACCGACCCGGCTTTCCGGATTTTCTCCAGTGCCATTGTGTTCACCCGGCTGGAGGATGTAGCCCTGCTCCGGGCGGAAGCCCTGGCGGTGCTGGGCGAGCCGCAGGGAGCACGGGAAATGTTGAATATCATCCGGGAATTACGGGGCTTGGAGCCTTACGATGAAGCGGTGAACGGAAACCTGATTGATGCCATTTTCAAGGAACGGCAACGGGAGCTGATGGGCGAAGGCCACCGGTGGTACGACCTGGTACGGTACCATAAGATCCGGGGACTGGATCCCGCGTTCACGAACCTGATCCAGTCGGGGGGTATCTATTGGCCTGTGTCCAGAAAACTGCTGAATCAAAACAATGAACTTCATCAGAACCCTTATTGGGAATAATAAAAAGAACTTTATGAAGCGGTTATCTTATTATATCGGTTTTGCAGCGCTCCTCTCCCTGGCGCTATTTCAGGTGGGCTGCAGTAAGGATGAGGGGTTTTATGATCACGAGGTTGCCGAGAAAAAATTCGCAGGGTCCACCCTGGAATATTTGCAAAGCAAGCCCGGCGTGTACGACTCCCTGCTATTGGTTGCCAAACGTCTCGGTCTGGAGGAAACACTCCAGGACAGCGCCATCACGCTATTCGCAGTAACCAACCCTAGTTTCCGCCTGGCGATCACCAACCTGAACGTTTTGCGGCAGACCACCGACAAGCCGTTCGGTTTCCTGTCGAATATCGACTACCGGCACCTGGATACGATGATGAGCTGGTATATCATCCGGGGGAAACACGAAGCCGAGTCGCTCACCCAGCAGGACGGCCTGATGATGGAAGGGGTCCGGTTCGGTTATCCGATGCACGCGAAACTATCGCGGTCCAACTCGTCCGGTTACGAGGGTGGCGGACCCAAGATCATTGAATTCAGCAATACCAACGAAAGTCAGTTTTTGCGTTACTGGGTTACCACAACTACCGCGTCGGTCAATGTACTGACCGATAACGGCGTCATTCATGTGATTGCCCCGGACCATATTTTCGGGTTTGATGAATTCGTGACCCGGCTTACCTACAACCCGCCACCACCCAACCTGATGCTGGAGGTACCCGGTACGTTCTCGGTTTCGAAGGATAACAACGCCGGACCCGGCGGCGGGGAAGGATCGCTGAAAGTAATTGACAACGACATCAATACCAAGTTCCTTAATGAATTCCCCTCGGATTTCTGGATGCAGTATGTCTTCGACGAGCCGGTGGTAGCGGGTGCCTATACGCTTACTTCGGCAAACGATGCTCCCGACCGCGATCCACGCGACTGGACCTTCCAGGGTTCAAACGACGGGGAAAACTGGGTTGAGCTGGATAAACGGATTGGGGAGCTGTTCGAAGAGCGCTATCAAACCAAGGTATACCGCTTCAACAACGAAGAGGCTTACACCCATTACCGGATCAACATAACCCGTAATTACGGTAGTAATCTCTTCCAACTGGCAGAATGGACCATTAATAAATCACGATAAACCGGATAAAGAAATGAAAATGACAAAATCCAAGTTCGGGATCGGAAAAGCGGCCTTATTCCTGCTGCCGCTGCTGGCGGGGCTTTCCGGTTGCAGGGAAATGTTTGATCTTCCCGAAGAAAAGGACTACCTGGGTAAAAACCTGAACTATTCCGACATGGTGTTGGAACCTATTCTGGGAAGGACCACGGTCATGGGTGGTTTCAACGCGGACGGATCGACCATGCCGCTGACATTTGAGATCGTAAACGCCCGTTACGGAGACGGACGGCCTGTGACGGATCTGTTTCAGGTCCGCCCTACCTGGGTTTGGACCGCTGCTTACGACGGGTTGGAAACCAGCCTGGAGGAGATCAATGCCAAGCGCAAATTGGAGGACCGGCCGCTGTTTGAGATCCGGCCTTCCGGGGAATTCGTGCTTTGGGGATCCTCCAGCAACGAACTGATCGAACCCCGGGCTGCCGACAGTTCCCGGCTTACGCAGGAGATCCGCTATTTTGATGTGAAGATATCCAATACCGGCGGCGATACGATCATCCGGGATTTTCAGATCATCCCCTGGCGGGAACGTCCCTACGAGCCTTCGAATGACATGAACTATTATACCGGGGAAGTGGCCCGCGATCCGAACGATCCGAGGAATCCCTTTAAACGGGACTACATTCTGCCGTTCATGCAGGGTGATATAATCGGAGCGCAGTCCAACCGGCGGTTTGTCAACAACGAACAGACCAAGGACCTGGTGGCTTATATCCGTCCGTTTGAAGGCGGGAACGGGAATAAGCTCCGCTTCCGCTTTATCGGACCCGATTCGGCCAACATCAATCCGGCCCTCTTCAATGAAACCAAATGGGACCGGCTGGTGCACGGCTTCAACATGGAAATGACCGAAGATTACGTGCAATATGACGTGGCCTATCCCATCCCGCTGGTAAATATCCAGACGCATTACACGCAGGGTAACAGCGCGCATGTGGAATTTATTTATTCCCGGGGCGCCTTTGGCGGAGGACGTTCTTCTGGCGCGTTCGGTCTCAATTTCAGAATATTCAAAGAAGGGGACTGGGAAATCGTATTCCATTTCCGGAACGAGCTCCCCAAGTTTGAAGATGAATAATTGGTATAAGCATACTTGATAATGAAAAGACTACTATTATTACTGGCCATCTTAAGCAGCTCGGCGGCGAGCATGGAACTGATGGCTCAAAGCGGACAGGTAGTTGTCAGTGGAACGGTCGTCGATAACCAGGACCGTTTGGGTCTGCCGGGGGTAACCGTTTCGGTGGGTTCGCCGGAACGGGCGCTTATGGCTACCGATGCCAACGGCCAGTTCACCGTCCGGGTTGAATCAGGCGCAACGCTTCATTTCCATTTGATTGGTTTCATCAGCCGGAGTGTGAAGCTAAGACCGGGACAGACCAGTATTGAAGTGGTGCTGAACGCCGACGATAACCAGCTTGAGGAAGTGGTAGTGCGGGGTTACGTATCGCGGTCAAAAGAAGAAACGACCGGATCCTCGTTTACGATCAACGCCGACGAGATCCGGGATAATCCGGTGGCAAGCGTAGAGTCCCTGTTGCAGGGGAAGGTACCGGGCCTGAATATTCAGGTGAATACGGGTGCGCCCGGTTTCCGGGGGAGTACCCAGGTCCGGGGCTTATCCACGCTGGCAGTATCCGGTACCGGAAGTGAATCCTTCCTGCAACCTACTTCGCCCCTCTACGTAATCGACGGAGTGCCCATGGATGCGGATAAAGCATCCGAATTCGGCTTTCAACAGCAGGGGCCGGGGATCAGCCCGCTCTCGATGATCCCCCAGGAAGACATCGAAAGCATTGAGGTATTGAAAGACGCGCAGGCCACCTCCCTGTACGGATCGCGCGCGGCCTACGGTGTGATCATCATCACCACCAAGCGTGGAAATTCCAAAATCCCGCGCGTACGCTATACGAGTAACTTTTTTATGAAGACCCCTCCCAAATTGAGGGAAACGCTGGGCGGGAATGCCGAACGGCGGCTGAAGATCAACCAGATCCTCCAGAACACGCTCACCCGGGAGGATATTGAACGCATTTCCAGAACGCCCTTCCTGGCCGACAGCTTAAACGCCTATTACAATAACTCAACCGACTGGCAGGATATTTTCTACCAAACCACGTATAACCAGACCCACAACCTGGCGATTGACGGCGGCGATCCCAAGTTTAATTACAAGGCGAACCTCGGTTATTACGGGGAAACCGGGATTATCAAGAACACGGGTTTTGAACGCTACAACCTGAGCATGAACATGGAATTCAAGCCGACCGAAAAACTACGCTTTTTCGGCTCCATGTACGGGTCCATCGGAAAGCAGAAAAAAGGCGATGGGGTAGGCTTGCTCCAGAAGGGGGTGGCTGAAAACGGACAAAGTTCCACCTTGCTTCCCGGGCCTTCCTTTTTCCAGGCGAGCAGCGGCGTGATCTCGGCGCTGAGAACAATGAACGATAACAGCGCCCGGAACCTGCGGGCGAATCTGGACGCACGGTACATGTTGATTGAGGGCCTGAACGTGTCTTCGAATATCAGCTACGATTTTACGGCGAACCTGGAAGATACCTTTACGCCCGCTGCCGCCAATCAGCAGTTTGCAAAGGTGTATGCATTTGCCGGAAGGGAGTTTACGCTGTATAACCGAAACAGTGTTACCTACAGCAAGGACTTCAATGAAGACCATAATATTTTCGTGAACGTTTTCAACGAATTCTATAAGCAGGGAACCCAGAACCGGGTAACCCGTCAGGAACGCTCACCGGAAGATCAGATCCAGGGCCCCTGGGGCTACGATGCCTATTTCTCACGTGGGGGCGGGGTTCTAAGTAATTTCCGGGATGCCCGCCTGGCTTCCTTCGCAGGTGCCGTTTCCTATAACTTCCGGAAAAAATACGTCGTGGATCTCAGCTATCGCATGGATGGATCATCGGGAAGCGGTAGCGAGAACCCCTATTCACGCAACCCGGCCGTGGGTGTGCGCTGGAATTTCCACAGAGAGAATCTGTTTGAAAATTCCGAATGGCTGTCGAACGGCGCCTTGCGCCTGACCTGGGGTAAAAACATCGTGCCCTCCCGCTCACTGGACGCGCTTTACGGCCGGTACAACCTGGTAGGAAATTACAATAACAACCCGGGTATTCTGATCGATTTCGATAAATTACCGAACCCCTACCTGAAACCGACCACCACCGAACAGTATAACTTCGGTTTCGATGCGGGGTTCTTCAACAACCGTTTCGAGGTCATTTTTGATGCCTACTACAAGGAAGTGCAGAACCTTGAGATGGAAAAGTTCCTGGCTAACTCAACCGGGTTCAATAAATTCTACAGCAACGACGGGGGGATCGCCAACTACGGTTACGAGTTGTATCTGAGCGCCCGCCCCCTGTCACCGAACAGTCCGGTTAACTGGACCATCTCCGTAAACGGGGCCGTCAACAAGGACGTGCTTATTTCCCTGCCTCCGGAGTTCAACGGCCAGGCCATCCATTGGGATGACAGTTGGGCTAAACAGCACACGCTTTTCCGGGTGGGGTCCAATACGCTATCCAACTACCTGCGTACGAATCAGGGAGTTTACGCAACCGATGAGGACGTACCCGTGGATCCGGCCACCGGACTGCGGTACCGGACAAATGGGCGTTTCTTCGAAGGCGGAGATCCCATCCTGAAGGATGTGAACCAGGATTATATTCTGGACAGCCGCGATTACGAAATGTCCGGAAACTCGCAGCCCCGCGTAACGGGTGGTATTGCCACCATGCTCAACTACAAAGGATTTGGCCTGAATGTGTACGCTTCGTTTACACTGAAACGGACCATCCTGAACAACGCGCTGGCAGACCGGTTCCGCCTGATGGGCGACCCCTTCGGGAACAAAGCGGTTGTGCCGCTGGACGGATTGGACATGTGGCGGCAGCCCGGCGATATCGCAAAATATCCCTACGCCTACGATTATTCCCGGTACGAACAGATCGATCCATTCCGCCTGGACCAGACCCTATGGGCTGAGGAAGGTTCCTACCTGAAGATCAATCAGGTTACCCTGTCCTATATGTTCACCAAGAAAGTCGTGCACCGGATTGGTCTTTCCAACCTCCGTATTTATTTCTCAACCGATAACCTGGTTACCTTTTCGCCCTACAGCGGCCCAAATCCGGAGAACGTAACCAGCATGGGTCGGGATGCGTCCGGCGGTTATCCTGTACCCCGGACCTACACCCTGGGATTAAATCTGGAATTGTAATGAGGTTCCATAAAAAAGATGTGAAATGAAAAAATTGATTAGTTGCATATTGTTCCTCGTCGTGCTGGGCGCCTCCGGCTGTAAGGATTATTTGGATGTGGAGCCCATTGACCGGCTTACCGGAAACAACTATTTCAGGAACCGGGACGATGTGGAAACCAATATTACCGGCATGTACGGCCTGTTCTTTACCAAGATCAACGAAACCCATTTCATCGGGGCGGTGGGCGAATACCGCGCAGGTGAAGTAATGGCTGCCCCGGGTGGGGACAATTTCAATGCCCGGCGCGTGGTGGAGGTGCTTGGACAAAACAACCTCTGGTACGCCATGGCGGGCGGAACACCCTGGGATTGGTATAACCTGGGCCGGATCACCGACTGGCGGGTTTACTATCAGGTGATCCAGTCGGCCAATATCCTGATTAAGGAACTGGAGGAAGGGATTGGCGGGCTTTCCGAAGAAGAAACCAAGCGCTATATCGCTGAATGCGTATTCATCCGCAACTTCACTTATTTCTGGATGATCCGCCTGTACGGCGATGTGGTATATTATACGGAAGCATTTATGTCGAAGCCGCTTCCGCGGGAAGACATGGTGTCGGTGATGAACAAATGCATTGCCGACATGAAGGCCCATAAGGACAACCTGCCCTGGGGCTACTCCGATCCTGCCCTGCGTGGGGTCCGTGCAAGCCGGGGAGGAGCCATTGCGCTGCTGATGAACATGAACATGTGGAATGCCGGTTTCGATCAAAGCAATAGAACGAAATACTATACGGAGACAGCCAACCTGGGCCAGGAATTGATTGAAAGCAATGCGTATAGTCTGGTTCCGCTGTCGGAATGGGCGCGCGTGGTGAAAGGTCGTTCGGAAGAAAGCCTGTTTGAATTTTACCGGAGTATCAATTACGGTGATCAGAATTCGGCCCTCGCTCCCTTTGCCGACCATTTTCTGCGCTACCCCTTCAAACGGCCGGAGTTTTATCACCGGGTGAGTCTGGCTTATTACAAGGCCCTTTACATGATGAAGCTCTTCCCGTCGGATGTGGCCGATGAACGCCGTACGCTGTGGTTTGAGGATATCTATGCGGATGACGGACGGTTCATGATCCTCAAATACGCGCATAACCGCTACGCCTCGGGTGAGGAAGACCGGAACCCGGACAATACCTTCCTTATCTTCCGGTATGCCGGCGCCATTCTGCTCCGTGCCGAAGCGCTTGCCGAACTGGGCCGGGATGACGAGGCCATTGCCATGGTGAACATGGTCCGCGCACGTGCGCAGGCTTCCCTGTATTCCGGTGGCGGCGGGCTTGAACTGAAGAATTTCATCTTCATGGAACGTTCGCGTGAACTGATTGGTGAAGGACATCACTTTTTTGATCTGGTGCGGAGCAGGAGGATCCTCAGCGCGCAATGGACGTACAATGTGCTGACCCTGGATGAGTTCAACCGGCGTGCCTGGACCTGGCCGCTGAGCGCCAGTGCAAGAAATAATAATCCGTTTGTTGTATTAAATGAATATTGGGAGAACGAAAGCTTTTAATAACCGTGAAGAATATGAGTAGCTACATGATAAAATACGGAAAAGCAGTCTTTGTGGGCTTGCTTTTCGCGGCTGTCCTTGCAGCATGCGCGAAGGATGACTACTACATGGACGGAGGGCTTGCCAATCCTAATTTCGATGGCAATATGCTGGAATACCTGGAATCCAAACCCGTGGAGTTTGATACAATTGCACAGCTTGTAAGGCTGGCGGGATTGGACGAAAAGTTTCAAACCGAAGAGCTCACCTTTTTTGCCCCCAGTGACCGGGAAATCAAAAACTTGATCGGCTATGTCGGCCGGGGTGGACTTAACCATCATCTGTATGGTCTCGGCAAGGACACAGTTAGGGTATTCGCAGATGTGGATTCACTGATCTGGAAAAAATACCTGGAGCGGCACCTATTCCGTGGAACCAATATGCTGGCGGATTATCCTCAGGTTGATCACAGTTTGCGGCAGATTTACCCCGGTCAGAATTACTATTCTTTGAATAATACCGTGCTCAATATCGGGGTGGTATACCACGATGTAAACGGAATAAAATACGCGGGATACCGACAGCTTTCCATTTCCTACATTCCAGACCTTTCGCGTCCCGATGAAGGATGGCGGACGGTGATGATATCCTCTTCTGATATCAAACCAAGGAACGGGGTAGTGCATACGCTGGTTAAGGAAAACGTGGGATTCGGTTTCGATGTCGATGAGTTTTTTAATGATGTGGCTGCATCCAAATAAGAATTATTGAACGATGAAAAAGAAGTACCTATATATCGCTTTCGGTCTGCTTACATTGGGGATTTCAGCATGCAGCAAGGAAGAGGCCGTTTTTGAGGAACCCTATCCAAAAGGGAAGGATCCTTTGGGAATAAAGATTGACCCTTCTCAAACGCCACAGCCGGCTGCAGGTCTTCCAGGGACAGTCGTCAGCATCGCCGGGACCGGGATGCTGGAGTATCGCGACAACTTGGTTGTTATGTTCAATGGCGAACCTGCGGAAATAGTGGAGGTAAACGAGAGCGGCCTCAAAGCGAAAGTGCCCGATTTCGCCAGCACAGGAATTACGTCCGTCGCGGTCGATGACATGATTGTATTTGGTCCCGAATTTACAGTGACCGGTCGCATCAGGGTGGATCCTACTTTTCGTGTCACCGCCGGTACCAATGGGATCGTAGAGCGGGTCGTTGATATGCCGGATGGAAAGAAGATTGTCGTCGGCCATTTCACCAATTACGATAACAAAGGGGTCGTTCGCCCTCTTAATCGCATTGTACGGACGTTTTCTGACGGAACTTACGATCCTTCATTTAGGACCGGAAGCGGCGCAAACGGTTTTTTGACTTCCTTTCTGCCGTTCGGGAACAAATACGTGATCACCGGACGATTTAGCGGCTACGGACAACGGACCGAGAATATCAGCAATATTACCCTGCTGAATACCAACGGGACCATCGATACGATGGGAATCCATACCTTCCGGCGTCCGGATCAGACCGATACCATCAAGTATTTCCCCAGTTTTAACGGAGGAACGGACGGATATATCGACGAAGTGTATGAACAGGACGGAAAGTTGATCGTGACCGGGAACTTCCGGTACTACATCAGCAGGCGTTACGATGAACCGAATTTGTATGAAACGCGGGATACAGTCATCCTCGACAGTGTCGAGGCCAGGCAAATCATCCGCTTAAATGCGGACGGCAGCCTCGATAAAAGTTTCCGGTTCAGCGGTGACAAAACTTTCCAGGGAGGCAATGGCGGGATAGGGACCTACATGCATCAGCAAGGAACGTTGGCCGGCAAAATCCTGGTTAGAGGGGAATTCACCACGTTTGACGGACAGCCCGCAGGATATATCACGCGATTGAATCCGGATGGGACCATTGACCCGGATTTCAAGTCCGGATCGGGTGCGAACTATTACATCCGTTCGGCGACGTATAACGAACAGATGGAAAAATACGTAATTGCCGGTCCGTTCAAATCCTACGACGGAACGCCCGCAGTGGGGATCGCAGTCCTTAACAAAGACGGAACAATTGACCCTTCATTTAAAGCACGGACGCTGGAGGGCGGGCATGCGTATTACGCGGAAATGTTAAATGACGGTTTGATTGTAGTGAGCGGGCTTTTCACTAAATATGACGGAGTCACGCGGAACGGATTCATGGTGCTGAATCCCGATGGATCCCTGGCGCCTGGATACAATGCAACCGGTGCGTTCGGCGGCTTTATGTCGGATATTGTGGAAACCAAAACGGAAGACAATAAACGCGCATTACTACTGATGGGTGATTTTTACCGCTTTGACAATGAAGAAGTCAATAATTTCATCCGAGTAGTACTGGAATAGCACCTTAATTCTGAGGATATGAAAATGATCAAAAAATATACATTACCGGGTGTTACGGGATTTCTGGTTGGGCTTATGGGGCTCCTGACCGCCTGTAATGGGAACTTTGAAAAAATACTGCCCGACACCGATTATAAGGACAGCGTAAATGTCATCTATGGCAATCCCAAAGTGCTTTACCTGATTGTGGACGGTGCCCGGGGTGTTTCGGTGCGGGACGCACAGGCGCCCAATATTACCTCCCTGCTTCCCAATTCCATTTACTCCTGGGTGTCGCTCAGCGATGACGAAGCAACCGGACAGGCTGCCAACTGGGCGAGCCTCCTGACTGGGGTAAATAAGGAAAAGCATGGCGTGCTCGGAAACGACCTTACGTCCGCGAATCTGGATCGGTATCCTGTGATCTTTGAACGGGTGAAAGAAGCGCTTCCCGAAAGCAAGATCAGTGTTTTTGGAAGGTCAACGGTCTTTACCGAAGAGCTTGCCCGTGGAGCGGATGAAAAGCAAGCTTTCGCGGGCGACGCCCAGGTGGCCTCGGCGGTCATCGATGCGCTTGCCGACCGGGATGCGACCTTCATTACCGCACAGTTCAGCGAAGTGGACCAGGCAGGCGCTGCCCATGAATACGACCTGAGCAGTCCGGAATACAAAGCGGCGATCCTCGCGTTCGACAGCCGTTTGGGCGACATCCTCAACGCGCTTAAAAGCCGGCCGGAATATGAATCGGAAAACTGGCTGGTGGTCGTAACTTCCAGCAGCGGCGGCCCGTTCACGCTTCCTCCCAACGAAAATGATAATACGGTTTTCAGCAAACCGGCCGTCAACACTTTTACCATTTTTTACAGCCGGACCTACGACCAGCGCTTCGTCGGTAAACCCTACTTGGGTACCCGTTTTCAGGGTGAATTTGTCCGTTTCAATGATCACCGGAATGC
>JAJUHF010000060.1 GCA_029268045.1 Anseongella ginsenosidimutans
ATCCGGGTGTACGAGAAATTAAGTTTGAAATTCCCGGAAAAAAGCGCGTACTTTGCTGGCCTTATTGAGAAATTGAAAAAATGAACTTCTTTATATCATGTATGCATTTTTGATTGTTCTGGCAATAATTGTCTGTATTCTTTTGATCGTGGTTATTCTGGTGCAGAACCCCAAAGGTGGCGGACTGTCCTCGACGTTTGGAGGTTCCAACCAGGTAATGGGTGTTCAACGCACAGGTGACTTTCTGGAAAAGGCTACCTGGACATTCGCAATCATATTGTTGGCGATCAGCTTGTCGACCAAATTCTTTATCGGTGGTGGTGGAAGTATCGGTGAATCAGCCATTCAGGAACAGATTGACCGGCAGGCAACCCCGGCACCCGCTTCTCCATTGCTTCCCGGCATTTCGGGTGATGCGGAAACCTCCGGTGAAGCCGGATCAACCGATACCTCGGCGCAATAAGTGGGAATTGACTGCCATTTTCTGTCAAAATTTCACAGGGAATGACAAGGTTGTCATGGAACGCTTGCTTTCCGGGGCTTGGCATGGAAAGTGATCAAGGCAAGCTATCAGTAAATAACAAAAAAAGTATATACTATGTCGTTGAACATTAAACCAATTGCAGACAGAGTAGTTGTAGAGGCTGCTCCTGCTGAAGAGAAGACCGCTGGAGGTATCATTATTCCTGACACTGCGAAGGAAAAACCTCAAAAAGGGAAAGTAGTTGCAGTAGGCAACGGCAAGAAAGACGAGCCCATGACTGTTAAAGTGGGCGATACCGTGCTGTATGGCAAATATGCCGGTACGGAACTCACCTATGAAGGGGCGGAATATCTGATCATGCGTGAGTCTGATATTTACGCTATTCTCTAATCATTCAATCTAACATTCAAACACAAAAACAATCATGGCTAAACAGGTAAAATACAATGTTGAAGCCCGCGACGCTCTGAAAAGAGGCGTGGATATACTTGCAAATGCAGTAAAAGTGACGCTGGGGCCCAAAGGCCGTAACGTGATTATCGATAAGAAATTCGGAGCGCCCACCATTACAAAAGACGGTGTCTCCGTAGCAAAGGAAATAGACCTGAAGGACAGCCTGGAGAACATGGGCGCCCAGATGGTGAAGGAAGTGGCATCCAAAACCGCAGACGTAGCAGGCGACGGGACCACAACCGCTACCCTGCTTGCCCAGGCTATTATTACCGGTGGTCTGAAGAACGTTGCTGCCGGCGCCAATCCGATGGACCTGAAAAGAGGGGTTGATAAAGCCGTCAAGGCGGTTGTTGAAGAGCTTGATTCACAAACCACCGAAGTAGGCGACGACACCAACAAGATCAAACAGGTCGCTACCATTTCCGCAAACAACGACGAGGTAATCGGCGATCTGATCGCGCAGGCGATGGACAAAGTAAAAAAGGAAGGCGTCATTACCGTTGAAGAAGCAAAAGGAACAGATACCTATGTGGAAGTAGTGGAAGGGATGCAGTTCGACCGCGGTTACCTCTCTCCCTACTTTGTAACCAATGCCGATAAAATGGAAGCGGAGTTGGAAAACCCGCACATCCTGATCTACGACAAGAAGATCTCCACCATGAAGGAATTGCTTCCCGTACTCGAAAAGCAAGTTCAAACCGGTAACCCCCTGTTGATCATTGCTGAAGACGTGGACGGAGAAGCGCTGGCTACCCTGGTAGTCAACAAACTGCGCGGCTCCCTGAAGATCGCCGCTGTAAAGGCTCCCGGTTTCGGCGACCGTCGCAAAGCCATGCTGGAAGACATTGCCATTCTGACCGGCGGTACCGTAATCTCTGAAGAAAGAGGATTCAAACTGGAGAATGCCGATCTTTCCTATCTTGGAAAAGCCGAAAAGGTGACGGTAGACAAAGACAATACCACCATCATCAACGGTTCAGGTAAATCGGAAGACATCAAGGCCCGGGTTAGCCAGATCAAAGCTCAGATCGAAACAACCACTTCCGACTACGATAAAGAAAAACTGCAGGAACGCCTTGCCAAGTTGGCCGGCGGGGTAGCTGTACTTTACGTAGGCGCTGCCACCGAGGTGGAAATGAAAGAAAAGAAAGACCGCGTGGACGACGCACTTCACGCTACCCGTGCCGCGGTTGAAGAAGGTATCGTTGCCGGCGGCGGTGTGGCCTATATCCGCGCCATCAGCGCACTGGAAAACCTGAAAGGCGCCAACGAGGACGAAACCACCGGTATCAATCTGATCAAGCGTGCGATCGAAGAGCCGCTGCGTCAGATCGTAACCAACGCAGGTGGCGAAGGATCCGTTGTAGTACAGCGTGTGAAAGAAGGCAAAGATGACTTCGGATACAACGCACGTCACGATAAGTACGAGAATCTGATCGCTGCAGGTGTGATCGACCCGAAAAAGGTGGTTCGCGTAGCGCTTGAAAACGCAGCATCGATTGCGTCCATGCTACTTACGACCGAGTGCGTGCTTGCAGATGAGCCTGAAGAAGATAAGGCTCCGGCAGCGCCCGCTCCCGGTATGGGCGGCATGATGTAATAAGCTTCGGCTTACGCAGATAAAATACAAACCCTGGTCCTGAAACGGCCAGGGTTTTTTTGTTAAATTTTTCATGGAAGAGAAACCCGTTCGGATTCGTTCGAAGGAAAATTAATTTACTTTTATATATTTGCCGCAACAAAAAGGCACCTATTTATATAAATAATAAGTTTTCATGAAAAAGATCGTATGCTCGCTAAGTTTCTGCCTATTCTTCGCTAATCTATCCCTCGCCCAGGAATCCGATACGACCTGGAAAATCAGCGGAGTCCACAACCTGTTGTTCAATCAGGCCTCGTTCTCCCATTGGTCCGCCGGAGGTCAGAATTCCCTGGCACTGAACGCGCTTTTTGATTACAATTTCAATTACGCCAAGGGCAAATGGAATTGGGACACCAAACTGAAAGCCGGTTACGGGATCAGCAATATCGACGATTTCGGATGGCGGAAGAGTGAGGATATTTTAAGTATCAATTCCTTTCTGGGGCATCAGCTGAGCAAACGCTGGCTGTATTCCTTCTTTCTGGATCTTCAGAGCCAGTTTGCCCCGGGATATACCTACGCCGACGACGGGGATCGTACGCTTATATCCAATATACTGGCCCCCGCGTTTATCCAGTTCGGTCCCGGTATCGGCTACAAGCAATCCGATAATTTTTATTTCAACATTTCGCCCGCGGCGTCCAAGCTGACCGTTGTGGCAGACGATTTCCTTTCCTCGCAGGGCGCCTTTGGCGTGGATACCGGCCAGACAGTCAATTACCAGCTGGGAGCCAACGCCATGGCCTACCTGAAGTTTGAACTGGTAAAGAATGTGACTTTAGAGAATAAACTGGTTCTCTTTTCCAACTACCTTGAAAACCCGAAGAATGTGGACGTTGACAACCAGCTGAACCTGAATTTGAAGGTGAACGATTTTCTGACCACCTATTTCGGTCTACAGCTGATTTATGACGACGACATCTTGCTTCCGCTCTCGGAAGAACCCGATAATACGGAGTTTGGACCCCATCTTCAGCTAAAACAGCTTTTTGGCGCGGGATTCACCTTTAAATTCCCGAATTAGTATTCACCGGGACGGGTCCGGCCGCTGCGTCGGGATGGTAATTTTTTGGGCCTTACAACGGGCGGAGAAGCCGGGCGCGTACATGCACTGCACTACGGCTTAGGTTAGGAAGGAAAAAATATTAGAAACGCACCTCAAAAAGGAGAGGCCATTTTTTGCCGGTAACGAAAAAGCGGTCGCCTTCGGGGTCATACGCAATTCCATTCAATACGTAGTTGTATTTATCGAAGCCCGGGTAATGCCGCGCTTCGGGAAGGATGCCGGTGAAGTCGATTTGCCGGAGTACTTTTCCACTGGCAGGATCTATTTCCACGATGTAATCTTTCGTATATACGTTCGCGTAAAGCAAGCCGTTCACATATTCGAGTTCGTTCAGGAGTTTCACGGCTTGCCGGTGATCAAAAACCTCAAGCGTACGCACGACACGCATCGAATCCTGCGGATCGAGAAACCGTAACAGGTGGGTTCCGTCGCTCAGGATCAGGTAACGCCCGTCGGTGGTGAGCCCCCAGCCGTCAAAGGTCTCGGGATAGGCGAACTCGCCGAGCTTTTCCAGGTCCGGATTGTATATAAATCCTTTTTTCCCTTTCCAGGTAAGCTGATATATTTTCCCGTCCAGCAAACAGGCTCCCTCTCCGAAGAAATCATCCGGCAGGGCCACCCGCTTCAGGACCTGGCCGTTAATCCCGGTCAGCCGGAGGCTACTCTGCCCCTTTCTGCCGGTGCTTTCATACAACCGCCCGCCGGCAAAAAAAAGGCCCTGGGTGTAGGCCGAGGTATCGTGCGCATACGTGTTAACCAGCTCATAAGTATCCGAAAGGGGTTCGGTATCGGAAAGCACCACCACATCGCTGGTACTTTCGTACTGTTTTTCCCCAAGCCAGACCCGGGTCGTGATTTTTGTACTGCCCAGGCCCAGTGCTTGGGCCGGGAGGGTCAGACGGGAGCCGCTTCCCGCCGTATTTCCATGAATCAGCCACTGGGCTGAATCGGGGTCTTTGCCCGATTTGGACCCACTTATTTCCAATTGAAGGGTATCGTCCAGCCGGAACACGCTCCGGTTTTCCAGGTCGCGGATGGCAAACCAGGTGCTGCCGTTCTGGGTCTGGCAGGAATTGGCGGTGCAAAGCAGCGCCAGCAATGGAATGAGATAAAGGCAGGACTTCGGCGCGGTCTGTAAACGGGGCTCAGGCATGGGCGGATAAATTGGAATCAGGGGTAAGGGTTATTCCAAACAAGCTTGAGATCTTATCTTTCAGGATTTCACGGGTGTGGCGGATGTCGACCGGCTTCCCCAGTTCGAGGTGGAGTGAGGTCACCTTCTTATCGTCAATCCCGCAGGGCACAATGTGATTGAAGTATCCGGTGTCCACATTTACGTTGAAAGCAAACCCGTGCATGGTCACCCACCGGCTGCAGCGGACTCCCAATGCGCAGATCTTGCGTGCCCTGGCGGGCTGGTCCGGATCAAGCCAGACGCCTGTCAATCCCTGAATACGTCCCGAGTCCACCCCGTACTCGTTCAATGTCTGAATGACCGCATCTTCGAGCGTGCGCAAGTAGCGGTGAATATCCGTGAAGAAATGATCCAGATCGAAAATGGGGTAACCCACAATCTGGCCCGGTCCGTGGTAGGTGATATCGCCTCCCCGGTTAATTTTGTAAAAGGAAGCGTTTACCTTTTCCAGCGCCTCCTCGTCGAGCAGCAGGTGGTCGATCTTGCCACTTTTTCCAAGGGTAAACACATGGGGGTGTTCACAGAATACCAGGTAGTCCGGGGTTGTAACCGGCGCCTGGACCGTCGTGGAAGGCGTCTGTTCTTTCAGCCGGTTCTCCATTTTGATCCGGATGGTTTCATCGAAAAGCGCCTGCTGCCGGTCCCAGGCTTCCTGATAATCGATCAGGCCCCAGTCTTCGAATATGACTTTTTTCATGATAACACTTGAATTGGGTACCTTCAAGGATAGAATTAAATTATTAACACAAAAATAGTCAAATTGTGGCGACCCATCATGAACTGGGTAGGAGGGGGGAGAAAATCGCCTGCCGGTATCTGGAGGAAAAAGGCTACCGGATCCTGGAGCGGAACTGGCGTTTCAGGCATACCGAGATTGATCTGATCGCCTCCTGGAAAGGCATCCTGATCTTCGCGGAAGTGAAATCCAGGATCGGCCACCGGTACGGATATCCGGAAGAATCCGTTACCTGGCAAAAGCAGAAACACCTGCAGCGTGCTTCCAGCGCGTACCTTGCCCGGGCGAAGTTCCAAGAGGAAATCCGGTTCGATATTATTTCCATTACCTTTCTCGCGGACGGAACCCATGAAGTCTACCATATTGAGGACGCTTTTTTTCCTGGATTGTAATTTCCAGTCAAAATCCGATCTTTGTCGGCATGACAAGTGAACAAATCAAGGACGTGAGGGACAGAGTAGGGTCCCTGAGGAGGCATCTTTGACTACGATGCGAAAATAAGCGAATTACGTGCGGCGCAGGAAAAAACCCTGCAGCCTGGCTTCTGGGACTCACCCAGGGAAGCCGAAAAGATCATGGGCCAGATCAAGTCCATCAAATTCTGGACAGACGCCTTTGACCGGGTCAATGCTTCGGCCGAAGACACCTATGTCATGTATGAATTCTACCGGGAAAATGAGGCGTCCGACCAGGAAATGCAGGAGCAGTACGACCGGACCATCCGTCTGATCGAAGACCTTGAGTTCAAGAACATGCTCAACGGCGAGGAGGATCAGCTCAGTGCCGTCCTGACCATCAACGCGGGGGCGGGGGGCACCGAAAGCTGTGACTGGGCGGAAATGCTCATGCGCATGTACATCATGTGGGGAGAAAAGGAAGGCTACCGGGTAGGCGAAATAGACCGGGTGGACGGGGAAGTGGCCGGGATCAAATCCTGTACGCTGGAATTTATCGGCGATTTCACCTATGGCTACCTGAAGGGGGAGAACGGCGTACACCGATTGGTCCGCATCTCACCTTACGACTCGAATGCGCGCCGGCATACCTCCTTTGCTTCGGTATACGTGTATCCGCTGGTGGACGACACCATTCAAGTGGAGATCAATCCCGCCGACATCTCCTGGGATACCTATCGTTCGGGTGGAAAGGGAGGACAGAATGTCAATAAGGTCGAAACCGCTGTGCGGCTCCATCATGCGCCCTCGGGGATCATTATCGAGTGCCAGCAGGAGCGATCACAGCTTCAGAACAAGGAAAAGGCGTTGAAAATGCTCAAATCCCAATTGTACGAGCTGGAACTGCGGAAGCGCAATGAAGCCAAGGCGGCCGTGGAAGGGACCAAGAAGAAGATCGAATGGGGGTCCCAGATCAGAAACTACGTATTCCATCCCTATAAGCTGGTAAAAGATCTGCGGACAGGCGTGGAAACTTCCGATGTGCAGGGCGTGATGGACGGGGATTTGAATGAATTTATCAAGGCTTATCTCATGGAATACTGATTCCGGCGCTAGGAATCGGAAAAGGAGCTTGTCAGGGTCTCCAGCAGCTCGGTCAGTTCTTCCACTTTGCCGCGGGCGCCCAATTGCTGGTAGGAAGCGATCAGGTTCCGGAGGATCCGCTGCACGATGGCCACATTGGAACAAGGCACGTAGTATTCCTTCCGCGGGCTGATCTGCAGCTGCCGGAGAAAATAATCCACATCCCGTTTGTTGAATACAAATCCCTTGTTGAAGGGGTTGATGTAAAACAGGATCCCTTCGTGTTTCTCAAAACCCCGGGGCGCCGGTTCCTGATCGTCCACGTAAGCCAGAATAAAATGCTGTGGCAAATTGACTCCGTAAATGGGAATGTCCAGTTTCTGAGCAGTCAGGGAATAAATCAGGGCCAGCGAGATCTGGTTTCCCTTTTTGCTTTCTAGTACCAGATTCAGATACGAATTCTGCGGGTCCTGATGATTTACTGTATTTCCGCTGAATCCGTGGGTCTTAAAAATAACATTATTCAGGAGCTTCACTTTCTCAAGCGCGCTCATGTGGTAATTCATATGCAGCCACACGTCCCGTTTGATCTGTTCGATCTGATTGATGATTTTTTGCTCATCCAGATCGGGATACTGGTACCGGTTCACGATCAGGACCCCCTGCAAGAGGTTGAATGCCCCGCTCATGGCCCATTCCCGCAGGTCCTTTTTGACCTCCCGGAACTGGATCTTATGAATAATTTCAATAATGCGTTCCTGTAAAACGGGGTTCAGGGAGGTTTCCCAGGAACTTTCCAGGTAGCTCATGACGTGGTAACCGTGAGAAAGCAACCGTTCCTCCACATGCCTGAAAACCTCCGTGTCGGGGTCATCCAGGAGCTTTACCAACGCCTCCACTTCTTTTGGATCAATCATCGCCGTACGGCCCTAAGACAAGGCTAATATTACCAAAATAATTTTAAAATCATCAATTTAATATCTTTGCCGCATGCTGAACATGCACCTGGTCAAAAGCTGGCTCCGATACGCCGCGACGGCTAAAGGCCGTCACGGCCTGCATTCCCCTTTTATGTACCGGCTGGCGGATAAAGTGATTTACGATAAAACACCTTATCCCGAATACGGGCTGGTCGAGGATCAACGGAGGAAGCTGCTCCGGGATCAGCGCCTGCTTACGCTAACCGACCTGGGGGCCGGTTCGCAATACGGAAACCGGAAGCAAAGGCGGGTTTCGGCCCT
The DNA here is from genome assembly GCA_029268045.1 of Anseongella ginsenosidimutans. GTDB lineage: Bacteria > Bacteroidota > Bacteroidia > Sphingobacteriales > Sphingobacteriaceae > Anseongella > Anseongella ginsenosidimutans_A. The sequence continues at coordinate 8,296 of JAJUHF010000060.1, forward strand.
GGCATCCAACGCCCTGAAATCACCCCGCCTGGCTCAATTGATTTACCGCCTTGTGCGTGATACGCGTCCGGGCACCATACTGGAACTGGGAACCTGCCTGGGGATCACAACCCTGTATCTGGCTAAAGCCCAGGCTGATGCGCGGGTGATCACGATCGAAGGCTGTCCACAGACCGCCGCGGTTGCCCGCGAAGTCTTCCGTTCCGCGAAGGCCGGCCAAATTGAATCGTTAACCGGCAATTTCGACGAGGTATTGCCGGATTTGCTGAAAACCCTTCCGTCGCTGGAAGTGTTGTTCGTGGACGGGAACCACCGAAGGGATGCCACGCTCAATTATTTCGAATGGTGCCTGCCGATCCTCCATGAGGATTCCCTCATTATCTTCGACGATATCCATTGGTCCAAAGGCATGGAGGAAGCCTGGGAACGGATCAAGGCCCACCCTGCCGTTTCGGTCACCGCCGACCTGTTTCATATCGGGCTCGTATTTCTCCGCGGAGGCCAGGCAAAAGAACATTTTACCCTCCGGTTCTGATCCCGCCAGGCTCAGAATGCTTCCCCGATTGACAGATACACTGCGCCCTGGCGGGGCTCCCCGGCACGTTTCTCACCCCAGCCATAATCCAGCCGGAGGGTAAGACGGGACACTTCATCGTAAAAGTACCGCACTCCCAGTCCATAATTCGGTTTCATGCGACCCGGATCGAAACTCCCGTTCCCGAATACCGATCCCCCGCCCACGAAGGCAGCCAGGGCAAAAGTCGGTGTGTCGTCAAGGAAAGGCAATTTGATCCGGATTTTGGGATCGACCAGGTAGCGCAACTCCGCCTGCATGGCCAGGTAACTCTGATCCCGGTACCGGCCGTTCTTATAGCCCCGCATGATTTGGCCGCTGCCCATGGCCGGCAAAAAATAGAATGGACGCTTCTTGCCCTGAATGGTACTGTATATCGCATTGGCGCCGATCGTCATCCGGGGAGATAGCGGCCAGAAGTAACGGCTATCCAGGTTGATCAGGGAGAATTCACGCTTGCTCCAGGCAGGCGGGGTATAACTCATGCTCAGGCGCACCATGCCCCCGGAGCGCGTATAGTTTTGATTGTCCCGGTTATCGTACACGGCCGAAACCCCCAGAAAGGTGGCATGGCCGCCTTCTTTATCCACCAAGGGCATCCGCGGATAAATTCCCTCGTTGTCCTCCGACCAGAACTGATCTTTCTGGTAAAGAAAGGAAATCCCCCCGTAGAAATTTTTAAACAGCAAGCGTTCGACCGACAGGCTAACTTTGTATTGTTCGTTGTTTACCCGGGACTTCAGGCTGTTCATAGCCGTATCACCCAAGCCGTAAAAATGAAAGGGCGAATCATGATAACGAACCTGCGGCTGGAAGTGCCAGGTGTTTCCCGGAGTCCATATATCGGCTTTCAGGTCCAGCTTGTACTGTCTTTCCGTTGAAAAAGTGCCCGAAATCTGAAGCGTGGAATTTCTGGTCCGCGGCACCGGGTCGGTTTTGTCGGTATAGAACGAATAGTACAGGCCGGCGCCGAACTCGAAACCTTTTTCGGGTGTATAACCAAAAACCGGCAAGGGTATGAAGCTGTTTTTCCGAAAAAGCGTATCCTCCTGCGCAAATCCCTTCATCGTCCAAGCTGTCAACAGTAAAAACAGAATTCTCCTCATAAAATGCAGGTTGTACCCTCTACAAAAGTATAATAAACATATATAGGATAAAATTTCTATTTTTGCCCCATCAGGAAACAGATTCCTGTTATCTCTACGTATATTTTCTGAAAATGGATACAAGCCGTAATGCAATATCTTCCTTCATTGAAAAGTATTACCTCCATTTCAATGCCGCCGCGCTGGTCGACGCGGCCAAAGGATATGAAAAACATTTAGCCGAAGGCGGCAAAATGATGATCACCCTTGCCGGGGCAATGAGTACCGCGGAGCTGGGCAAGATCCTGGCCGAAATGATCCGGCAGGATAAGGTACAGATCATTTCCTGCACCGGGGCTAACCTGGAAGAGGACATCATGAACCTGGTGGCCCATAATAGCTACAAGCGCGTTCCCCATTACCGCGATCTGAGCCCGGAAGACGAAGGAAAGCTCCTGGAAAGCGGTTTTAACCGGGTCACCGATACGTGCATTCCCGAAGAGGAAGCGTTCCGGCGACTCCAAAAGCACATTTTCCAACAGTGGAAAAGCGCTCAGGCCAATGGACAACGTTTTTTCCCGCACGAGTACATGTATAAAATGCTGCTTTCCGGCGACCTGGAACAATATTACGAGATCGATCCCAAAGACAGCTGGATGCTGGCGGCGGCGGAAAAGAACTTGCCCATTGTGGTACCCGGATGGGAGGATTCAACCATGGGGAATATCTTCGCTTCCTACTGCATCAAAGGGGAACTGCAGCCTTCCATCGTGAAATCCGGAATAGAATACATGACCTGGCTGGCCGATTGGTACCGGGGGAATTCCGGGGGCAAAGGCGTGGGCTTCTTCCAGATCGGGGGCGGCATTGCGGGGGATTTTCCGATCTGCGTGGTCCCCATGCTTTATCAGGACCTGGAATTGCATGACATCCCGTTCTGGAGCTATTTCTGTCAGATATCCGATTCCACCACAAGTTACGGGTCTTATTCCGGAGCAATTCCCAATGAAAAGATTACCTGGGGCAAGTTGGATGTGGACACGCCGAAGTATGTGATCGAGTCGGATGCGACCATTGTAGCACCGCTGATTTTCGCCTGGTTATTGAATATGTGATGATATCGCTCAGGTGGGGCCCAATAAGTTAAATAAAAGAATCGAGAAATCAATTTAGAACGATTATAAATTAGGAAAATTGGGGGGTGCCTGCGATAAATAATTATTTATGTCATATTTTTGTCATCCCAAAGTCACGTACCGCAAAAACGTACTTTGAAACGCTTTAACGACTATTTTACACGAGATAGATAAACGCAGCAATGAGTCATAACTCTTCCATCTGTTTCATGCGGAGACTTCCCGGATTCGCACTTTCTTTTTTACTATTGTTCACTTCTTCTACTTTTTCCGCGCTGGCGCAGACTCCGCAGGCTTCTGCAGAGGATACCGTTGCTGCCATGCAGGATACCGTAGCTACCGGAGGAGCGAACATCGCGGGGGATATTGCCAACGGACAGGCCTTGTTCTCCAGTAATTGTGCGGCATGTCACGGCATCGACCGAAAGCTGGCCGGGCCCGCGTTGGCGGGGGTAAACCAGCGGCACGACCAGGAGTGGCTGATCAACTGGATCCACGATTCACCCGGAATGATTGCCAGCGGGGATCCCGCCGCGATAGCGATCTATGAGGAATACAATCAGGCTGCGATGCCTCCGTTCCCTCAATTGACCACGCAGGACATTGTTGACATACTTGCGTACGTAGAGGCGGAGACCCAGGCGCTGCAGCAGCCGGCCGCGGCCGGGGATGGCGCCGCAGCGGCTCCGCAGGATAAAGGAATTTCCGCAATCAGCGTGATTGGGCTGATTGTACTGGCGGTTCTCCTTTTCCTGATCATCACGGTACTGAACCGGACCATCGGTTCGCTCAAAAGAGTGATCCTGAAGAACCAGGGGGTTGAGGTAGCTCCCGAAGTGACGCCAAAGAAAGACTACCTGGCCGGGCTCAAAAAGCTCAGCCGCAATAAGAAATTCATCGCGGTTTCCATTTTGGTTGTGCTGATGATCGGCGCGGCTTTTAGTTGGAACATCATGTGGAATGTTGGGGTGGAGCAATACTACCAGCCCAAACAACCCATCCGCTTCCCGCATGACATTCATGCCGGGGCAATGGAAATTGACTGCCAATACTGCCACGGAGGCGCGTGGAAAAGTAAAAACGCCAGCATCCCCTCGCTGAGTACCTGTATGAATTGTCACAACGTGGTCAATGGCGACGGAAGTGATTCCCCCACGGCCAGCGCGGAGATTGCCAAGATATACAAAGCCCTGGATTACGATCCCGCAACCGGGGAATACGGAGACAACCCGCAGGGCGTGGAATGGATCCGGGTACACAACCTTCCGGATTTCGCCTACTTCAACCACTCTCAACACGTAACGGTAGGGGAAGCGGCCATACGGGAAGCGAAAGGCCTGAAAGCCGACGATCCGGTCTGCTACGCCTGTCACGGGCCCGTGGCGGAAATGGAAGAGATCTACCAATTCTCCCCGCTGACCATGAAATGGTGTGTGGACTGTCACCGGGAAACCGAGGTGATCCACGCCGAACATAACGAATACTACGATAAGATCCTGGCAGCGCATGAGCAGATCAAGGAAGGAAAGATTACGGTAGCTGACCTGGGCGGCATTGATTGTGCAAGGTGCCATTATTGATTGTTTATTAGCCATTGTAAATGGAAAAATTGACGAAAAAGTACTGGAAAGGATTCGAGGAGCTTTATAACACTCCCGAGTATCAGGAATCGAAGCAGCGGGAATTTGCGGAGGATCTCCCCATGGAGACGCTCGTGCAGGAGATCAACAAAAACACGGTTACTCCCCGCCGCGACTTCCTGAAAATGATTGGGTTCGGGGTGGGAACAGCGACCCTGGCTGCCTGTAACAGGGCCCCGGTCCGCAAGGCGGTTCCCTACCTGGTGAAGCCGGAGGGAGTTACTCCCGGCATTCCCGATTATTATGCTTCCGCCCTGCCCGAGGGTTACGGGATACTTGTGAAAACACACGAAGGCCGTCCGATCAAGATTGAGGGAAACCCTGCCTGCCCCATTGCAAAAGGGGGTGTGGACGCGGTAGGCCATGCATCCTTGCTTAACCTGTATGATAACGGAAGACTGAAGGGACCGGTGCTGAATGAACAGCAGGTAGACTGGGACGATATCGACGAAGTGGTGATCTCCCAGATGAATTCACTCCAGATCGCGGGACAGAAAGCGGTCATTCTGACCTCTACGGTAATCAGCCCTTCCACACAGACCCTAATTGAGCAATTTATACAAAAATATCCGAATACGGAGCACGTCGTTTATGAGCCGGTTTCTTATTCGGCCATGTTAAAGGCGAACCAGAACAGCTTCGGGAAAGCCATACTGCCATCCTACCGGTTTGATCAGGCGGCGGTGATTGTCGGATTGGGAGCCGATTTCCTGGGCACCTGGATTTCTCCGGTGGAATTCTCAAAACAATACGTTTCCGGTCGGAACGCGAAAGCCTTGCGGTACAACAAAACCATGTCCCGGCATATACAGATTGAGAGCGGGCTTTCCATGACCGGTTCCAATGCGGATGTGCGGATTCCGGTGAAGCCCTCCCAGCAGGGCATCGCAGCGCTTGCGCTATACAATGAAATTGCAAAGCAGGCCGGGTCGGCCACCGTACAGGCGGGTGAACTGCCTGAAACGGCTTCCAAAAAGATCATCGAAGCGGCAAAAGACCTCTGGGCTGCCCGGGGACGCGCCCTGGTGGTTTGCGGAGTAAACGATGTGGCCATCCAGACGGTGGTCAACGCGATCAACTCCCTGCTTGGAAGCTATGGAACGACCATCGACCTGGATAATCCCGTGCTCAAGCACCAGGGGGATGAAGCGGTTTTCGCCGAGTTGGTGGGACGCATGGAGCGCAAGGAAGTGGGTGCGGTCTTTTTCCACGGGGTGAATCCGGCATACGATTATGCGGAAGCCGGTAAATTCACCGAAGCCCTTAAGAACGTGCGGATGAAGGTTTCCTTCGCCGACCGGATAGACGAAACAGCCGCACATTGCAATGTGATCGCGCCGGACCACAATACGTTTGAGTCCTGGAACGATTACCAGCCCCGTACCGATGTTTATTACGTAGCGCAGCCTACGATTAATCCCCTGTTCAATACCCGCCAGATGCAGCAAAGCCTGCTTACCTGGATGCTGAATCCGAAGGAATGGGTGGATTATATCCGGGAATACTGGCAAGCGAATATTCTGCCGCTGGAGAATCTGGGCGGCAGCGATGCCGGCCACAGCTGGACCCTGCTGTTGCAGCAAGGTGTGGTTCAGCTTCCCCGCGCGGAAGCGCAGGCCTATACTTTCTCGCAGGACCTTTCCGCCGCGGCAAACGCCATCAGACAATCCGCTTCTGCCTTGCAGGGGGATTTGGAACTGGTACTCTATCAGAAGCCGGCCATGAGGGACGGACGGGACGCCAACAATCCCTGGCTGCAGGAATTACCCGATCCGGTATCCAAAGTAACCTGGGACAACTACGCCTCCCTGGCACCGCAAACCGCGCTGGATATGGGCGTCAAGGAATGGGACGTGGTTGAAGTGAAATCCAGTTCCTATGCCGTACACCTCCCGGTGCTGGTTCAGCCCGGTCAGGCCGTGGGGACCGTCGCCATCGCCCTGGGCTACGGAAGAACACGTTGCGGGAAAGCGGGTAATAACGTAGGGAAAAACGCGTTTCCGTTTGCAAGCTACGCGAACGGAACCTTCTCATACAACGCCGCGGTAAGCGTTACGCCCACCGGCGAAATTTATGAACTGGCCCAGACCCAGACGCACCACAGCGTGGAAGGGCGTGATTCGGTCCGGGAAACAACCTTTGAACGGTACCTGGAAGATCACAGCGCCGGAAGCCAGCCGAACCACAGCCACGACCTGTTGAAGGTGGACGGCGATCCGGACAATCCGTATTACTCCCTGTGGGATGAGCATCCCAAACCCGGCCATCACTGGGGAATGGCCATTGACCTGAACGCCTGCACCGGATGCGGCGCCTGTGTGGTGAGCTGCAGCATGGAAAACAACGTGCCCGTAGTAGGAAAGGACGAGGTCAGACGCCGGAGGGAAATGCACTGGATCCGGATTGACCGGTACTATGCCATCGACGAGGAGGATCCCGAAAATATTGAAGTCGTGCATCAGCCCATGCTTTGTCAGCATTGCGATCACGCGCCTTGCGAAACGGTTTGTCCGGTGCTGGCAACCATGCACTCTTCCGACGGGCTGAACCAGCAGGCTTACAACCGTTGTTTCGGAACACGGTATTGCGCGAATAACTGCCCCTACAAGGTGCGCCGTTTCAACTGGTTCAATTACGCCGACAACGATGCATTCGACTACTACATGAACAACGATCTCGGCAAACTGGCCCTCAACCCGGACGTAGTGGTTCGTTCCCGGGGCGTCATGGAAAAATGTACGTTCTGCGTACAGCGTATCCAGGCCGGGAAACTGGAAGCCAAGATGGAGAACCGTCCCTTGCGGGATGGCGACATTGAAACAGCCTGTTCCACGTCCTGTCCGGCCGATGCGATCACCTTCGGTGATATCAACGATCCGGAGAGCAGGGTGAGCAAGTTGCTGAAAGACGACCGCGTTTATTACGCACTGGAAGAATACAACGTACAGCCGGGAATCGGATACATGACCCTGG
>JAJUHF010000061.1 GCA_029268045.1 Anseongella ginsenosidimutans
CCGGGGAACCGGGTGAAAGGCGCCTTTGCCATGTGGGTTGGGGCCTTCAGCCAGATGCTGGTCACCAACGTGCTGGGGGCGGTGGCATTTTATTTTTTCGCCCTCCGTTTCATCGGGCTCAATACGGCGCTACAGGCGGCCCTGGGCTTGGGGGTTTTCATTTTCTGTTTGCTCTTCACGCTGTTTTATTTTAATGTACGCTGGCTCTATATCATCCTGTCTTCCTTCCGGTTTCTGAGAAAATTCCGCCGCTATTTCCGGGTACTGCTCATGTACCGCAAGAAGGAGCTATTGGTTAGTCTGCTGTACAGTTTATTGCGATATGCGGTCTTTACCACGCAGCACGTTCTGCTTATTTACTTGTTTCTGCCTGCGGTGGACTATGCCACCTCGGTGATGCTGATCAGCGTGATCCTTATGGTACAGTCCATCGTACCCACCATGGCCATGCTGGATGACCTGGGGGTGCGCGGGGCTACTTCAGCTTACTTCTTTGGTTTCGTAGTGGCCCCCGCGGATGCTTCTTTTGTGCTTGCTTCGGCTTTTGGGGTATGGATCGTAAACATTATCTTGCCTGCTATTGCCGGGCTGGTTTTCGTGTTCAAGGCAAATTTCTTTGGAGGAAATGGCAGAAACAATCATTGAGTTTATTTCCATCCTGCTGACCACGGCTTACCTGGTGATCGTGATCAGTTTCATCCGGGGTTGGAACCGGCTTGAAACGCCCGCGCCGCCCTCCGGGGATCCCACCACGCGTATCAGCGTCTTGATCGCGGCCCGTGACGAGGAAGCAACGATTGGCCGCTGCCTGGACGCCATTCTGGCCCAACGATATCCCGTTGAATTGCTGGAAGTGATTGTAATTGACGATCATTCCACCGACCGGACGGCGGCGTTCGTGAATTCATACACAGGCCCGCAGACCGACCCGGTCCGCCCGGCCGTGCGGCTTATCCGGATGAACGAGCATAAACCCATTAATTCCTATAAGAAGAAAGCCATTGCCCGGGGCATTGGTGAAGCCTGGGGAGAACTGATTGTAACGACCGACGCGGATTGCTGGATGGGGCCGGATTGGCTGCGCACGATCGCCACGGCATACGAGCGGCACGGGTACAAACTAATTTCATCCCCGGTAGGCTTTGCGGAGGAAAATTCGTTGTTTGAACGCTTACAGACACTGGAATTCATGTATCTCATCGGATTGGGAGCCTCCGCGATCGGAAACGCTTTCCCCAGTACCTGCAACGGCGCGAATCTGGCTTATACCCGGGAGGTATTTTTTCAGGTCGATGGTTTTAAGGGGATTGACGACCTCGCTTCAGGTGACGACGAGTTGCTTCTGCATAAGGTGGCCGCGCTGTATTACAATAAAATCGGCTTCATCAAATCCAGGGATGCTATCGTGTACACCCACGCGAAAACCAGTTTAAAGGAATTCCTCAGTCAACGCAAGCGCTGGGCTTCCAAAAGCATCAAGTACCGGAACAAGCTGGTGGTGGCCTTGGGGCTGTCGGTATATTTTTTTAATGTATTTGTGCTGTTGACAGGTTGTCTGGCGTTATTTAATTTTAACTTTGCACCGTTATTCTTGGGGATGTTCGGTTCGAAGCTTGCGGTGGAAATCGTTTTTCTGTATTTCCTGAGCAGGTTCATGGGACGCCTTCCCCTGCTGATCTGGATGCCGGTATTGAGCCTCCTACACGTAGTATACATGGTGTACATCGGCTTGGCGGGGCAACAGCGGAGCTATCAATGGAAGGGTAGACGTGTGAAATGAATAAACTTCTGGCCTTTTACAAAAAAGATGTAGTGGAAGCCGGCTGCGATGAAGCAGGTCGCGGTTGTCTGGCCGGTCCGGTGGTTGCCGCGGCGGTGGTGCTGCCTACCGATTTTGAGCATCCGCTGCTGAATGATTCCAAACAATTGGATGAGGATACGCGCTATCTGTTGCGGGAATTCATTATCAAACACGCCACTGCCTGGGCTGTGGGATTTGCTGACCACGAAGAAATAGATGAGATCAATATTCTGAACGCGTCGTTTCTAGCCATGCACCGGGCGGTGGAGCAGTTATCCTGCCAGGTGCAGCACCTGATCATCGACGGAAACCGTTTCAGGAAATACCGGGAAATTCCGCACGCCTGCATTGTAAAGGGCGACAGTCTGTATTATTCGATTGCTTCCGCCTCGGTGCTGGCGAAAACCTACCGGGACGATCACATGCGTGCGCTTCACGCCGAGTTTCCTCATTATGAATGGGATCGGAACAAGGGATATCCCACGCCCGCACACCGACGGGCTATCCGGGAGTTTGGTCTTTCTACCTACCATCGCCGATCCTTCCGCCAACTTCCCGAACAGCTGGAGCTGGATTTTAGCAGCTTATTTTTACCTTTGCTAACCAAATAACAACCGGCCGTACGATGAGATTGACACCTTTTCATTCCATACACCAACAACTGGGAGCCAGGATGGCCTCGTTCGCGGGCTTTTCCATGCCCATTCAGTACGAGGGAATCTCAGTCGAGCATGAAACCGTCAGAAAGGCGGTGGGTGTGTTCGATGTGTCCCATATGGGCGAGTTCATTATCAAGGGCGCGGGCGCCCTGGATCTGGTTCAATGGGTCACTTCCAACGATGCATCGCTGCTTGTAGACGGGAAAGTGCAATACGCTTACCTTCCCGGTGAGGAAGGCGGCATCCTGGACGATCTCCTGGTGTACCGGATTGACGAAAAAACCTATATGCTGGTGGTGAATGCCGGAAATATCGAAAAGGATCTGGCCCACTTGCAAAAGCACAATCGTTTTGATGCGGAAATACTGGATATTTCCGACCGCACCGCGCTGCTTGCTGTCCAGGGGCCTCTTGCGGCCGACACGCTGCAACCGCTGACCGAAATAGATTTGCACGCGATGGAACATTATACCTTTAAAAAGGGTGTTTTCGCCGGGGTGGAGAACGTGCTGATCTCGGCAACCGGCTATACCGGCTCAGGTGGCTTCGAAATCTATTTTGAAAAATCCCACTCGGAAAAGCTCTGGAACCATATATTTGAATCGGGCAAGCCCTACGGTGTCAAGCCCATTGGGCTGGGCGCCCGGGATACGCTCAGACTGGAAATGGGGTTTTGTCTCTATGGAAACGATATCGACGAAACCACTTCCCCTTTTGAAGCGGGCCTGGGCTGGATCACCCGTTTTACAAAGGATTTTGTGAATTCGGCAGGATTGCAATTGGAAAAGGAAAAAGGAATTAGCCGGAAACTGGTGGGCTTTGAAATGAGCGACCGAGGAATTCCACGGGAAGGTTATGAAATAACGGATGAAAAAGGAATGCACATCGGAAAGGTAACATCGGGTACCCAATCCCCCTCTTTGAAAAAGGGAATCGGAATGGGTTACGTGGAGAAAGCGTTTGCCAAAGAAGGAACGCCCCTTCAGATCATGATCCGCGGCAAGGCCGCCGACGCGCGGGTTGTTAAACCGCCGTTTTATAACGGGGAATAAGTTACCAGTATTTTATAAGTACGCGATGCGGAAAATAGAGGTTTGTTTTACGCCGGCCCTGCTGCCGCTTTACGATATCACCGACAGCATTGTGGTGATTATTGACATTCTGAGGGCGTCCTCGTCTATCTGTTATGGGATTGACAACGGGGCCGAAGGCATTATTCCCGTGGCAACTGTAGAAGAGTGTATGGAATACGGAGGAGGGGACTTCCTTCTGGCCGCCGAGCGGGAAGGCTGTGTGGTGGAAGGGTTCGATTTTGGGAATTCGCCCTTTTCCTATACCGCCGAGAAAGTGAAAGGCAAAAAAATTGTCCTTACCACGACCAATGGCACCCAGGCGCTCCATGAATCGCTTCGGGCCGACAAGATCATCATCGGTTCCTTCCTGAACAAGTCGGCGTTGTGCGACTTCCTCCACCGGCAACAACAGAGTGTTTTGCTGTTATGTGCCGGATGGAAGGGTATGTTCAATCTGGAGGATATGCTTTTCGCCGGGGCGGTTGTTAATCAGCTTCGGGACGAGATCAAAAATGTGGACGATTCGGGTATCGCTGCCGAAGAACTTTACCTGTTGGCCAAGGACGATCTCCGGGGATTCCTACGCAAGTCTTCCCATAGCATCAGGCTTGAAAAGCTGAATATCGAAGAAGACATCTGTTTTTGTCTGCAAACCGACATCTGCACATCAGTCCCCATTCTGGAAAACGGTGCCCTGCGAAAAATGGCAGAGGTTTCCAAGTCCGGTCGCCTGTGATAAGACATGGGAATTTATTGTAGTTTGGGGTTTTCCCGGTGACGTGTGGCGTCCCGTGTGGTTTTCTTTTCGAAATTCTTCGTCAGGGCCTCGGTAAGGTCCACTCCCGTCTGATTGGCAATGCACAGCAAAACCCAAAGCACGTCGGCCAGTTCATCGGAGAGCGCGCCCTGATCGGATGGTTTGGCGGATTGTTCGCCGTAGCGGCGCGCCATGATCCGGGCCACTTCCCCCACTTCCTCCGTAAGAATGGCCATGTTTGTCAGTTCGCTGAAATAACGGACCCCGGTGGTATGGATCCATTGGTCCACCTGCTTCTGTGCCTCTTTGATCGTCATTTGTTAAATCGCTTAAATTGGTATCCTTTGTCTTTCAAGGTCGTGATGAGTCCATTCAGCCGGGAATAGAATTTATCGGTACGCCGGGGATCGGTCCCCAGATGGATCAGTACGATGTATCCGTTCAGGCCGGAATCGTATTCCACTTTCAGCAGGTCGTCCAGTATGGTCTGGCTGTCTGTGTACATTTGGCCCATTTCGGGCCAGGTATAATCCCGGGCCGTACCCGTCCCGGCCGTGTAATTGATCAACCGGAGCCCGGCTTCCCGGGTCCAGGCAGCAATCTCCCGGTTATACCATTCATACGGCGGAAGAAAATACGGCGCTTCCGATTTGCGGATGCCGAACTTTTCCATCGCCCGGTAATTGTCCCGAAGGTCCGCAAGGAAAGTCTCCCGGGGGACCAGGGTGGAATCCCGGGCGTGCCAGGAAGCATAAAGCAGATGTTGGTCTGAATGGGCGCCGAGGTAATGGCCGTCCTGCTTTAACCGCCGTATCAATTGCCGGTTAGTCCGGTTGCGGTAAAAGTTGCCCGTGAAAAAGAAGGAGGCCGGCACCTTGTGCGCTGCCAGGTCTTCCCGGATCGTGGATCCTCCTTCGGCCAACTCGTGGGCGGAAAAGATCAGGTAAATGCTCTTTTCCGTGCTGTCCATCCGGGTAATGGCACCCAGGGTGGTATCTACACCGTGTTCGGATGCCTGTTCCTGTCCGCGCGAGGCGAGGGAAGCGAAATAGTAAGTAAGGCAGGCAGTCCCGTCCATGGTGGGCTCATTGGTGGAGTAATCGCCGTAATCGTCATGATATACTACGAGATCAGACTGAAAAGGCGCGTATTCATCCCCCCGGGACAGGTGGATTCCTTTCAGGCTGGCGAAGATACTGCCGTAAACGGGCCCGTCTACCAGCCCGCCGTCGATGGGATAGTTGTGAAGCACGGTGAACGCCGAATGCGGATCGGAAGGGGAGTCGCCGGATGCGGGTAGACCCACCACCATGCTGGTTCCCCAGGGATTGCATCCCAGCAGCCAATCGCGGAGGGATGCTTCCATGGCGAGGAATCCGGTATCGCCGCTGGTCCGCCGGTATAACGTGGATTGACTCAGCAACGCCGTGGTGAGGTTATTGGAACACCAGATAAAGGGAATCCCATTGAGGAAAGGGTTGTTTTCGCCCCGCTTCCGCACCGCTTCCAGACCGGTCCGGTAGAAATTTGCAAAGGTGTCGGCCAGGTGGGGATCTTCCGTCTGGGAGGCAAGGAAATAATGCCCGGCATTGAAAAAGGGATACCACTGGTAATGCCGAGCCGTGTCTGCGCCCATCCAGGGTGTTTTCGGCTCGTTCCGGCCGAATTCCGCTGCCTCGTACAGGTATTTTGTTTCCCCGGTAAGGCGGAACAGCTGGGTTGCGGCCAATTCCATATCGTCCGTCCAATTGTCTTCCTCATAGAAATACGGCGCGCCGCATGGAGCCGTCTGGCATGCGCCGGTATCGCTGCGGCCGAATTCATAGGCTGCTACGGCTTTGCTCCGGATCAACTGGCTGAACCGGGGATAATGGCGCGCCAGAACCTGGGATCCCAACGCGAAGGCCGAGGCGTATTTGCCGGCCGTGGAGGAGACGCCGGTGGTTCGGTTTTGATACCGATATAATCCCTGCGGCTTTCCGTTGATAAAATAAACCGGTCTTTCCAATCCTTTCCCGTAGGAAATGGTGTCTTCAGTTGGGAGCCGGAAGCCGGCATGGTCCCGGTCGTCGGCAATCTGGTTGAACAGGACGCCCGGTTCGGGATTCATCCGTACGAGCCAGTCAAGTCCCCATTTTGCTTCGTCGAGGATGTCGGGGATGCCGTTGCTGCCCGGATGCCCCAGGGCATCGTATTGGTCGCCGAAAACTTCGGGATAGTGCTGGTAAGCCAGCAGCATCTGGAACACGGCATTGGCAGAGGTGGTGACGTATTGCAGGTAATCGGAAGCGTCGTGCCAGCCGCCGCTAACATCGATGCGGGCCGAATCATTACTCGGATGATAGATCATGTATCCATCGTGCACGTGGCAGGAATCCTTCAGGTAGGGGTTGTACCCACAGCGTTGTTGCCGCATGTACTTCAGCAGGAAATCCGCCGCGCCCTCATAGACATCGGGGGCGATCACAAACACCGGGGAACGGCTTCCACCGGCTGTGATATAGTAAGCTCCCGGTTCTTCAAATTCAGAAAAATCCAGCCGGAACGTCTCCTTGAACGCAGCGTACCCGCCATAAGGCGTACTTGCCTTGGATGCATACACCACTTCCTGGGTGAGGGCGTCCCGAAGTTCGAACCGTTTCACACGGGACTTTTCTTTTTTGCTTAGAAAAACAGCGGTTTTGAAACCCACGGGAAGGTAACCCATCTGATTTATCCGGATCCAGCTTTCCGCAACCGGTGCTTGGTCTGCCGGGAGTGATGGGATTTGTCCCGCGGTGGTTGCCAGGAGCAGCGAAAACGAACAAATCAGCCAGCCCTGTCGAATCATGTTCGTTGTGGATTTATTCTCGTTCCTTTGTATCAATAAATATAGTAACCGGCCCGTCGTTTACCAAGTTTACTTTCATATAGGCGCCGAACTCGCCCGTCTGGATCTTCTTCCCCAGGTGTTTTTCAAGAAGGTCCACAAACTTTTCGTATAAGGGAATCGCTTTTTCGGGCGCTGCGGCGCGGATGAATGAAGGGCGATTGCCTTTTTTTACCTGGGCATGGAGCGTAAACTGACTGATCAGCAGAATTTCTCCGTCAACAGCCTGCAGGCTGAGGTTCATGCGGTTTTCCTGGTCGCCAAAGATGCGCATGTTCGCGATCTTTCCGGCCAGCCATTCGGCGTCCTCTGTGGTATCGTTTTCTTCGATTCCCAGCAGTACAAGGAAGCCGGTCCCAATCCGTCCCTTTTCCCGGTCGTCGATTTCGACCGAAGCCGATGTAACCCGTTGTATAATTGAACGCATAATTTATAGATAACAGCGCGCCTCCATAGATCACGCGCGGGTGTCGAAACCTTCGTACATGCTCAGGTAACTCTCATACCGGCTGAGGGCTATTTCATTTGTCTCCACGGCGTGGATCACCGCACAGCCCGGTTCATTGATATGTCTGCAATTATCGAATCTGCATTGATTGAACCGCGCACGCATTTCCACAAAATAATGGGAAAGCTCCTCGCGGCTGATGTCGTATATTCCAAATTCCCGGATTCCGGGCGTGTCTATCAGGTACCCTCCGCCGGGCAGTTCAAACATTTCAGCGAAGGTGGTGGTGTGCGTCCCCTGACCCGAAAAATTGGATACGGCAGCGGTTTTCAGGTCCAGACCGGGAATTAATTTATTGATGAGCGTGGATTTGCCGGCTCCGGAATGCCCTGCGAACAAACTGGTCTTCTTCCACAGGGCTTCCCGCAGCAGATCCAGGTTCCGGTCCTTTAACGCGGAAACATGCAGACAGGGATAACCGATGTCGGTGTAAATGCCACTGACTTCATCCAGAATGTCTTTGGCCTCCGCTCCGTAAATGTCGATTTTGTTGAAAATCAGCAATGCCGGAATGCCGTAGGCCTCGGCAGTGATTAGGAAACGGTCAATGAACCCCAGGGAAGTTCGGGGTTGGGCTAGGGTAACAACCAACAAGGCTTGGTCGATGTTGGCGGCCAGGATATGAGCCTGTTTCGAGAGATTGGTTGCCCTGCGGATAATGTAGTTTTCCCGCTCGAACAGCTGTCCGATTACCCCGGTTTCCGGATCAAACGCGACCCGGTCACCCACGGCGACCGGATTGGTTGTGGAAATCCCTTTGATGCGGAATTTCCCCTTGATCCGGCATTCATGCAACTTGCCAGTCTCGTCTCTCACGAGGTACCAGCTTCCGGTTGACTTGGTAACGGTTCCCTGCACCACATCGCGTTTTTTGCGAAGTTAAACTTTCCTGTTCTTAAAACAAGTATGCGGATTAAAACAGGGCCTCGGCGATCTGGCGGGTCGGTTCCGAGCTGCTCATCGTGTAGAAATGAAGACAAGGGACCTTTCGGGCAATGAGTTCCTTGCACTGCTGGATCATCCATTCGGTTCCCACCTGGCGTACCGCTTCGTTATTTTTGCACTTGAGAACCTCATCACTTAATTCTTCAGGAATGTCAATGTGAAAGATCTTGGGCAGGGTGGTGAGTTGTTTCAGGGTGGTAAGCGGTTTCAGTCCCGGAATGATGGGCACATTAATTCCCATTTCACGACAGGCCTTCTCAAAGTCAAAGAATTTTTTATTGTCGAAAAACATCTGGGTGACAATGTAGTGGGCTCCCTTGTCCACTTTTGCCTTGAGGAATTTCAGATCGGTTTTCATGTTGGGCGCCTCGAAATGCTTTTCGGGATAACCCGCTACGCCGATGCAAAAGGACGAAGGGTGTGCGTCCACCAATTCATCATCCAGGTATACGCCATTATTCATGCACACGATTTGCTGCACCAATTCATCCCCGTACCGGTGTCCGTTGGGTTCGGGTATGAATGATCCGGTGACCTTATCGCCGTCCCCCCGAAGGGCAAGCACGTTTTCGATACCCAGGAAATTCAAATCAATAAGGGCATTTTCGGTGTCTTCTTTGGAAAAGCCTCCACAGATCAGGTGCGGAACCGCGTCGATCTTGTATTTATTCATGATGGCGGCACAGATGCTGATCGTGCTGGGGCGTTTCCGATACGCCACCTTCTCCAGCAGTCCCCGTTCCCTTTTTTTGTAGACGTACTCTTCCCGGTGATAGGTTACGTCAATGAATGCCGGCTTAAACTCCATCAGCGGGTCAATCGCATCGTAAATGGATTGAATGCTCTTTCCCTTTACCGGCGGGAGGATCTCAATGGTGAAAAGCGTTTTCTTCGCGTTCTTCAGGTGTTCGGTAACTTTCATCAATCGGATATGCTAGTAGGTTGAAGTGCTTGGTTCATAAGCGAGGTTGGGAGCCAGCCAGCGTTCCACCTCTTCCACACTCATTCCTTTCCGCGCTGCATAATCCGCTACCTGGTCTTTCTGTATTTTTCCCAAGCCGAAGTATTTGGAATCGGGGTGCGAGAAGTAAAATCCGCTGACCGCCGAAGCGGGATACATGGCAAAACTATCGGTCAGTTCAATTCCCGCATTCTTTTCGGCTCCCAGCAGGTCAAATAAGGTCCGTTTTTCCGTATGGTCCGGACACGCGGGGTAACCCGGCGCCGGACGGATGCCTACGTATTTCTCGTCAATCAGTTCTTCGTTGCTCAAATGCTCGGTAGCCGCGTAGCCCCAATATTCGCGGCGGACTTTTTCATGCATGCATTCCGCGAAGGCTTCCGCCAAGCGGTCCGCCAGGGATTTGAGCAGAATGCTGCTGTAGTCGTCCGTGTTTCTGTGGAAAGCCTCCAGATGTTCTTCGATCCCTTTCCCGGAGGTCACTGCAAAGCCGCCCCAATAGTCGGCAATCCCCGTCTCCTTGGGCGCAATGAAATCGGATAACGCATGATAGGAAAGTCCTTTCGCTTTTTCTCCTTGCTGGCGGAGGGTGTGAATGGTGGCAAGGACCTGAGTCCGACTCTCATCCGTATAGAGTTCGATGTCGTCCCCTACGCTGTTGGCTGGCCAGAAACCGATGACGCCGTTGCAGGTAAGCATCTTTTCTCCAATGATCCGCTTAAGCAGCCGCTGGGCGTCTTCAAAAAGCTTCGCCGCCTCGGTGCCGACTACTTCGTCCTGAAAAATGGCGGGGAATTTCCCGTGCAACTGCCAGGTCTGGAAAAAAGGCGTCCAGTCAATGTAATTCTCCAGTTCTTTCAGGTCGAAATCCCGGAAAACCTTTACGCCGAGCAGATTGGGACGGGTGATGACCGTCCTGCTCCAATCCACCGGAGTTCGGTGCTTCCGCGCATGTTCCAGACTGACGTAGGTTTTGATGGTGCGCTTACTCAGATGCTGCTCACGTGCCTTGCGGTATTCCTCGGCCACTTTACTGATGTATTCATTCCGTGTTTCCTGGTTCATCAGGTTGCTGGCCACCTGAACGCTTCGGGACGCGTCCAGCACATGGATGGTCGGACCGGAATAGCCCGGGCTTATTTTTACACTGGTATGGATCCGGGAAGTGGTTGCCCCTCCGATCAACAGCGGGATATCGAATCCTTCCCGCTCCATCTCTTTTGCCACGTGTACCATTTCGTCCAGGGAGGGAGTGATCAGTCCGCTCAGGCCAATCATGTCCACGTTTTCCTTTCGGGCGGTTTCCAGAATTTTCTGGGCAGGCACCATCACGCCCAGGTCGATCACTTCAAAATTATTGCAGGCCAGCACCACGCCCACGATGTTCTTGCCGATGTCGTGTACGTCGCCCTTGACTGTCGCCATCAGGATTTTGCCTGCCGAAGAACTGGTTCCGGGTTGCGCTGCTTTTTCCTTTTCAATGAAGGGCAGCAGATAGGCGACCGCCTTTTTCATCACCCGGGCGCTTTTGACCACCTGCGGTAAGAACATTTTCCCTGAACCGAAGAGATCGCCCACGATGTTCATCCCATCCATGAGGGGGCCTTCGATCACCGCAAGCGGTTTGGGGTATTTCTGGCGGGCCTCTTCCACGTCCTGGTCCAGGTAATCGATAATTCCTTTAACCAGCGAATGGGCCAGGCGTTCCTCTACCGTGCCGTTCCGCCAGGCGTCGTCCTTCACCGCCGTTTTGCCACTGGATTTTACCGAATCGGCGTAGCTGATGAGGCGCTCGGTCGCGTCTTCCCGCCGATTGAGAATGACATCTTCCACCATGACCAACAGGTCCTTGGGAATTTCGTCATACACCTCGATCATGCCGGCGTTTACTATTCCCATATCCAGACCCGCTTTGATGGCGTGGTAAAGGAATGCGGAATGGATCGCTTCCCGGACGGCATTGTTTCCGCGGAAAGAAAAAGACAGGTTGCTTACCCCGCCGCTAACGCTGGCATAGGGAAGATTTTCCTTGATCCAGCGTGTGGCGTTGATAAAATCAACCGCGTAGTTATTGTGTTCCTCCATTCCCGTTGCCACGGTCAGGATATTGGGATCGAAGATAATGTCTTCGGGCGGAAAGCCTACCTGGCGGGTGAGGATATCGTAGGATCGCTGGCAAATCTCGATCCGCCGCTGGAAGTTGTCAGCCTGGCCGGTTTCGTCGAATGCCATCACTACCACGGCGGCGCCATATAAGCGGATTTTCTTCGCCTGTTCGATGAATTGTTCTTCCCCCTCTTTCAGGGAAATGGAATTGACTACGGCTTTGCCCTGCAGGCAGCGTAATCCGGCTTCAATGATCTCCCATTTGGAGGAATCCACCATGATCGGCAATTTGGCGATATCCGGCTCGGACGAAAGCAGGTTCAGAAACTTCACCATGGCTTCCACGCCGTCGAGCATGCCTTCGTCCATGTTCACGTCGATGATCTGCGCGCCGCCTTCCACTTGTTGCCTGGCCACTGCCAGCGCTCCCTCGTAATTGCCCGAGAGAATGAGCTTCGAGAATTTCGGCGAACCGGTTACGTTGGTTCGCTCACCGATGTTTACAAAATTGGACTCGGGTGTGACCGTAAGGGCTTCCAATCCGCTCAGACGCAGGTGGCGTTCCACAACGGGCGCTTCCCGTGGAGCTACGCCTTCTACCAGGCGGGCGATTTTCCGGATGTGGTCCGGTGTCGTGCCGCAACAACCGCCCACCATATTGACGAAACGATGCGCGATGAAATCTTTTAGCACCGAGGCCATCTGATCGGGCGATTCATCGTATTCCCCGAATTCATTCGGCAGGCCCGCATTGGGGTAGGCATGCACGAAGCTGGCGGACTTTGCGGCCAGTTCCTCCACGTAGGGCCGCATTTCTTTGGCTCCCAAAGCGCAGTTCAATCCAATGCAGAGCAAGCCGGCATGGGAAACCGAATTGAGAAACGCTTCCACCGTCTGTCCCGAAAGGGTCCGCCCGCTCGCATCGGTGATGGTGCCCGATACCATCAGCGGCAGTTTCTTTCCTTTTTGTTCGAAAAGTTTATTGGCTGCATACAGTGCGACCTTGCAATTGAGGGTGTCGAATACCGTTTCGATCAGGATCAAATCACAGCCACCATCGATCAAACCGGAAATCTGATCGGAATACGCCTGGTATAACTGCTCCCAGGTGATGGCACGGTAACCTGGATCATTCACATCGGGTGAAAGGGAAAGGGTGCGGTTGGTAGGACCCACGGCACCTGCCACAAAACGAGGTTTGTCCGGGTTGATCCGGCTGAATTCGTCGGCTGCTTCACGCGCCAAACGGGCCGATTCGAAGTTCAATTCGTAACAGAGGCCTTCCATCTGGTAGTCGGCCATGGAGATCGCATTGGAGCTGAAGGTGTTGGTCTCGATGATATCCGCACCGGCTTCGAGGTAGGCTTTGTGAATTTCCTGGATGATGTCCGGGCGGGTCAGCGACAGCAGGTCGTTGTTTCCCTTGACATCCTTCGGATGGTTTCTAAACCGTTCTCCCCGGAAATCCTGTTCGGAAAGCCCATAACGTTGTATCATGGTACCCATGGCGCCATCAAGCACCATGATACGCTGTTTGAGAATTTCTTTTATACGCATTGTTTCGATCTTTACCTGGTCCTAAAAAACCAATTACGTGTTGCCGCATGACCATTCATTCTGGTCTGCAACCCTGATCTCCAACTTGATCAAAATTCCGTTTGCTTATTTGAAAATCCGGCGACTGTCCGAATCCGCTTATCTGCTCCACATCGTGGATAGAATTTAGCACCTTGTTGGCACAGGTTGCTAAGACTTCGCAGGGTCTACTCCCTCCGTCTTTCGTAATAAGCACTGCAAATGTAAAAGTTATTTTTGTAAATACCTATTTTTGGAGGGGATTGCGCGGATCCTGGCGAAAAAGTTGAATTAACATTAACTTAACATTGGATTAACAAAATACTAACTGCAAGTGAATACCTTTGCAGCAAAATACGCAGCCAATCATGAAACAAATCCAACTCCTTTTCTTAACCGTCGGTGCAGTCGCGCTGTGGGCCTGCGGTGGCAATCGTTCGTCAGGTGGCTTAACCGGCGAAATAACAATTGATGGCTCCAGCACCGTATATCCGATTACCGAGGCTGTTGCGGAAGAGTTCCGGGCTGTGGGACCGGATGTGCGCGTCACGGTAGGTGTTTCTGGAACCGGCGGAGGATTTAAAAAGTTTGGACGCGGGGAAATCGACATCAGCAATGCATCTCGTCCCATCAGTCAGAGTGAGCTTGCTTTCTGCAGGGAAAACGGCGTGGAGTTCATTGAATTGCCGGTCGCATACGATGGATTGGCGGTTGTGGTAAACAAAGAGAATGACTTTGTGGATTATTTCACCGTCGAAGAATTGAGAAAAATATGGGAACCGGCCGCGCAGGGTAAGATAAACCGCTGGAGCCAGGTCCGCGAGGGATGGCCCGATGAACCCATTAACCTGTATGGGGCCGGGGTGGCTTCCGGAACCTACGATTATTTTACCGAAGCGATCGTAGGGGAAGCGAAATCCTCACGGGGGGATTACACGGCCAGTGAAGACGATAACGTGTTGGTGCAGGGTGTCTCCAGTGATCGAAACGGATTGGCTTACTTCGGTTTGGCGTATTACGAAGAAAATTCAGATAAACTGAAGTTGGTTCCAATCGACGACGGAAACGATGGGAACGGTGCCGGACCTATTGCGCCCACGATGGAAACGGTAAGCAACGGGACCTACCAGCCGCTTGCCCGTCCCGAGTTCATTTACATCAATGCGGAGGCTGCCAAGCGCGAGGAAATGATTGCGTTCGTAAATTTTTACCTCGAAAGCGCTTCCCAATTGGTTAAAGAAGTGGGTTACGTTCCCTTGGAAGCCCGTGCATATGAACTGGCGGCAGAAAAATTCGCGCTGGGAGTGACGGGCACGGTTTTCGGTGCCGGGACTTCGATCGTGGGCGTGAGCATGGTGGAGCTGCTGGAGAACGCGGTGGCCGGTCAGCGTTCACACGGACAAGAAACGGACTCGGTAACGCAGGACTCCTCCCTTGTGGACCCTGGGGAGTAATCAACCTGAGATAGTATGCGCACCCGGGAAAAGATCATAGAATGGCTCTTGTTATTGTGCAGCGCAATCACCGTGCTGACTACTTTCGGGATACTTTTTGTCCTTCTGACGGAGTCCATCAAATTTTTCAGTGAGGTTTCCATTATTGACTTCCTGACCGACACGGAATGGACGCCTTTGTTCGCTGAAAAGCGGTTTGGAATCATGCCCCTGATTTCGGGAACCTTACTGACTACCTTCATTGCCATCCTGGTGGCTTTGCCCTTGGGTCTGACCATTGCCGTCTACCTGAATGAATATGCCGATAAGCGTTTTACCGAAATAGTGAAGCCCATCCTGGAAATCCTGGCCTCGGTTCCCACGGTGGTGTACGGTTTCTTTGCTTTGTTGTTCGTTACCCCGATGCTTCAGAATATCTTTCCGAGCATGTCGGGTTTTAACGCGTTGTCTGCCGGGCTTGTAATGGGGGTAATGATTTTGCCTTACGTGTCTTCGCTGAGCGAGGATGCCTTGAGGGCGGTGCCCCAGTCGCTTCGCGAGGCAGCCTACGGCATGGGGTCCACCAAATTCCAGACCGCTTTCCGGGTGATGATCCCGGCTGCTTCTTCCGGTATCATCGTTTCCATTATTCTGGCCATTTCCAGGGCCATCGGCGAAACCATGATTGTGGCTATCGCAGCGGGACAGGAACCGAAACTGACCATGAATCCCTTGCAATCGGTTGAGACGATCACGACCTATATTGTGCAGGTGAGCATGGGCGACGTACCGCAGGATTCACTTGAATACCGGACGATCTTCGCCGCAGGAATTACCTTGTTTATATTTACATTCACACTCAATAACATCAGCGTCTGGGTGAGAAAGAAATACCAGCAGAAGTATGAATAGCTCGCGGATTAACCGGATCATAGACCAGCTTTTCAAGGTATTCGCCATTGTATGTACCTTCATCGGCATTTCAGTGCTGGGCGTA
>JAJUHF010000062.1 GCA_029268045.1 Anseongella ginsenosidimutans
CCCGTTTGAGATGAAAGCCGTCCGGGCCATGCCGGATGGATTCGAAATCGAATTCACGATGCCCGTGGATCCGGTGTCGGCCGGCGATCTGGCCTCCTATTCCGTGGTAAGTCATACCTATAAATACCACCCCGTGTACGGAAGTCCCCCTGTGGCACAGGAGAACTGCCCGGTAACGGGTGTAAAACTGTCGGAAGATGGCCTCAAAGCAAGGATCGTGGTAGAAAATCTGCGTCCGCATTTTGTACACACCATCAGCTTGGAGGGTGTCCGCGAAAAAGACAAGTACTATTCGTTGGTTCACCCCACCGCCTATTATACCCTGCACTCCATTCCGTCCGGCCGGAAGCTGACCGCCAGCGAGGTGAGCACGCGGGATTCCTCCATTCCGGAAGTAACCGCGGCGGCCGAAACTCCGGAAGCCAAGGCAGGATCGAAAAGCGGCCCGCAGGCAAACGCTACGGCCAATACGGGAAGCAAAACCCCGGTGAAGACCGAAAGCAAACCGGCCATCGACCTAAACGAGATCAAAGGTTTGCTGGCTACCTATACCTGTACTGCCTGTCACAATCCCGACAAGCGGCAGGTAGGGCCAGCGTATAAAGAAATTGCTGCCAGGAAATACAGCAATGAAGAGATTGTGGAATTGATCCACAATCCCAAACCGGAAAACTGGCCGGACTATGCAACGGAAATGCCACCCATGTCGCATGTTCCCAAGGAAGAAGCCCTGAAAATTGCCGCCTATATCAATTCACTGGCAAAATAAAATGTGCGGATCGCACCGCAGGACGCCCCGGTCACCGATTGAGTTAGCCGGGGCGTTTTTTTTCGGCTTATCCCGGCAAGGGTATCAACTTTTGTTTATTTTTGGTGATAGGGGTCTCGGAAAGGCCCGCATCGAACCAGAATAAATGGAATCAACAAATTACTCCCGCAGAAATTTTGTAAAGGGCATGGCGGTTTCGGCCGCCGGCCTGATGATCCTCCCCCGCCACGTGCTAGGAGGAAAAGGCTTCGTGAGCCCAAGCGATAAAGTAACCGTCGGCATCATCGGCGCCGGTGGCAAAGGAAGGCAGAATGCCGCCGAGTTGCTGAAACTCAACGACGTGCAGATCACCAGCATTGCCGATCCGGCCCCGTACTGGGATCTGAAGGATTTTTATTACAAGTCCAAAGCGGGCAGGGGGCCCGTGAAGGAAATGATTGAGACCCACTATCGGTCCGGCAACAGCAATTACCGCATCGGGGAATACCTGGATTTCCGCGAGCTGCTGGATAAGGAAACTTCCCTGGATGCCGTCGTGTGCTCCACCCCGGACAATACCCACGCGTACATCTCCCTGCTTGCCATGCGCGCCGGCAAACACGTTTACTGTGAAAAGCCCCTGACCCATAACGTATGGGAAGCCCGTAAGGTAGGCGAAGTGGCAAAGGAAACGGGACTGGCCACCCAGATGGGGAACTCGCTTCACAGCGGGGAAGGGATCCGCCAGACGGTCGAATACCTGCGGGACGGCGCAATCGGAAAAGTGGAGGAAGCCCATACCTGGGTACCCGCCCAACGCTGGAATCCCGGACTGCAGGGAATCCCCGAAAGCCCAATCCTGAGTGGAGCGGATATCGGATGGGACCTTTGGCTGGGGCCCACGCCCTTTATGCCCCTCCACAAAGAATACGTCCCGGTAACCTGGCGCGATTTCTGGGCTTTGGGCTGCGGCGCGCTCGGCGACTTCGGCTGCCACGACCTGGACCCCTCCACCTGGGCATTCAATCTGCATACCCCGAGCAGCGTGCAAGTATTGCCGGCCGGTTACAGTGATCAACACATCGCTCCCTACGGCGAGGTAGGATATTACTTTTTTGAGAAAAACGACGACCAGCCCGATTTCAAGCAGGTTTGGTACTCCGGCGGCCTGCAGCCACCCCGGCCTGAACTGCTCCCTCCCGGAGAAGAATTACCCCAGCGCGGATCCCTGTTCATTGGACGCAAAGGCATTCTGATTACCGGTGCGGGCGGATCCAATCCAAAGATTTATCCCGAAAAACGAAGGGATCGCTATCATCCGCCGAAACCTGAAATACCCCGTTCGAACGGACACTTCCGGGATTGGGTAGACGCGATTAAAGGAGGTCCGCAGGCCAGCGCCAATTTTATATACGGAGCCCGTCTTACCGAAATCACTTTGCTCGGGGTCCTTTCGCTCCGGCTGGGCGGCCAGAAGATTATCTGGGACGGCCCCAATATGAAAGCAATCGGATTGCCCGAAGCGGATCAGTATCTTCGCGAGCCGGTCCGGCCGGGCTGGGAAATGGTTTAAAAAACGGAATCAATGAAGAATACCCCATGGACCCTCCTGCTGTTTGCCGGCATGATTACGGGCACGACCGCCGGAGCACAGGAAAGGGAAGTAATCCCGCTTTGGAAAAACGTCCCCGGTGAAACGGAACCGAAGGCACCCCACCTATTATCGGATGACACCAGCAGAAAGGTGACCCGCATCGCCCGCGTAACCGATCCCGTCCTTCACGTTTACCCGGCCGCCGGGGAAAAAGACCGGAGGAAAGGAATTATTGTCTGTCCGGGAGGGGGCTACCGCATTTTGGCCATTGACCTGGAAGGCCACGAGGTGGCGCAATGGCTAAGCGATCTGGGATATACCGCCTTTGTCCTGGAATACCGTGTTCCCGACAAACCGCTGAACGCCTTGCAGGATCTTCAGCGGGCAATCCGACTGGTCAGGGATCGCGCGGTCGACTGGAATATTCAGAATGGACAGGTGGGCGCCATTGGATTCTCCGCAGGCGCCAGTCTGGTCGCCCGGGCAGGGTCCCGGTTCAACGAGCGTTTGTATGAGCCGCGGGATCCGGCCGACTCCCTTTCGGCGAAGCCTTCGGTATCTTTATTGATCTATCCGGCCTATCTGGACCAGGGGGAAAACAGAAGCCTTACCCCTGAATTGAATATCCATAATAGCTATCCCCCTACGTTCCTTTTTGCCACAGCCGACGACCGGCACGCCAATAGCGCGTTGGTCATGGCCGGGGCCTTGCGCGATGCAGACACTCCGGTGGAACAGCACCTGTATTCCACCGGAGGGCATGGTTATGGTCTTCGGCCAGGGAATGCCGCGGCTGAAACCTGGCCTTCCCTGGCTGAAAAGTGGCTGAAGCTTATTTTTTAGCCGACAGCAACTGGTCGATCACCGGGATGGCCGCTGCCTGATCTTCCCGGAGATTCTTCCGGCTTTGCAGTTCCTGCCGGGTTTTATTCAGCAGGTTCACCGCTTCGCTGTTATCTTCGGCCGCCAGGCGTTGAAGCGAATAAGTCAGAATATCGGGTAAGGCAGCTTCCTTGGCGATATCGATGGCCCGCTGACCATCCAGGGCTACCAGCGGCTCAAGCGCGTACCATACCATCAGCGGCAGGTTATGATCCTCGAAATCTTCCCCACGGACGCTCAAATTCTTTATAAGTGTCCAGGTTTTGGAGGTTTCGATCCGCTGCGCCGCAGATGCCAGGTACAGCCGTACCAGCGCCGATTCATCGCTTGCCGCCATTTTTTCCAGCTTTGCAAGGGCCTCGTCGGAGATTTCCCGGTCCTCCAGCATCAGCTGAATGGCCCAGGAACGGACGTATTCGTCTCCGTGGTCCAGCAAGGTCATGAATTGCTGGTCGCTGATGCCGCCGGTCACGTGCAGCGCCCACAGCGCCCTCAGTTTCCGGGTAATGTCCGGGTTGTCATTGAGGATATCCCATAAGGCATCATGCACTTCCTTGCCGGGCTGCCTTTCCTGCAGCAGCCTGCGGGCATGACGTACGTACCAGTCATTCTCGTGCAACTGCAGTTCCACCAGTTCCATGTCACTTTTTTGGGCCAGATCCACCTGCACCCATTCGTCCTTTTCATGGGTGATCTTATACAGACGCCCCAGTGTCTTATTGTGCACGTCGGGATTGGGGTTGTGGCACTGGTTCTGATCGTACCAATCGTGCACGAACACCGACCCGCTTGGAGAAATTTCAAAATTCAGCCACAGCGACCAGGAGTCGTTCGTCAGCACAAAGTCCTCGCCGTGTGATGCGGTATAACCCGATCCCTTCCGGCTCAGTTTATCCTGATTCACCCGGTGACCATGCAGGTTGTTGAGGAAAATGGAGTTCCGGTCCAATCCCCAGTGCTTGTTACCCAGGTAGAACATGGCACCCGCGTGCGCATGTCCCCCGCCGGCGGCCGCCGAGCGGAAGTTACCGGCGTGCGGTCCGGCGTCACCCATCCAGTGGACGTGGTCCGCGATGGTATTGATGTCGGCGTAGGTATAGGGGTTGAAATGCTTTCCGGCCTGACGACGATACCGGGCTCCCTGAATGACATGGTACAAATGAGGGATCACACATACCGTAATAAAGGGGTGGCCGTAATCGTTGAATGCGATACCCCAGGGGTTACTGGTCCCGTGCGCGAAAATTTCAAACTCATGCCGGGTTGGGTGATAGCGGAACACCCCGGCGTTTAAGCCAATCCGTTCTTCATCGGGCGTGCCGGGTTTGCCGATCTTGGAGTGCGTAAATACACCCTGTGTTCCATACAGCCAGCCATCCGGTCCCCAGGTAAAGGTATTGAGGGTTTCATGCGTGTCCTGGTACCCGAAACCGTCCAACAGGATCTGCGGTTCCCCTGCCGGCGCATCGCCCGACTCGTCAATGGGGATGAACATCAGGTAAGGAGCCGCCCCCACCCAGACGCCGCCGAAACCGACTTCAATGGCGCTGACCAGGTTCAGCCCGCCCATGAACAGCTTCCGGGAATCCAGCGTGCCGTCGCCGTCGGTATCTTCAAAGATCAGGATTTCGTCCTCCCCTTTCCCTTCTTCGGCGCGTACCGGATAGGTATGCGATTCCACAACCCACAGGCGGCCGCGGTCGTCCATGGCCATGGCGATTGGCTTGGTGATATCGGGCTCCGATGCAGCCAGGGTAATGGAAAATCCTTCGGGAAGGGTCATTTCACGCGCCGCATCCGTTCCGGAAAGACCGGCGTTCTTCACCACATCCCGTTCCGGCATGATGATGATATCCGAAGGCCGCAACTCCCGGGTATATTTCGGACGTTCGTTATGGAAGCGGAAATCGTCAAATGAAATATGGGCCCAGCGGTTATCGCCGATGTAATGGATCTCCGGCGTTTTGCCCGTTTCCTCGTCCACCAGGCGAATGAACATCTCCTTCCCCATATGAGGTTCGAGGTTGACCACCACCGGCCGGAAGGTCGCTTGTCTTTTACTGAAGACATGTCCCACGTTCACCGGACCGGATATCTGGAAGAAAGCCGTGTCCTGACCGGCAAGAACCAGTTCCACCCGGACGCCCTGAAGGGCGCCGCCGGCTACCTTGAACGAGGCCCAGGGGGCAGTGATCTCAAAGGTTTCCGAGGTAAGGGTACCGGTCTCTGCGTAATGGTTCGTCCCTCCGCTGGTGACATAATAATCCCCGCTTTGCTTCAGTTCCATGCTGTCGGGATACCAGGGAGCCGGGTCGAAAGCGACCGATTTTACGGAAAACGCTTTCCCCGTCGCCGTCCAATCCTGTAAACTGGCCCGTTCAAAGCCCAGATTCAATGGCCTGCCGTTCTTACGGGGTGAATAGCCCTCATCTTGGACGGCTTGTTCAAAACTATCCACGATCTCGAGACGGCCGTTCATCATCTGACGGTGTCCCGGAATACTGCAGAAATAGACGTCGTCTTCCAATGCCTCAAATACAATGGAGGTGGTATCACCTTCCTCCACAATGGGATCGCTGCGCAATCCGAGCTTCTCCATCACAATATCGTGCGCCATCAATTCTCCGTTGATGACCGTTATCTTTACGATCTCTCCTTTTTTGGCGCGAAGAACAGGATTCCGCACTCCATCTATATCCCCGCCGATGCCCGTATAGCCGATCATTTTCGAGTTCAATACGTATTCCCGGTCGATCGTTTTGTCTTCCGGTTCTTCACTCTTTTTCACACATCCGAGCTGAGCGCAAATGGTAAAAAACAGCGCAATAAGGACAATCCCTTTCCTGTTGAAATTCATGGTATTAGGAAAAATTTTAGTTTAAGTCAAGCAAGTTACCACTTCGGTCACAATTTTAGAGAACCCAATCAGAAAAAAATCCCATTTTCTTTGCCAATACTGACTGGATATTGCCCCGGCCCGGCTATTTCAGGAATTCCTCGACGTTCCCGCGGGTAACCAGGCGAAAAGGAATATAAACCGAGCGCTCCTCCACGGAGTCCCTTTTCTGAATAAAATCCAAGGCCATCTGCACCGCCTGTCGTCCCTGCGCATCGGCATCCTGATATACGGTCGCATCGAGCCGGCCGTCCTTTACCGCCCGCAGCGCATCGTCGATTGCGTCGATACTTACCACGATCACTTTGTCTTTCAGGCCCGCCTGTTCCAGTGCCTGCAGGGCGCCCATCCCCATTTCATCATTCTGCGCAAACACCGCATCGATGCGGTTGCCGTATGACTGGATCCAGTTTTCCATCAAACTCATGGCTTTGGCCCGGTCCCATTCAGCGGTCTGTTCTGCCAGGATGGTAATTTCAGGAAAGTCGGCCAGCAGGGTTTTGGTCGCCGCTGCCCGTTTAAGCTGGGCCGCCTGTCCCATGTAACCGTGCATGATCACCAGGTTACCTTTGCCCCGAAGGAGGCTTGCAATATGCTGAAGCGCTATTTCCGCCGATTCCTCATCGCGCGAACCGACAAACCCGTCGGGTTCGGCGGTGGTTTCGGAATTCACATTGATGATGGGAATCCCCGCGGCCCGGGCTTTCTGCACGGCCGGTGAACTGGCTTCCATCTCACAGGGATTAAGAATGATCGCATCCACCCCCTGGGCGATAAAGCTTTCCACCTGTTGCACCTGGGTGACCGCAGCCCGCTGCGCATCGTTCACAATCAGCCTGATCTGCCGATCGCTTGCTTCGGCCTCCATGGCGTCCTTGACTTTCACAATAAATTCCGATTGCAGGCTCAGCATCGACGCCCCGATCACCGGCTTCCCCGCCTGCCCCGCCTGCCGGCAACCTCCCCCTAAAACCGCCAACGCCAGTAATCCGCTTGCAAAAAATCCCGCATTGATTTTGATCTCGAATAATTTCATCCTGTTTACTTGTTATTTTTTCCGATCAATCAAAGCCGCGGCAATGATGATCGCCCCTTTGATAATCTGTTGATAGTAAGAAGACACATTCAATAAATCCAGCCCGTTGTTGATCACGCCGATCAGCAATACGCCCAGCACGGTCCCGCCAATGCTTCCGATTCCGCCTGAAAGACTGGTTCCACCAATGACCACCGCCGCAATGGCGTCTAGTTCGTAGGCCAGGCCGGCGTTTGGCTGCCCGGTGGTAATCCGGGAAGCGAGCACAATGCCCGCGATCGCCGCCAGACCGCTGCAGATCATGTAGGAAAGGACCTTGACGGAATTCACGCGGATCCCCGAAGCATAGGCCGCCTTTTCGTTCCCACCCACCGCGTACAGGTATCTGCCCAGCCTGGTTTTATTCAGAATAAATGAGCTAAGTAGGATGATCGCGCCAAAGATCAGCACGGGGATGGGCACCCCCAACACGCTGCCCCCTCCGATGTAATTGAACGAATCGGAAAGTCCGGTGACAGGGCGTCCGTCGCTGGCCAGTAAAGCCAGGCCCCGGGCAATGGTCATCATTCCCAGGGTCACGATAAATGGAGCCACTTTTCCCCGGGTGACGGCCAGTCCGTTCACCCCTCCTATGGCCAAACCGGCTAAAATGGCCATGCCCAGGGCGATAATCAACGGGTATTCACCCGGATGGGCGAATAGCGCGGCGACGACCCCGGTAAAAGCCACCACAGAGCCCAGCGACAGATCAATCCCGCCGCTGATGATTACAAAGGTCACCCCGATGGCCAGGATGCCGTTGATGGAAACCTGCCGCAGAATGATGGTCGTATTCTGGATGGAAAAGAAACCCGGTGTGAGCAGGGACAGCACAAGACAGATCAGAAGAAAGGCGGTTAGCATGCCGTATTTCCGGAGGTAATTCCTCTTGGCGAGTTTGCTGACTAGTGGGAGTGGTTCATTCATATTCACTAATTGCTAGGTTATTCGGCCATGGCGTGCTGCATGATGAGTTCCTGGGATGCCTTGTCTCTTTCCATTTCCGCTTTCACCCTTCCTTCGCGCATCACCAGGATCCGGTCGCTCAGCGCAAGCAGTTCGGGAAGTTCGGAAGAGATCAAAATTACGGCCTTCCCCCGGGTGGTAAGCGAAGCGATGTACTGGTATATTTCCTGTTTCGCCCCGATGTCAATTCCCCGGGTTGGTTCATCCAGAATGATCAGTTCGGGCTCGGTCAGCTGCATCCCGCTAAGTACCACTTTCTGTTGGTTTCCCCCGCTGAGGCTCCCCACCGCCTGATTCCTGGACGCGGCCCGGATCCGGAAACGCTCCATTTCCCGGTCGGCTACTGCCTTTTCCCTCCGCTGATCCAGCAGGATCCCACGGCTGTGCTTTTTCAGCGAGCGAAGCACAATATTCTGTTTTACCGATGCATCGGGGATGAGGCCCCATTGTTTGCGATCTTCGGTAACCAGTCCGATCCCCTTGTTTTTTGCCGCCCGGGGAGAATTGATGGAAACGGTTTGCCCGTTTAACCGAATCTCGCCCGAAGTGATCTTTTCCATTCCGGCAAGCGCATGGGCAAGGGAAGTCCGCCCGGCACCCATCAAACCGGCTATCCCCAGCACCTCGCCTCGGCGAACCTCCAGGGACACGTTGCGGACACCTTCTGAACAAAGGTTCCGGGCTTCCAGAAGCACCGGACCGGGAAACGTTTTCTGTTTCTGATATAGTTTATCCAAGTCCCGGCCCACGATCATTGAGATGAGCTCCCCCATTTCCAGCCCGGCGCGACTGCGCGTTCCAATGTATTTTCCATCCCGCAGCACCGTAACCTCGTCCGCCAGGCGGAACAACTCATCCATTTTGTGCGAAATATAAATAATGGCTTTTCCCTGCCCTTTAAGCAGGGCGATGATGCGAAAAAGGATTTCCGCTTCTTTCTGGGTTATGGCCGAAGTGGGCTCGTCCATGATGAATACGGAAGCCTGATTGGAAACCGCTTTTACAATCTCCACCATCTGCATGGAGCCGATGGTCAGCTCCTTCATCTTTTTCGCTACCGGGATGTCCACGCCCAGCTGTTCCATTAACTCCCGGGCCTTGCGCTGAAGGGTCCGGGTATCAATCCAGCCAAACCGGGACAGGGGCTGCCGCCCCATAAAGATGTTTTCCGCCACGGTCAGTTCAGGAAACACAAGTAGCTCCTGATGGATCATGGACAGGCCGTACTGCATGGCATCCCGGGCTCCCGCAAAATGAACGGGGCGGCCCCGTACAAAGACGGTTCCTTCGTCGGCGGGGTACATGCCCATAAGGATGTTCATAAAGGTCGATTTGCCCGCGCCGTTTTCTCCGATCAGCGCATGTACACGGCCTCCATCCACCTTCATGTGCACCTTATCCAGCACCCGCACGCCTGCGAATGATTTGCTTATATTCTCAGCGCGAAGTAGCTCCATTTCCTGGTCAACTGCCTTGCAGCAGCCGACCAAAGATAAAAAAATAGGACATTCAGCGCCTGTCCTTCCGCAAAAAGCTGAGCAGCGCCAAGGACACAGCCAACGTGATCACCGCCTTTTTGATCAGCTTTTTCCGGTTGTACTTCCACTCGGCGCCCATCCCTTTTTCGCGCATTATATTGGGAATAATGCCGTTGCGGAAGTCGTTGAGTATTCCTTCCGCGACATTTACCCGGTCTGCCAGCAACAGCGGCAGCCAATGGGCAAAACTGTTTTCGCTGTACCGGAACGCAAAGCGCCTGAGCTGTCCACTCAGCCCCGACGGCGGTTGCCGGGTCCCGAAAACAGCGCTCAGCCCGGGACGCTCATTGGAGTGAAGCACTTCCACCTCGGCTACCTGCTGAGGCGGACGTCGGTAATCGAGCCGACGATGATCATCGCCCGTGTATTTCTTCATCGGGTAGGTTGGGTCGTTTTTAGGGTCTGCGTCCACGCCCCATCCTTTAATGCGGGTGTAATTGGGATCTGGGTATTCCATGGTCATTTCCTTTTGTCCGTCCGCATGCTATGCGCCGGCAGACGGCGGTATAAGCACCGTTTTAATGCAGTTATCGAGTTTGGCTGAAAACAGATGGTACGCATCGGCTACCTCTTCCAGGGGTACGCGGTGGGTGATGATGGCTTTCGGATCAATGTAACCGCTCCGGAGGTGTTCGATCATTTTGGGAAGCAGCCGTTTCACCGAAGCCTGGTTGGCGCGCAGGGTGATCCCTTTGTTCACCACATTTCCGATCGGAATGAAGTTGCCGGTTGGACCGTATACGCTAACCACCGAGACGATGCCCCCTTTTTTTACCGAATTGATTGCCCAATACAGCGCCGTGGCCGAGCCGCCCTGAAGCATTCCCTTTCTGCCGGTGAATGTCTGCAGAAAGCTTCCGGCCGCTTCACACCCCACCGCGTCAATGCAGACGTCGGCGCCGTAATAGTCCGTGGTTTTCTTTAAAAACAGTACCGGGTCGCCCAAGGAGCGGAAATCATAGGCTTCGCACTGCGCATAATTGCGGACAAACTCGAGCCGGTATTCAAGGTGATCAATCACGATTACGCGTCCGGCGCCAAACAGCCAGGCACACTTGGCAGCCATAATCCCGACCGGTCCGGCCCCGAACACCACCACCGTATCGCCCTTTCTGATTCCGCCCATTTCGGCCGCCTGGTACCCGGTAGGCACCACATCGGTCAGCAGCACGGCATCATCGGGATGGATATCCCCGGGAATGATGGTCGGACCCACGTCGGCGTAGGGAACCCGGACGTATTCCGCCTGCCCGCCGTCGTAACCGCCCGCCAGGTGGGAATAGCCAAACGCACCCCCCACTGCCGTGGCGCCTGGATTCGCCTCGTGGCAATTCCCATACAATTCCTGTTTGCATAAAGGACATACACCGCAGGCTACGTTGAAGGGAACCAGTACCTGATCGCCCACTTTCAGTTTTTCCACCGAAGCACCGGTTTCCACCACCACGCCGGTAAATTCGTGTCCGAATGTAGTTCCCACCCGGGTATCGGGAACAAGCCCATGGTACAGATGCAGGTCCGATCCACAAATGCAGGAACGGGTTACCCGAACGATGGCGTCCCCCGGATGTTCGATTTCTGGGTCGGGTTTATAATAATCGGCGCGGACCCGGAAGGGTCCCCGGTAATTCATTGCAAGCATAGATACCTCCCTTGTTAAGTTTTCAAGTCAGGTAAGAACCTAAAAACCCGTGCCGGATCGGGAATAAGAGACCCGGTCCCTACCGCGCAAGGTACGGGGTGTGCTCTTTTTCCCTGTTGAGGAATTTAATGCTATACAGTGCAAGGAGGACTACCGGTCACGGACCTGCTCAGTTACCGATCCGGTATAACCTTCCTTGATCGGTTACCGCGTACAGGGCGCCGTCTTTTCCCTGAACGATGTCCCGGAAACGTTGCGATTCTCCTACTAGCAGACGCTCCTCACCGGTGACCTTGTTGTTTTCGATCCGGAGACGGGCGATGTGCATGCCGCTTAAGGCGGTTACAAAGAGGTTGTTTTCCCATTCGGGAATGGCCCTTCCGCGATAGAAGGTAATTCCGCTGGGTGAAATGACCGGATCATAATAGTACACCGGCTGTTCCAGCCCTTCTTTTTGCTGGATGGCGTCACCGATTTTAGCGCCGCTGTATTCCAATCCGTAGGTAATGGTGGGCCATCCGTAATTCTTCCCGGGTTCGATGCGGTTGATCTCGTCGCCCCCGCGGGGTCCGAACTCGGCTTCCCACAAATCGCCCGTCTCGGGATGGAACGCGAGACCCTGCACGTTCCGATGGCCGTAGGAGTAGATTTCAGGCCGTGCGTTCGCGTTGCCTTCAAAAGGATTGCCCGAAGCAGGCTGTCCCTCGGGTGTAATGCGGATCACTTTCCCCAGAGACGAATTGAGATCCTGTGCCTGAGGCCGGGTTTCACGATCGGATCGCTCGCCGGTGCTGAAAATGATATTTCCCGTTTGGTCAAAAAGGATCCGCGAGCCATAGTGCAGCGTGCTGCCATGCGCGGGCGTTGCCCGGTAGATCACCCGAGCGTTTTCAATGGTTTTTTCATCATCGGCCAACCGCCCTTTGGCCACCGCGGTCAGGTTCCCGCCTTGCTGCGCTTCCGAAAAAGTCCAATAAACCAGGCGGTTTTCATGGAAGGAAGGATCGACTGTCAGACCCAGCAATCCGCCCTGGCCGCCGTCATTCACTTTGGGCAGCCCCGTGATGGGTTCGCTGAGTGTCCCGTCCGTGGCCGCGATACGCATGGTTCCGCCTTTCTCGGTAATCAAAAAGCGGCCGTCCGGCAAACTGGTAATCCCCCAGGGACGGTCCAGTCCTTCCGCAAGCACCCGGGTCTCATACGGCGTGGAGGTCTTGATCCCGCCAATCCGGGTCTGGCCCTCAAACGCGGGTTTATAATCCGTGTTCGGATCTTTGGTTTCCACCGGGGCGAGCGTGGAATCAGGTCCCGGTCCATCGGGTTCCTCTACATTCGACGGAGAGGACTGACAAGCTGAAAAACTCATCAGGAGTCCAAGTGTAAGGACAGGAAAGCTGCGTGTGGTGATCATCTGATTTTTTTTCTAAAAGTACGGATATTTTTTTCAGCTTGGATAAAACGATGGCTATTTTAGCCCCGATGATGGACTTGCCTACATATAGCGCGGAAGAACCCCTTGCCGATGAGCGAATGGAGGCAAAAGGGCTGCAGCTTTTTGTCAAGCGCGACGATCGGATTCACCCCTTTATTTCGGGAAACAAGTGGCGCAAACTGAAATACCAGCTGGAAGATGCGCGCAGGCTGAAAAAAACCCACCTGGTCAGTTTCGGCGGAGCCTATTCCAACCACCTGCTTGCCCTGGCTGCCGCCACGGCCCGGTACGGTTTCAAGAGTACGGCCTTTGTACGGGGAGAGGAAGTGAACCCGCCGAACGACACCCTGTTTCTGTGCAGGCAGTTTGGAATGGAGCTGATCTTTGTTCCCCGCACCCGGTATCGCGTGGATAAGATGGGATTGTGGCAGGAGCATTTTGGCAGCGACCCGCAAGCCTATTTAATTGATGAAGGAGGACGCTCGCCCCTTGCGGTCAAAGGCTGCGCCGAACTGGTAACGGAGTTAGCCAGCAGGTACGACCACCTCTTTGTGGCCTGCGGAACGGGGACTACGCTGGCCGGGATCGTAAACGGGATTGCGACCGGTGGCACCGGCGGGGCTCCGCCCCGGGCCGAAGGGGTGGCCGTATTGAAAAACGCGGGCTTCCTGCAGCAGGATATCCGGGATGCAAGCGCCAGCGATCATCCCTTCCGATTGCATCTTGATTTCCACCAGGGCGGGTATGCCAAAACACCGGCTCCCTTTCTTGCGTGGATGCAGGAGTTTCACAAAAATCACGGCCTTTTGCTGGATCCGGTCTATACCGGCAAAATGATGTACGCGATTTTTGAACTGGCCAGCCAGAACTATTTTAGTCCCGGGAGCAGGATTCTCGCGATCCATACGGGAGGGCTTTTCGGGCTGCTGGGAATGCGTGCACGCTGGCAAGGGGACGGAACCTGGCCGGCCTGAAAACCCGCGCCCCGGGCCGGGGCGTACCGGATAATTTTATATATTTGAACATCACCCATTCAACGACCAGCCATGTACCAACTTCGTATACCGCCTCAGGACGTCAGACGGACCCTAACCAAACACATTCAGACCGATGGACTTGATCTGGTGCTGGACCTGGAAAAAAGCCAGGGCGTGTACGCGTACGATTCGGCACATGAGCGGAATCTATTGGATTTTTTCACGTGTTTTGCTTCCATGCCGCTGGGGTATAATCATCCCGCCATGGTGAACGACGAATCCTTCCGGAACAACCTGCTGCTGGCCGCTTTGACCAATCCGTCCAACTCCGATATCTATACCCAGCAGTACGCGGAATTTGTCGATACGTTCTCCCGGGTAGGCATCCCGGACTATCTCCCGCACGCATTTTTTATCGCCGGAGGGGGGCTTGCCGTGGAAAACGCCTTAAAAACCGCGATGGACTGGAAAGTGCAGAAAAATTTCCAGAAAGGCCATCTTCGCGAGAAAGGCACGAAAGTGATCCACTTTGAAAATGCTTTCCACGGCCGGACCGGGTACACGATGAGCCTGACCAATACGCTTCCCGATAAAACCAAATGGTACGCCCGTTTTGACTGGCCGCGGGTCACGACCCCAGGCATTGAATTCCCGCTTACGGAGGAGCGTCAGGAAGCCCTGCTGAAAAAAGAGAAACTGGCCCTCCGGCAGATCAAGCTCGCGTTCAAAAACAACCCGGACGAGATTTGCGCAATCATCGTGGAACCCATTCTTTCCGAAGGTGGGGATATTCATCTGCGGGTGGAATTTTTTGAAGCCCTTCGAAATCTGGCGGACGAAAATGAATGCTTGCTTATTTATGACGAAGTGCAAACCGGGGTTGCCCTTACCGGCAAATTCTGGTGTCACGAGCATTTCGGTGAAAAAGCCCGTCCGGACATCCTGGCTTTCGGCAAAAAAATGCAGGTGTGCGGCATTCTCGCCGGACCAAAAATTGACGAGATCGAAACGAATGTCTTCCGGGTTCCTTCCCGGATCAATTCCACCTGGGGCGGCAATCTGACCGACATGGTCCGCGCCTCCCAGATACTCCGCATCATTGAGCAGGATCGCTTATCCGAACACGCTGCCTCCACCGGCGCCTACCTTC
>JAJUHF010000063.1 GCA_029268045.1 Anseongella ginsenosidimutans
CATGCTAGTGGTTACGGCGGGTAATGCCGGATCAATTGCCCGGATCGCTTTTCCGGCCGACCATTGCTCCAAAAAGGGCATATCCTCGCCGATAAAGCCGCTGGTCAGGGCCACTACATCAATAACAACGGTCTTATTCATTTATCTTAAACTCACTTAACTGCGCTTTTACCCAGTTCAGCTCCCGTCCGATGGATTCGGCCATATCAACCCGGAGTTCGTCGGGCAAGACATCCCAGGTATAGGTCTCCACCTCCAGGTAACGGGTAAACGGCTTTGCCGAAAACAATTTCAGCACTTTTATAATGTCTTTCTGAGTGGATAGCAGCAGGCCGTACTTTTCAATGAACAACGGAACGTGGAAATGCACGCGCCATTCCCGGTGCTCCTCATTGAAGTGACGCAGGGCCGGCGCCATGTCGTAAAAACGACGCAACCGTCCGGGTCCTAGCTTCGCAACGACCTGATGTAAATAAACAGGTTCGTTAAACTGCGTTAACTCCTTTATTTTTTGTCTATTATATTTTCCAAACAAAACTTTCAGCGCCGCGCTCACCTGCAGTTTCCCGATCTGGATCCCTTTTTCGGACAGCTTCTTCAGCAGGGCTCCGTGGCTTTCATAGGATACGGCCACGTGACAGATATCGTAGCACAGCCGAATGTGCTCTTTCAGCAGCGCTTTGGCCTCGGCTGCCTTCAGCCCCATTTTTTTCCGGAAATACCGCACCCCTTCCGGCAGGAGGTATTCCTCATACCAATCGATGAACTCCTTGGTATTTCCCAACAGGCCGTCGGGCTCGGGTTCGATATCCAGATGCAGCACTACCCCGGACTCGGCTTTTTCGCGTGCCAGGTATTCGGCCACTTCCAGAATATGGTAGGTGGACTGGATTATCGCGTTGGTGGCGGCGGTTTTGGTGGAAAACCAATCTTTGTAGGACAAGGGGGATGTGGAAATGCTGC
Organism: Anseongella ginsenosidimutans; assembly: GCA_029268045.1. Lineage (GTDB taxonomy): Bacteria > Bacteroidota > Bacteroidia > Sphingobacteriales > Sphingobacteriaceae > Anseongella > Anseongella ginsenosidimutans_A. The sequence goes on from JAJUHF010000063.1 coordinate 964, forward strand.
CATGCATCCCTTCGGGAAGCAGTTCCTTTAGCTGCCGAAACAGCCGGAAAGTATAATCCAGCCGCTCCCGGCTCAACCAATCGGGATAGTGAACCAGGTCCTTCACCCGTTCATAATGGAACGCCCCGTAGGGGAATCCGTTCATGGTGAAGACGTAGAAATTATTACGATCAAGCCAATCCCGGAATCGCTTCAACTGGACGCCGTCAAGTTCTTCGGAGGCCTGGTTGGACAGGCGCAGTCCCACCCCCATGGGCGCGTCCTTTTCGCCGGCCTGGGCCCGCACCCGGGGCAAATACTTTTTCAGCTGGGCAAAGGTTTCTTCCCAGCTTTCACCCGGATGAATATTGGTGCAATACGTGAGGTGACAATTATTAGCAAGTAACATTCGCTTGTTCTTGTACCGACGCCGAACCTAAAAATTTAATGGCCTTAAGCAGGAGCTCTTCGTCCATTTCGTGAACCTCTATTCCTTTTCCAATACCGTTAAGCAAGGTAATGGTAAGCTGCCCTCCCAAGTGCTCGCGAAATTCCCGAAGGCCGGCAAGAACCGACCGGGAACGATTCTCCGAATCCAGGTGCTGCATCAGCAGGGGATCATAGAAACGGAAGCCGAGCCGCTGAAACAAGGACAAAATACGTGCGCCATCTTCCTGCGGAAGTAAGCCCTTCAACGTGGAATAGGTTACATCCACAGCCATGCCAATTACAACGGCCTCGCCATGACGTAAACGATAGTCGCTCATCTGCTCCAATTTATGGGCAGACCAGTGACCAAAATCCAGCGGACGGGAAGAACCCTTCTCAAACGGGTCGCCTCCTCCACTGATGTGGTCCATGTGCAGCCTGGCACAGTGGTGGATGAGTTCCTTCATCGACTCCATATCGCGCGTAGCCAGGGCGACCGCATTGGCTTCTATGGACCGGAAAAACGGCTCGTCTTTAATCAGGGCCACCTTAATCGCCTCGGCAATCCCCGAACGCCAGTCCCGGATATGCAGCGTGCGCAGGAAGTCAAAATCATTGAGCACCGCGACCGGCGGAACGAATGTTCCCAGAAAATTCTTTTTCCCGAAGGCATTGATCCCGTTCTTGACACCCACGCCCGAATCGTTCTGCGACAACACGGTAGTAGGGATCCGGATATGGCGCACCCCCCGGTGGGCAATGGCTGCCGCATAGCCTGCCAGATCCAAAAGCGCCCCGCCCCCAATAGCGATCACAAAGGAGTGCCGGTCGATGCCGTAGCGGTTCACTGCCTCCAGGATGCGCTGGCAAAATGTCTCATCATTTTTACATTGTTCGCCGCCGGGAATCAGCAAAGGATCGGCACAAAGCGCAGGCAGGGACGGGTGTTGGTTGAAATACTGCCTGATTTTTTGGGGCAGTTCCGGATGGTGTTGCACCACTCCTTCGTCGATTACAAAAAACGTTTTAGAAGAACTAGTTGAAGTAAGATCAGTTAAAACGTTGAAAAGTAATTTATTATTGGTATCAAAAAGATGCTCTGTAAAAAAGACACTATATTGATAAGCAACACTAAACTCCTGCTTGATCGCTTCCATATTTGCTGCGTTATTAAAAGTGCGTAAGTTACGAAAATTCCGTTTGTTCCTCAAGTCCCATCAAATGATGGCGCCGCTTATCAGCAGCGAGGCGAGGATCGTCAGCAGGAAGCCGCAAACCGAAATAATGGTCTCCATCATGGACCAGGATTTCAGGGTTTCTTTCTCGGTCAGATAAAGGTATCTGTTCACCAGCCAGAAGCCGCTGTCGTTCACGTGCGAAAGCGTGGTGGCTCCGGAGGCGATCGCGAGCACGACCAGCGCGTTCTGCATATCCGGCAGGCTCATCAGCTGCAGGGCAGGCGCTACCATGCCGGCCGCCGTGATCATGGCCACGGTGGCTGACCCCTGGGTGACCCGGATAATCAGGGCCAGGAGATACGCCAGGACGATCATCGGTACATTCAGTGAGGTCATGGTCTGGGCAAGCGCCGTTCCCACGCCACTATCGATGAGAATCTCCTTGAACATTCCGCCGGCGCCGGTAACCAGAATAATCAAGCCGGCCGGAGCCAGGGATTTATTGGCGATCTCCAGCACTTCGCGCGAGGTATAGCCCATGCGGCTGCCAAAAAAATACATGGCGCCCAGGGTAGCCAGCAACAAGGCGCTGAAAGGGTGTCCCGCAAACTGGATCGCGATGACCCAGAAGGAATCCTCGTTTACCGCCCCGTCACCGGCCAGAATGTCGGCCACGGTCCCGCCCATGATCAGCAGCAACGGAAGCAGGATCAGTGTAATAACCACCGTAAAAGAAGGCGCGCGGCGGCCTCCGTTTCCGGGAGCCACCGGAACAGGCGAATCGGGTGCTTCCGGATTGGGAACATCTTCCAGCGGAGGCGGGTAGGCCATGATGCGTTTTGAAATAAATCTGCCGAATAGCGGACCGGCTACAATGGCCACCGGGATCCCGATGACCACGCCGAAGAAAATCACCCAGCCCAGCGGCACATTCAGGATTTCGGCAACCGCTACCGGCCCGGGGGTGGGCGGAACAAAGGTATGGGTTACCCCCAGTCCCGCCAGCAGCGGAATTCCATAATACAAGGTGGATTTTCCTGTTTTCCGCGCCAGTGCATACACGATGGTAACCAGCATGATAAAGCCGATATCGAGAAAAATAGGAATGGAAATGATGAATCCGGTGAGGGTCAGCGCCCAGGGGGATTTCTTCTCACCAAACCAGGAAAGCAGGCGGTGCGCCATGACTTCCGCTCCGCCGGAGGCTTCCATAAGCTGCCCGAAAATAGCGCCCAGGCCCACGATGACTGCCACAAACCCCAATACGCTGCCCATCCCTTCCTGGATGCTTGCAAAAATTTCTTTCACCGGCATGCCGGTTCCAACCCCCACGGCGATGCTGGCAACCAGCAGGGCCAGGAAGGCATGCACGTTGAATCGGATGACGAGAATGAGCAAAAGGATGATTGCTACCAGAGCGGTCGTTAGAAGGTAAGCCGGATCGGTCATAAGCGGTTATTTTTGAGTTGAAATTGCGCGCTCTCATCTCCATCGCCGGATCTGGTCCGGAACAACGATGCTGCTAAAACACGGGGCCGGGCTGTTCTCCGATGCTGGGTTGCTTTCCCGCTATTTCAGGCCAGCCCTCATTCCAGTTGATCCGGTCCAGCAGCATGACCCTGCCGCGGTCGGGATCCTGCCGGTCAAACGCATGGTAAAGCATCCAGTCCTGCCCCGATTTATCGGTCACGATATCGCTGTGGTGTCCGGGGCCGGCAAACCGGTCGTTCCCTTTCAGGATCAGCGTCCCGCCGTTATCCAGCAGGGGTTTCCCCTCCCGGTCCAGGTAAGGTCCCCGAAGCGAGGAGGCCCGGCCCACTTTTACGCGGTATGTGCTGGCGGTTCCTTCGCAGCAGCTCCCGACCGAACCGAAGAAATAATAATTCGCGTCCCGCTTCAGAATATACACGGCCTCGTACGCGTTTCCGGCCACGCGGAATTTTTCCCCCTTTACCTGGGTACCGTCTTCGGACAACTCCACTCCGTAAATTCCATGGAAACTTCCCCAGAATAGGTAGGGCTTCCCGCCGTCTTCGATGAAAAACGCATCGATTGAATTGTCCACACCGATCTCTTTGCTGTAAAACAGCTTGCCCAGGTCACGGAACGGGCCCTGTGGCTGCTCGCTGACGGCCAACCCGATACCCGGATTGGGGTCCCCCCAGGTGGAATAGGAATAATATAGCCGGTATAGGCCTTTGTAATACACCGCATCCGGCGCCCAGATACCGCCCTGGGATTTCCAATCGGGTTTCTTATCAAGAGCCGCGCCCATTTCTTCCCAATTTACCAGGTCTTTTGAGCGAAGAATGGGCATGACCAGCAAGCCTGCTCCCCAGTTAGTCTGCGTCGAATAGACATAAAAGTAGCCATCGGGCGCCTGGACCAGGTTGGGGTCCGGAAAGTCCTTGTTGAATACCGGGTTTTGATACGGGCTTCCCGCTTCGGCCGAGGTTTGCTTGATTCCTCCCGTTGGCGAAGAGCAGGATAAAAGCACGATCAGAAATACAGGCAAATGAAAAAAAGAGATCATGTGTAGTCAGAAGTATTAGTTCAGGCCCTAAAATAAGAAAAGTTTACCGCTTTGAGCCAAACCTAGGTTACGGCGTATAGCCTGGCCAGTCCAAGGGAAAGCGGAAGCAGAGCAACAATCGTCAGGGCGGGCACCCAGGAAGCGAAAATTCCCGCATAGGCTGCGTTCAGAAAGATCAGGGACAACACGCCGGCTTTGACCGACCGGCGGATCTCGGGAGGCGCCAGGGTCTTCAGCGCCTGAAGCAACGGCCGTACCGCAAAAACAAACCAGCATCCGCCAAAGAGGAGGGCCCAAATCAGGCTCTGTTGCCAGATGCCCAGCAAAAGCAGGCCAGCAAGCAGCAGGGTGTATAGGACCAGCGAAAGTTGCAGGGCTTTTTTATTTCCTCCCAGAACCTCTCCCCGGCTGATCACGGTGACCGCCGTAATGAAGATCAGGGGAAACAATCCAAGCCAGCTCATCCTCAAAACCAGTTCGGGGATAACCGAAATGCCCAGCAAGAGATTTACCGAGCGGCACAAGCCCATATTCAGCGGGCCCAGCACCGGATGGACCTTGGACCGGGAATTATATAGAAGCACCAGCAGGCTGATCAGCATGGCCAATACCCCGGGGACAATTCCGGCCAGGAAAGCGGATAGTATTCCGGCAAATAAGAGAAAAAATCCCAAGGCGCCGGCCTGGAGCCGCGTTATATCCCCGCGGGGAATGGGCCGCTCGGGGCGCTCCACGGCATCCAGGCGGGCGTCGAAATAGTCGTTCAGCACGACCCCGCCACCGTAAAGGCAGGCCGTCGCCAGGCTAAGCCAGCCCAAATCGGCCAGAAAGTCCCTTCGATCCACAAAAAAACCGAGCATTCCATAGGAAACCGCCGCGCCGGCCCATATATCCGCCACCGAGGTAACGATATTGGCCGGTCGGAGCAACTGAAATATTCCTTTGAAGGTCAAGACAGCCTGTTAATTTTTAATGATGTTATCGCCGGTTTTTGCCTGCTGGCCACCGCGTAAAACGGAGTTCCCATGAAAAAGCTGGGTTTGGTCAACTCCTTCCGCATCCGCCCAATCCTCTTCCTTCATCTGTCCGCTCTGGCCAAATGCCTCCAGCGCATTTTTATAACAGACCAGTTCCACCTGCTCCTGCGGAATACCCCTTTCCAGCATGAGGGCGGCGGTTTTGGGAACGGACAACGGATCGCTCACTCCCCAGTCGGCCGCACTGTTGATCATGATGCGTTCGGCACCGTATTGCCGGACAATCTCAACCATCCGCTCGTTACCCATTTTTGTGTTGGGGTAAATGGTGAAAGCCGTCCAGTAACCGCGATTCAGTACTTCCTCCACGGTTTCTTCATTATTGTGATCCACGATCACCGTCGAGGGATCCACGCCGTGTTCCTCGCAGACGTCCATGCTGCGGATGGTGCCTTTTTTCTTGTCGCGGTGCGGCGTGTGGATCTGAATGGGCAGACCCGCTTCCCTGGCCAGCTCAATCTGGGCCCGGAAATACTTGTCTTCGGCCGCAGTCTGGTCGTCGTAACCGATCTCCCCGATTCCTACCACGCCTTCCTTGAAGATATAGAGCGGAAGCAGATCCATAACCTGTTCGGCCAGTGGCTCATTGTTTGCTTCCTTTGAATTCAGTCCGATGGTGCAATAGTGCTTGATGCCAAACTGCGACGCCCGGAAGCGCTCCCAGCCCACAAGTGAACTATAGTAGTCCTTAAAGCTTCCTGCAGCCGTCCTTGGCTGGCCTAACCAGAATGCCGGTTCAATCACAGCTACCACCCCGGCTTTTTGCATGGCTTCGTAGTCATCGGTAGTCCGGGAGACCATGTGCACATGCGGATCAATAAATTTCATAACCTTATTACTTACAAATACCTATAATTCCTTTTCGTAATCTTTTCCCAGCGCGTTCCAGTTCAATTCCCCCGAACGGGCCATCTCAGCAAGCCGCGGGCGATCGGCCAGCACCTGCTTTGCTCCCGCAAAATCGCTGTCATAGCATGCCAGCACGGCGGCTTCCTCTTTAAACGGATCGTTGCCCTTCAGCAATCGGTTGATGTCCTCAAACAGCTTTTCGTCAATAAAGGGTCCGACGCATCGCCACAACTCGGGACTTACCGCGCGTCCGGCAGCCCACCGTTCGTGCGCGTAATCCGAAAGGATCCGTGCCAGGGCCTGGTTCGCCCGCTGGTCTATTCCGTAAATACGGTACACCGGCCGTTGCATAAACAACGCTTTCAGTACCATTTGGTTCCAGGCGGCTTCCTCCAGGTAGTCAAACGGATAGGGATTATTCAAGGCCACGGCATCGAATACGCTGGTCATGTTGGTACGGATGCCCTCGGTAGTCCGGAAGCGGAATTCCTCCGGAAAATGATACAGGGGCAAGGCGGAATAAAGCGCTACCTGCTCGTTGACTTCCGCTACACTGAACAGTTCTTCAACGCGCGCAAGGTATTCCTCCTTCCCGATCGCGGGATCCAGATGGAGCAGTAGCTGAACACGACAGAGCCGGTCCACGGTCCACCCGGAGGGGTCAAACCCTTTCCGGCAGTCCTGCAGTACGGACAGCTGCTCAGCCGGTACGTGCACGGTATTCCTGCCCACCTGGCGGGGTATGCTGCTGAAAAGCAGGTTGAATTTCAATTTCGCAGGCGTTTCAACGGCCTCCTTTAGTTTTACCTCGAAACCGGATAAAACCTTTTCATCCACACTCTGTCCGATCAGAATACTGAACTGTGCTTTTAGTTCGTCTCTATTGATTTCCATGGAAAGAACAACTTAACGTCCGGCTGAATACCGGCGCATGCAGAAATATTGAAACACAAATACCCCTACCAGAATTAACAAGCCGAAGAATTCCCGGGTTTCCTCAATCCAGGGCTTGGTTGCCTTCATGGACTGCGCAATGTTCTCGCCGCCGTGCTCGAAAAACCACGACTCCACACCGGGAACGAAGTTGAGCATGTAGATGAAGTACGCCACGGCACCCACCAGGATCATCCACTTGTTATACCGTTTGGCTGCCGCCATGAAACAGACGACGGCGGCGTAGCCATAAATTGGGATCCAGATATGCGGATCGGCGTCGTTGTATTGCAATGCGGCGCAAAGGACGAATAAAACACCCAGAATAATGTTTAATGCTCTCATTTTCTATAATTAAGCACCCTTAGCTTGGTGCATCAGATTCATTGATCAAGTACATACCGGATTCCCCCGGCAAGATGCTTCAGCATAAGCGGTTCCGAAAAAGACTCCGGCCGATGCCCCAACAAGGTATAAAAGGCCCTTCCTCCATCGAATTCATGGCACCAGGAAATCGGATGGTTTTTGTTGCTGTCGTGGTCGTAGCTGGTCTGGTCGATGGTGATCAGGATGTTCACCTTTTCCGGCGAAGGATTTTCGCGGTAATCGTACCACTCGTCTTCAAACCGGAAGGTGTCCGGAAGCCCCTTGGTTGAGGGATGGTTTTTGTTTACCACGGTGAGTTTCCCTTCCACCGTGGGTGGATGGCTTTTGAAATAAGCGCCCACGAGCCTCCCGTACCAGGGCCATTCGTATTCCGTATCGGTAGCCGCGTGGATGCCCACAAAACCTTTTCCCGACCGGATAAAGCGTTCGAAAGCAGCCTGCTGCTCGTTGTTGAGCACATCGCCCGTGGTGTTCAGAAACACAACGGCCTGGTATGGGGCCAGGCCCTGATCGGTAAAAAGGCCCGCGTCTTCGGTGGCGGTAATGACAAAGCCCTGTTCGCGGCCAAGCTTTTCAAGGGCTTTAATTCCCGCCGGTATGGAGTTATGCCGGAATCCGGCTGTCTTTGAAAAAACCAATAGTTTGGCATCCTGTCCTTTTGCAGGCAAGGTGAACGCAATGCCCAGCAAAAAGACGAGGCAAAGGCAAGCGCTTACATGACGACGTTCCATACCGACGGGGTTTTAGGTCAGCGTTCTTTAATTTTTATATTGCGGTACCACACTTTATCCCCATGGTCCTGCAGGGCGATGTGTCCCTTTTTCGACTTGCCGAAATCAGGCATTGAATTGAATTTGCTTCCCGCAACCAATTCTTTCCACTCCTGGGAATTCATATCGGCCTCGACAACCTTTACGCCGTTCAGCCAATGTTCGATCTTTCCGTCCTGCTGCACAAGCCGTACCTGATTCCATTGACCAACGGGTTTAACGGGCTCCTCGCTGCTTTTGACCAGATCGTACAAATCGCCGGCACGGTGCTTTTCGATCTTGCCGTCGGGGTGTCCGTCGTTATCCAATACCTGCATTTCCGGACCGGTATGGTAGGTGGCCGGATGCTCCCCTTCCACGACATTATAAATGATGCCGCTGTTGCCGTTGGGGGAGATTTTCCATTCCAGCCGGAGTTCGAAATTTTCGTAAATGCCGGCGGTTAGGATGTCTCCTCCACCGGACCCCAGTTTCGCGGTATCCAGGGTGAGCGCGCCATCCTCCACGACCCAGGCAACCGGTACATCGTCCCGGTTGTAACCTTTCCAGCCCTGGGTGGTTTTCCCGTCAAACAGAAGAACCCATCCTTCGGCCTTCTCCTGGTCGGTTAGTTGGTTTTGCCCGTCATTCGCTGTGGACTCCTCCATGGTGGTATCGCTTTCGGTACTTTCTTTCGAACTCTGGCCGGTACAGCCCCAGGCCAGCATCGCCATCGCCGCGACGTATGCAATCGGTGTTTTTCTGCTATGTATCATTCGCGTTAGTCCTTAGATTCCAAGCACGCGCCGGTTTAGCGCCTCGTCGGGTCCGCTTCCGGCAAAGTCATCGAAGGTTTTTTCCGTGACCTTGATGATGTGATCGTTCACAAACTGAACACCTTCGGTGGCACCCTGAACGGGATCCTTGATGCAGCATTCCCATTCAATCACCGCCCAGCCGTCAAAGTCGTACTGGGAAAGTTTTGAAAAGATGCCTCCAAAATCCACCTGGCCGTCGCCTAATGAGCGGAACCGTCCCGGACGGTCAATCCAGTCCTGGTATCCCCCGTAAACGCCGGACTTGCCGGTGGGGTTGAATTCGGCGTCCTTCACATGGAACATCCGGATGCGTTCGTGATAAAAATCGATGAACTGCAGGTAATCGAGCTGCTGCAACACAAAGTGGCTGGGGTCGTACAAGATATTTGCCCGTTTGTGGTTCCCCGCCGCCTCCAGGAAACGCTCGAACGTGATCCCATCGTGCAGATCCTCACCCGGATGGAGTTCAAAACAAACGTCCACCCCGTTCTCCTCAAATACATCGAAAATAGGCACCCAGCGGTTAGCGAGCTCTTTAAATCCTGCCTGTACGAGTCCGCCCGGCCGTTGCGGCCAGGGATAAACCGTATGCCACATCAGGGCGCCCGAGAAGCTGGCGCAGGCTTTCAGGCCCAAGTTCCTGCTTGCTTTGGCGGCCAGTTTCAGCTGGTTCACCGCCCATTCCGTGCGGGCTTTGGGATTTTTATGGTATTCGGCCGGGGCAAATCCGTCAAACAGCTCATCGTATGCCGGATGAACCGCTACCAATTGCCCCTGAAGGTGGGTTGAAAGCTCGGTGATCTCCATGCCGGCTTCGGCTACAATGCCTTTTACCTCGTCGGCGTAATCTTTGCTTTCGGCCGCTTTGGCCAGGTCAATGCAACGGGGATCCCAAGTGGGCACCTGCACCCCTTTATACCCCAATCCACCCAGCCAGTTGCAGATATTCTTCAGACTATTGAACGGCTCCTTGTCGTCCATGAACTGGGCAAGGAAAATCGCGGGTCCTTTGATCGTTTTCATATATACTATTCAAATTTTGTCCACTTCTGCTCACTTGCAGAGGATTCCACTACTTTGTCAATAAACAGCATTCCACGCACCCCATCGGCTGCACTTGGGAAATCCAATGCGGTGGCGGGCGGCTCCACGCCGTCGATCTTCGCGGCAATGGTCTGGGCAAAATTCCGGTACAGGTTGGCAAATGCTTCCAGGTAGCCCTCGGGGTGACCGGCCGGGGTTCTGCAGTTGGAGGAAGCTTCCGCTGCCAGGTAACCGGTTCCGGCACGCCAGATTTCGGCGGGTTTGTCCAGCCAACGTACAATCAGCGTATTCGGCTCGTGCTGGGCCCATTCAAGCCCGCCCTGCTCCCCGTACACGCGGATCTTCAATGCGTTCTCTTCCCCTGCAGCAACCTGGGAGGCCATCAGCACACCGGCGGCACCGTTATCAAAACGAAGCAGCACCGCGCCGTCATCGTCCAGCATGCGGCCATCGACCATGGTATGCAAATCGGCGCATATTTGGCTGATCTTCAAGCCCGAGATGTATTCAGCCAGGTTGGCGGCATGCGTGCCAATATCGCCCATGGCGCCGCTTTTTCCGGATTTCTTCGGATCGGTCCGCCAGGCGGCCTGCGCATTGCCTTCCCGTTCGGTCAGCTTGCTCAGCCATCCCTGCGGGTATTCAACCCATACTTTGCGGATCTTACCCAAGGCGCCGTCACTCACCAACTTCCGGGCCTGCTTTACCATGGGATATCCCGTGTAGGTATGTGTAAGTAATAAAGTCAAGCCGGTTTCTTCGACTTTCGCCTGCAATTTTTTTGCCTCCTCCAAGGTAAAGGTCATCGGCTTTTCCACCACCACATGAAAACCTTTTTCCAGGGCAAGCATTGCGGGATCAAAATGCACGAAATTCGGAGTTACGATGGAAACAAAGTCAAGCCGCTCCTCAGCGGGCTTCTTGGCCTCTTCCTCGAGCATGGTCCGGTAATCGGTGTATATGCGCGAAGGCTCCAGAAACAGCATTTCACCGGATTCCCGGGCAATCTGAGGGTCAATACTAAGTGCGCCGGCCTTCAACTCGATCAGACCGTCCATATTCAATGCCAGGCGATGCACCGCGCCGATAAACGCGTCTTTCCCACCGCCGATCATTCCCATTCGAAGTTTTCTTTTCATGCTTAATTTATTACTAATAAAAATCGTTTTCCATCTGCCGCAACGGCTATATGAAGACTCTAAAATTAACGACTATTTGGAGAAATGCAAAGTTTTCAGGAGGCAGTTGATTAAATATGCGCAGTTTTGGTTAATTATACTGTATTTTTTACACTAAGAAGCGCTACGGAGCGGCAGGAAGCATCTCTTTAACCGAGCTAATTTGATACCCAATAATAGATTAACATATGAAAATCCCATTCGAAGCAGGCCTGAACATCGCCATCAAAATCCCGAAACGACAGTACGAGCAAACGGTTGCTTTTTACCGGGATATTCTGAAACTGGAGGTGGAGGAAAAACCCATGGACCACCCTACCGTGTCCCGCACCCATCGGGTTACATTCGGCCACAACGTGGTGTGGCTGGACTGCGTGGACAATTACGCCCAATCGGAAGTCTGGCTGCAACTGATTGCGCCCGACGTGGAGGAAGCCAAAGCGTACCTGGAAACCCGGGGAGTAAACACCTGCGATGAACTGGAAGCGCTTCCCCAAAACATGCACTGGATCACCGATCCGGCGGGAACGGTGTTCAATCTGCGGCAGAAAAGACCGGACTAAAACCCGGGCTGCACTTTGAACCGGATTTCTGAACCGCCTCCCGAACGGGATCGCGCCTGCCGGCGAACCGGACTAGCTCCCGGTAGCCAGCACATCGGCGATGTGCAGGGTTTTCAGCGGAAGGTGGTGTTTGTCGATGTATCCCTGAAGGTGCAGCAAACACGAGACGTCGGTTGAAACAATGTACTCCACCTCGCAGTTCATGACATTTTCTATCTTCTGTTCCGCCATGGCCGCGGAAATTGCCTCGAACTTGACGGCGAAGGTCCCGCCAAACCCGCAGCAGGTGTCGGCATGAGGAAGGTCCACCAGTTCCAGTCCTTCCACCTGGCTGAGGAGCCGGAGCGGTTCCTCTTTGATCTTGCATTCGCGCAGGGAAGCGCAGGACGAATGATAGACCGCCCGCCCCTTCAGCGCGGCCCCCACATTTTCCTTCTTCAGGACATTCACAATAAAATCGGAGAGTTCATGCATGTGCTGCTGAACCGCGCGGCATTTGTTATGGGCCGCCGAATTCAGGAAAAGATCCGTGTAATAATTTTTGATCATTCCGGTGCAGGAGGCCGAAGGACTGACAATGTAGTGCTCCTCTGAAAAATCGTTCAAAAACTTCTGACCTACTTCTTTGGCTTCGTCCCAGAATCCCGAATTGAACGCCGGCTGTCCGCAGCAGGTTTGTTGGGGATTATAAATCACCTCACATCCCAGTTTCTTCAACACTTTCACCGTGTTCATCGCCGTATCGGGAAAACATTGATCAATGAAACAGGGAATGAATAACTCTACTTTCATATTTACGATAACCTCAATTTTCTGGTAAATCGGCACGCAGATGCCGGCTTTTGCGTAACACGCCCGCAAGACTGGTCAACAGCACCAAGCCAAATATAAAATAAGAACCCAGGATAAGTGTGGAAATACGCATATTTCCTGTAATTTCTTCCACCATTCCGAAACTGAAAAGCCCGGCTACGATCGCCAGCTTTTCGGTAACATCGTAAAAACCGAAGAAAGAAGCGCTGTCAGGGGTATTTTCAGGCAGAAACTTGGAGTAAGTGGACCGGGAAAGCGATTGGATCCCACCCATGATGAGCCCCACCACGACCGCCAGCAGATAAAACTGATATTCGTTTGAAATAAAATAGGCCGAAAGACACACGCCGATCCAGATCAGGACCACGCCCATCAGGACGGGCACGTTGCCCAAACGCCGTCCGGCGCCGGAGATCAGGTAGGCGCCCGGAATGGCAACCAACTGGATGGCCAGAATGGTGCCGATCAGTTTCTCCATTCCCAGGTTCAACTCCTTTTCGCCGAAGGCGGCCGCCACCAGCATCACCGTCTGCACCCCCATGGAGTAGAAAAAGAAAGCGGGCAAATAATAGAGAAGGAAGGGGTGTTTCCGCACCTGTTTCCAGACCTTTGCCAATTCTTCAAAGCCGCTCTGCACCTTCTTTTTATCCAACTTCCGGTAATTGGGGCTTCCCTTGGGCAAAACGGCGAAGGGGATGATGGCGAATCCAGCCCACCAGAGGCCAACCAGAAGAAAGGAAAGGCGCGCGGGGAAACCGGCGTCGGTAATACCGAACCAATCGGGCTTGAGCACAAACACAAAACAGATGATCTGCAGCAGGACGCTGCCGATGTAGCCGTAAGCGTACCCTTTGGCGCTTACCCGGTCCTGTTGATCCTTCGTGGCGATTTCCGGGAGATAGGAATTGCTGAAAACCACCCCGCCACAATAGCCGATGGCAGCCATCCCGAAACACAGGATCCCCAGCTCCAGCGTATCGGCGGTAAAATAAAAAAGGCCCGCGCAGGACAGCGCGCCCAGGCAGGTAAACAGCATCAGGAAGATCCGCTTGTTGCCGCGGTAATCCGCCGTGGCAGTCAGAATAGGCGTAATGAGCGCTACCACGAAATAAGCTACGGCCAACGCGTAATTCGATAGGGCCGTATTGACGAATTCCCTGCCAAAAAAGCTCACTTTATCCGAACCGTGCGCCGAGGTCACGGCCACGTAGTAAGCGGGAAAAATGGTGGAGGTGATTACCAGATTGTAGGCTGAATTTGCCCAATCGTACATGGCCCAGGCCCGGATTGTCTTTTTATTGTTCAGGATCGGCATCAGGTGTGCAGCAATTTGCAATGCGCGTTAAAAGTAGAAAAAATTGCGGCTTCCG
>JAJUHF010000064.1 GCA_029268045.1 Anseongella ginsenosidimutans
CGAGCCCTTTGTGTTCGAACCCAACGACGCCAATACCTGGGTGAAGGTGCGGGCGATGATCGAAAACTTCCTGACCCTGCAATGGCGGGCAGGGGCGCTGGCGGGCGCCAAACCCGAACACGCCTTTTATGTCCGGGTGGGACTGGGTCAGACCATGACGGCCCAGGACATTCTGGAGGGCCGGATGATCGTGGAGATTGGCATGGCGGTGGTCCGCCCGGCTGAGTTCATCATCCTGCGCTTCAGCCATAAAATGCAGGAATCCTGACAATTGTAACACTTAAACTTTAAAATAATGGCAACTTATCCAATTCCAAAATTTCATTTTCAGGTAGAGTGGGGTGGCAGCAAGATCGGTTTTACCGAAGTCACCGGCCTGGATATTTCCACCGAAGTCATCGAATACCGCGACGGGGCAAGTCCCGAGTTTTCCAAGATCAAAATGCCCGGCCAGCGGACGTTCAGCAACATCACCTTGAAACGCGGCACCTTTGCAGGCGACAACGAGTTTTACGAGTGGTTCAACACGGTGAATATGAACCAGATTGAGCGCAGGGATCTGACCATCAGCCTGCTCAACGAGAATCACGAACCGGTAGTTGTCTGGAAGGTCAAGAATGCCTGGCCGCTTAAGATCACCCCGACCGACCTGAGCGCCGACGGCAACGAAGTGGCCCTGGAGAGCCTGGAGTTGGCTCATGAAGGCCTTACCATTCAAAACGAATAAGCATGGCTCTTCCAGGTACCTATCCGTTAACCGCTTACCATTTCGTGGTAGCGTTCGAACTCTTTCCGCAATTGCCCCATGATCTTCGCTTCCAGGAGGTGAGCGGACTGACGGTGAATATGGAGATGGAAACCTATCGGGAAGGCGGTCAGAACCGCTTCGAACATCAGCTGCCGGTAAAAACCACCTACACGGATCTGACCCTGAAAAGAGGGATGTTTGAGCTCCCTTCGGGGATCATGGCCTGGTGCATCAACGCGGTTCAGCACTTTGAGTTTCAGCCGACCAACCTGCTGGTTTCGCTTCTGAATGATCAGCACGTGCCGGTTCAGTCCTGGTACGTGGTAAACGCGATCCCGAAATCAGTCGAGTTCAGCAATCTGAATGCCGAAGAGAGTCAGGTGGCCATTGAAACACTCGTACTGAGCTATAATTATTTTAATATTCTGAATTTATCGGCGGCCATGACCGCGGGTATCCAGATTTCCGGAAGCATTTAAAAATTCAGGTCGTATGCCCATCGAAATAAAAGAATTACACATCAAGGCCGTGGTAGCGGCCCGGCAGAGCCGTCCGCCGGCATGGAACGGCTTGGGCGCCAGGAATGAGCGGGACAAGCTGAAAAAAGAGCTCGTAAAGGAGTGTATTGAAAAGATTCTCCAACTGCTTGACGATAAAAAAGAGCGCTGATGATACCATTGGGTCAACTGGAAAAAATGCTGATCAAGGCGTACACCGACTCAAGCTGCAGTACGCCCGTAGGGGAGCCCTATACATTCCGGGTCAATCCTTCTTCCTATAGCTACAAATACCAGCTGGAATTGGCCGAAGACGAGAATGCCGGTGCCAGCGGAAGCCCCTTAAAGTATTTCCGCCAGACACCGAATACCTGGGATTTTGAGATCCTGATAGACGGCACGGGCGCGATCAAGGACGCGTCCGCGCTGGACTTCTCGCTGATCGGAAAGACCGAACCGGTGAACGTGGCCGAGGAGGTAAAAAAATTGAAAGCGCTGGTTTTGGATTACCACGGGGAGATCCACCGCAACCCTTACCTGGTTATTACCTGGGGAGAAACCGTATTCCGGGGAACCCTGGAATCGCTCGACCTGCAGTACAAATTATTCAAACCCGACGGAACACCCCTGCGCGTGATCGCCAGCCTGAGTATGAAGGAATGGGTGAATCCCGAGCACCGGGTCCTGATGGAAGATGCCGCTTCGCCCGATATGACGCACGAGCGGGTTTTTACCGGAAGCGACCGCCTGGATCTGATGGCCCACAAGATTTACGATAGCCCCGCGTATTACCTGGACGTGGCCCGGGCCAACGGCCTGACCGGCTTCCGAAAAATCAAGGCGGGTACAACGCTTCAGTTTCCCCCGCTGAAATAACACGAATGCTGTAATGTAAAACACCATGCCCGCATCCAGAACCATACCACATACAGAAAACGCAGACCTGGTTACCTATGCCCTGCTGATCAACGGACAGGAGCTGTCCCGGACCGTTCCCGTACTTTCAATTGACGTCAGGAAAGAAGTAAACCGGGTGCCCTTTGCCCGGATCCGGATTGGCGACGGAGACCCCGCCCTGCAGGATTTCCCCCTGAGCAATGAGGAACACCTGGTGCCAGGGAACGAAATGGAGATCCGCATCGGCTACCGGAACGATAACAACCGCATTTTCAAAGGGATCATTGTATCGCACTCCAGCCGGATCACTTCCCATAAAGCCGACTTGCTGATCGAATGCCGTGACCCGGCCGTGAAGCTGACCATCGGCAGAAAAAACAGGCATTTCGAAGAGGTGACCGACGCGGACATCGCCGAATCGATTCTGGCCGAATACGGACTTGACAGTGAAATTCAGCCTACCGAGGTGCGTTTTCCGGAGGCGGTCCAGTTCAATACGAGCGATTGGGACTTCATTCTTTCCCGGATAGACCGTGCGGGCAGGATCTGCCTGGTCGAGGATGGGAAAATTAGCATTAAAAAGCCCGATCTATCCGCTCCGGCGGTTCTGGATCTGTTATTCGGGGCCACGATCATTGATTTTCAGGCTGAAATAGATTCCAGGCAGCAATTTTCGACGGTAAAGGCGCGATCATGGGATCCCAGTAATCAGGAAGTGGCTGAAGACACGGCCGATGATCCGGGTGTTCCCCAGGCCGGCAACCTGGATCCCGATACACTCGCATCGGTGGTTAATCTGGAGGAATACCTGCTTCTTGGTGCCGGAAAAGCGGATCCGGCTTTGTTAAAGGAATGGGCAAACGCGCGGATGCTCAAAAGCCGGCTTTCCAAAATCAAGGGGCATGTCCGCTTCCAGGGCTTCCGGAACGTCAAACCCGGGGACTTCATTGCCATTCACGGTGTGGGAGAGCGGTTTACCGGCCCGGTATTCGTACGGTCGGTCCGGCAGGAGTACGCGGAAGGCAACTGGCACACCACGGTTCATTTTGGGATGCCCGCCGAATGGTTCAGTGAACGGGTCAATCCCGGACATTTATCGGCCCAATCGGGCTGGTTTCCCTCGGTACAAGGCCTGCAAACCGGTATTGTCACCGATCTGGAAGATCCGGCGGGAGAACACCGGGTAAAAGTCTGCCTGCCCCTGGTCAATTCCGCGCAGGAGGGACTTTGGATGCGTATAGGCACCCTGGATGCGGGTAACGGTCGGGGTACATTTTTCAGGCCGGAAATCGGCGATGAGGTGATTGTGGGCTTCCTCCATAACGATCCCGACCATCCGGTGATATTGGGCATGCTGCACAGCAGCGCACTCCCCCCACCGTTTACCGCGGCCAATTCGAATCCGGAAAAAGGGTATGTAAGTCGGGAGGGAATAAAAATGATCTTTCACGACGAAGACAAATCCTTCACGCTGGAAACCCCCGCGGGGAAACGCATTCTGGTAGATGACCACGCGTCGGTCCTGCGGATGGAAGACGAGCACGGTAATTCGGTTCAGCTGGAATCGGGGGGCATTACCGTGGAAAGCGCCTCTTCAATAAACCTGAAGGCGGCTACCGACATTCAGCTGGAGGCGACCAATATCGTACTCAATCCTTCCTCCCAATTCAGTGTATCGGCCGGCGCCTCTGAGATAAAAGCCGCCGGGGGGAGCGCGGAGTTCAAGAGCGCTTCGGTGAAGATCAACGGGACTGGAATGACCGAAATCAAAGGAGGTCTGGTAAAAATAAACTAGAGATGTCACTCGCAGCAAGAATAACCGATATGCACGTCTGTCCCCTGGTCAATCCGGGAGGTGTTCCGCATGTGGGCGGGCCGGTCCTTCCGCCGGGGACGGTCACGGTATTGATCGGCGGTCTTCCGGCAGCCACCCTGGGCGATATGTGCGTTTGTTCGGGTCCGCCCGATACCATTGCCAGCGGTTCGTCCACGGTGCTGATTGGCGGCAAACCGGCGGCACGCATGGGCGATACGACCGCGCATGGCGGGAGCATTGTGGCCGGCTGCGCTACGGTGCTCATTGGTGGATAAAGGTCAAAACAATGATGAAAAGCAATCAAAATGTCTAATTCATTTCTCGGAACCGGTTGGAGTTTCCCGCCTTCTTTTGACAACATCAGCGGGGAGACGGTCATGTTAAGCGACCGCGCCGATATTGAAAGCAGTCTTTCTGTTTTACTGAGCACCCGGCCCGGCGAGCGGGTGATGCTTCCTTCTTACGGCTGCAATCTGGACGAACTGGTTTTTGAATCCTTGACCACGACATTCAAGGCCTATATCAAAGACCTGATCAAAACCGCTATTCTGTTTCATGAACCCCGCATCAGGCTGAATAACATTACCCTGGATGATTCTTCCGAATCGGAGGGCCGCATCCTGATCATAATCGACTACACGGTAAAACGCACGAATTCGCGGGCAAACTATGTGTTTCCATTTTACAAAAACGAAGGGAGCGAAGTTAAATGAGCCAGTCCTGCAAAAATATCCACCCCCTCAGACGTCCCGGCGTAAACCAGGCCCAGCGGGTGCTGGACGCTTTGTGGCCGGACTTCGCCAAAGTAGACGAGCGTGATCAGGCCGATCTGATCCTATTTGCGAAGAACTACGCGGCTCAGCTTAGCTATTACAACCGCCACAATCAGGAGGAGGGCGATTGGACTCCGTTTATGCTAATGGATGTGTCGGTTACCCTGGCTGCCATTTCCAGGCTGGATATACAGGCTTACCTAAGCTACGTGAAAAAAATATACGGGCAGCTTGCCGCAACCGAGGCGGACCAGGAAGCAGAGCTGAAAAAATATTTCAAAACCATCTTCGACCTGTGTTTTTCAATCACCTCCCTGCTCGATCACTACTATCGTTCGCTTCCGGAAGATTTCGAGTTCCGCGAGGTGGTGGGGAATATGGTGCATTCGGGTCTGCCGGAGTATTTCAACCGGCTCTCGGCTTATTTTGAAGAGGCCGTCAGCCACGGGCTGATTGACCCCGGGGGAACGTTTCGTTTCAGCGATCCTCCTCCGCATCTGATCCTTTCCCAGGAATTTCATTCGGCCGGGCTTTCCACCATCTGGACCAAGGCCGCCTTGCCTGTATTCCAGGCCGACTTTAACGGGAGCACAGCCGGCCTGAAGATCAAGAATACCTGTACGCATAACCTGTTTACCGGAATAACTGAGCAATACCTGAAGCTACTTGCCCGCGTGGTGCATGCGGCGCCGGCTTATCTTGGCCATACCCTCTCCCGGTTTCCTGCGCACAGCCCGCATTATGCGCTTTTTCTTGCATTCATCAAACTATTCAAACAGAGCCAGGACAGTCTCAATACCTTCACGGGGAAGCATCTGGATCTTTATTACCGCGATGTATTAAAGCTGGAAAAGAAAGCCTCCGAGCCGGACCAGGTCCACCTTTTGTTTGAGCTCGCCAAAACAGCCGGACCCGGGGTGCTGCTGGAAGAGGGCACCGTATTCAAAGGGGGGAAGGATCGGGATGGAAAAGAAATATTTTACCGTCTTACGGAGCGGACGGTTCTTGGAAAAGGGCGGGTGCAGGCGCTTAAGAATATTTTTGTCAGCCGGGACGCTGAAAAGCTAACCCGGAGGATCTCGGCCGGGCCGATCGCCAATTCGGAAGATGGCCAGGGCGCTCCGATACCCCATGCGGATCAAAGCTGGATGCCCTTTGGTGCGTCCGGCCGGGAGGCGGGCAGAGCCGGATTTGCGATTGCATCGGACTACCTGTATCTCCGCGAAGGGAACCGGCTGATTACCTTTACCTTTCGGGTTCCTCCGGAACAAACGGTTCAAACCGATGCCGCAACGCTGAATAGCTTGTTTTCCATCCGCCTGAGTGCGGAAAAAGATTGGTTTGAAATTTCGCCTGAAGCACGCAAGACCACCGTCGCTGCCGACCGGAAGTCTTTTTCCGTTGAGCTGACCCTGGACGGCGGCGATCCCGCCTTGGCGCCTTGGTCGGCGGAGGTGCATGGCCATGCATTCGAACAATCCTTGCCCATCGCGTTGTTCACACTGGCGGACGGAACCGCGCCGGAAGATCTATGGGATCTCCGTACGGCTTCCATTACACTCAAGGTCTCCGTAGCAGGGTATAAAAGCCTGCTTATCGAGAATGACGAAGGAATTTTAGATCCGGCGAAACCCTTCGATCTGTTTGGATCGACGCCCCGGAAGGGGGCCGCCTTCATGTTGGCCTGCCCTGAGTTTTTTATGAAAGCCAGGCAACCGGAGGGGGCCGTCAATGCCAGCCTGTCCTTCACATGGGACAACTACGATGTGCTGAAGGGACTTCAGGAAACAAACCCCGCACTGGAACTCCACTACCTCGAAGATGCCCGCTGGAAAAAAGTCAGCGCGTTTAGCCAACCGCTTTTCGAGATGGGAAGCAAATACCCCCTGAAAAGTACCACCCTGTCCTTTCAGTTTCCGCAGCTGGAAGTGGACATCGATTTCGGACCAGGGAATCCCTATTCGCCGGCCGACAAATGGGGCTTTCTGAAACTGATTCTTACCGGCGAATTCGGGCATGCCGACTATGCCAAGCGGCTTGCCGAAAGCATTGAAGTGGTTTCGGTGACGAAAGACGGGAACACAACCACTTCGGTCGAAATAGGAGAGGTGCCGGAGCCTTATACGCCCCGGGTGAGGGAGATCAGCCTGAATTACGAGGTCAGCACCCGTCTGGAACCCGCCGGCGCGGAAAAGACTTTTTTCCACCTGATGCCTTTCGGGCAGAGCGCCCTGAACGCCGGCGCCGGAGCGAGCCCCCATCTGCTGCCCCAGTTCCCGGATGAAGGATCGCTGTTCATCGGCCTGGATCAATTGCAGACGGGCCAAACCTTTTCCTTGCTTTTCCAGGTGGCCGAAGGTACGGCCGATCCCCTGGCAACCAGGCAGGAAGTTAGCTGGCATTATCTGGACGGGGATAATCTATGGCGTCCTTTCCGGAAGGAAGACATTGCCGATGGTACCGGCGGGTTGCTGAAATCAGGGATCGTAAAACTGAATATTCCATCGGAGGCTGCCGACACGGCAACCGAAATGGGGGAAGCCCTTCATTGGATCAAAGTAAGCGCGGCGCAGCATACGGCTGGGTTTCCCCGCCTGATCGCCATCCGTGCCCAGGCGGCCATAGCCCGGTTTTACGACTATCACGGGGACGGAAATCAGTTCAAGGAACCGCTGCCCCCGGGGACCATCAGCAAATTACTGCTTAGCAACCCAGCAATCAAGAAAGTGGAACAACCCGGCGCTTCTTTCGGAGGCCGGACCCCGGAAGACGACAGCTCGTGGTACCGAAGGATAAGCGAACGGCTCCGCCATAAGCAGCGGGCGATATCCATGTGGGATTACGAACGGTTGGTGCTGGAAGCGTTCCCCGAAATTTACAAGGTAAAGTGTATCAGCCACGCGCAGATAAATAACGAACTCAGTCCGGGACACGTGCTGGTGGTGCCGGTGCCCGATCTGCACCGGAAACAGGCATTTGATCCGATGAGACCCCGTGTCAGCCTGGGTCTGCTGGAGGACATCCGGAAATTTCTTTCCGACCTTGCGTCTCCTCATGTGGAATTGGTCGTCTGCAATCCGGTCTTTGAGGAATTGCAGCTGGAATTCAACATTCAATACCGCAGCGAAGACATCGATTTTTATACCCGGGAGCTGCGTACCGAGTTGGAACAATTCCTGGCACCCTGGGCGTTTGATCGTCAGCGGGACCTGGAATTCGGTGCCCGGGTAACCAAAAGCGCGCTGATCAACTTCATAGAGGAACGTCCGTATGTCGATTACCTCAGTTGCGTGAAAATGTACCATATCGTGGATGGAAAACGGTCCAATGACCTGGAAGAAGCAATCGCAGGCTCGTCCCGTTCGGTCATCGTATCGGTTAAAGCGGACGATCCGGTCTATCCACACATCATCAACGAAAGCGTTTGCACATGTTAACTCAGGAACAACAACCCCTTGATTTGGAATTGTCCATTGAAAAGACCAGGAAACTGGATCCTGCGATGGATTTCCAGTTCCTGCGATCGGCAGGCCTCCGGTACATCGAGGAACTGGGCAGCAAAATATGGACCGATTACAATGCGCACGATCCGGGCATTACCACACTGGAAGTGCTTTGTTACGCCCTGACCGAACTGGGTTACCGGACTTCCTTTGATATGAAAGACCTGCTGGCGGCAGAAGACGGGCGCATCGAACGCTCGCAGGCATTCTTCCGCGCGAAGGATATTCTGACCTCGGCTCCGCTTACGGTGGAGGATTACCGGAAGCTTCTGATCGATATCGAGGGGGTCCGGAATGCCTGGCTTTATCCCTTCCGGGACGAAAATAGGCACCTTTCCGGGAAGCCTTCGCAGGAGGTGCCGCTGTATGCTCATTGCAAGGAAGATAAGCTGACATACGAGGAAACCGAACACCCCATTGAGTTAAGCGGCCTCTATCGGGTGGTGCTGGATCTGGAGGAAACCGATGAATTCGGGAATCTGAATGACGGAAAACTGCTGTATCAGTTTCCGGACGAAGAATTGCAGGGCATACAATTCGAACTGCTGTTTCCCGTCTGGGATGAGGTGGATTATCTCTTCTTTCAGCAGGCGCCCGTGGAAAGTCTTTCCGATCCCGAGGTCAGCCTGCTCAAAGACCGATGGCAGGTCTCCGTGGACGTTTCCGACGGAGGTTCGACGCAAAGACTGACATTCCAGGTGGCCGTCCCGGGGAAGAAAATGCCGGACGACCTTGCCAACAAGGTGACTGACCAGCTGGGTAATCCCGCGCAACTGGGCGCCCTATACGGACTGTATCAGCAAAAGCTGCAAAGAATACACCGGATTCTGCTTTCGGCAAAGACGGTTTTGCATGGGAACCGGAATTTGTGTGAGGATTTCCTGCCCCTGGAAACGGTGTGTATACGCGAGGTGGCTATCTGCGCCGATATTGAGGTAGCACCCGGAGCCGACGTGGAGGAAGTGTATGCGCGGGTATTGTTTGAACTGGAGAACTACCTGGATCCCCGGGTCCGGTTTTACACCTTGAAAGAACTGGTGGACCAGGGCATTCCCACGCACGATATATTCCAGGGGCCGGTGCTTTCCCATGGCTTCATCAAAACAGACGAACTGAAGCAAACCCGGCCACGGGTCAGGATCCTGGTTTCCGATATCATCAATTTCATCATGGACATTGAGGGCGTACGCTCGGTAAAAAATGTCCTGCTTACCCAGTACGGCCGGGACGGGAAGCCGGTAAAATCCGGAGCCCGCTGGTGCCTTTCCCTGGATGCGGGGTGCAAGCCGGCTCTTTCCGTGCTGCGGTCCAAAGTTCTTTTCTTTAAAGGAAAGCTGCCTTTCAAACCCCGCATGGATGAAACCTTGGATACCTTGCGGTACTTACGCGGCTTGGCCAGTCAGGACAAGTTAAGCGGTTCGGCCGATGACTTCCCCCTGCCGGAAGGCACATTCCGCCCACTGGACGAATACGTCTCCATTGAACAGGAATTCCCGATGACCTACGGGATCGGCCGTGCAGGACTTCCGGAATCGGCCAGCCCGGAACGGAAAGCCCAGGCAAAGCAACTGAAAAACTATCTCCGCTTCTTCGACCAATTGCTTGCCAATTTTCTTGCCCAGCTTGCCCATGCAAAATCACTTTTCTCGCTGGATCCCGATCTAGGACAGACCTATTTTGGCCAGTACCTGGACCCGACCCATGGAGCCGAAGAGCTCTACCGCGACGCGACCCTTTTAAGGCAGGTATTCCAGCCCCCGACTCCGGGCGACCCGGATGAGGTGAAACAGGTCCGGTCCCTTTTGTTGGAATCCCCCAGTATGTTTGCCGAGCGACGAAACCGTTTTCTGGATCATCTTCTGGCACGTTTCAGCGAATCTTTCAACGAGTACGTTTTAATGCAATACGCTTACCGGAACGCCACAGACTATGAAAAACTGGACACCACAACCTTGATCAAAGACAAACTGGCCTTTCTTGCGGACTATCCAGTGATCAGCAGCCGGCGCGGCCAGGCGTTCAATTACCTGGAGCCGGCCTGGGACACGGAAAATGTTTCGGGTTTCGAAAAGCGGATTGCCCGCATGGCCGGTATCCGTGATTTTGGCCGGCGATTTCTTTTCTGCCTGAACCGGCTCGAGATCCAAAAGACCACCGGCACACCCAAGCGGTATTTTTTCCAGGTAGTGGATGAGGAGGGAACGGTGCGATTGAAATCCAGCCAGGAATACGACAGCCCTGCTGCGATCGCGGGAATCGTCGCGCAGCTGCAGGAATTGCTAACCCGCATGGAAGCCTATCGGCCGGTGGGTGAGGCTCCGGGGGAGTTTGCTTTTGAGCTGGTCAATGCCGACGAACAGGTGCTGGCTGTGAGCGGAACGTCTTTCGCGGATGCAGCCACGCGCGATGCGGTTATTCTGGATACGATTGACAAACTGTCGCAGGAATGCCCCGGGGAAGGCCTTCACCTGGTTGAGCACCTTTTGCTCCGGCCGCGATTTGAAGCGCCCGAAATTCCCGGATCGCTTCCCGAAGAGGTGTACAGACTATTCCAGGTATGCCTGGGAGAGGATTGTCAGTTCTGCGGAGAGGAAGACCCGTATTCTTTCCGGGTATCCATCATTCTTCCCTACTGGCACGAACGATTCAAGGCGGTGGAATTCCGCGACTATTTTGAAACCATGGCCCGGACCGAGGCACCCGCCCATTGCATGCTCAAGATTTGCTGGGTGAACAATACGCAGCTGAATACTTTCGAGCGCGCCTATAAGGAATGGATGGAGGCACTTGCCCAATTTGAAGCCGATATCCGGCCCGACCCCTCGGTGCGCGACCGGCTTCGGGCCGCAAGCAATGAACTGATTGAAATCCTGACCGGATTGCATAGTGAATATCCGATCGCCCAGCTACACGATTGCGAAACGGGTACTTCCAATCCGGTTCTATTGAATAATACAATTCTGGGGACATACATAAAATCCAACAGCGATGAATGAGCATAACACATATCCTGTCTTTGTAGCCGATCAGGTACTGACAGCCGAACACCTGAACCAGGCCGTAAATTATCTGGACCAACAGGGAAGATTCACCCGGAACCGGTTGATCGGTATCGGGATTGTATGCGGTCTGGAGCTGAAAACCGGTGTGGACCGGATCGAGATCAGCAAGGGCTGCGGCGTAACTTCCGAAGGATACCTGATCCAACTGGCGCACAAAGTGTGCAGCTACTGGCGGCCCTATGCCCTTCCCGAATACTTTTCGCCCCAATACAAGTCGGTATACGAAAAATGGCAGATGTGGGAGTTGCTCAGCGCCGAGGAGTCCCTGGTAGCGGATGAGCCGAAGCCGCTGAAAGATGCCGGCGGTTTTCTGAAAGACAAGGGGGTGGTCCTGCTGTTGGAGATGAAGGAAAAGCCGCTGAAGAACTGCGTTGAAATTGACTGCGAAGACAAAGGAGAGCGGATCGAGTTCCGGGTGCGGACCCTGTTGGTGCCGAAGGGCGATCTGGAAAGATTTCTTCCTGCCCCGCCTTTCGGCAAAGGAAGCCAGTCCGGAGGGGACCTGCGGCTTCGCCGTTTTCAGGTACCTGCCCGCCAGTTAAGCAATACCGATGAGGTCTTCGATTCTTTTTTACGCCTGGTAGACGAGCATACGCTGAAACACGTTGCGAAAACATTGCATGAATGCTTCCTACGGTGTAAACCCCTGCTCAACCGGGAACACAACCCGTTTGAGCAGGTGTACGACCGCTTTGACGAAACGCTTTCATACATTAAAAAGGCGAATCCCTTTTTTATCCAGTATTTCTACGATTGGATCGACGACATGGTGAAAGCCTATCATGAGCTGGAAGACAGGGTTTTCGATCTGCACGCGGTCTGCTGCCCCGGACGGGAACTGTTCCCGCTGCATTTGAAGCTGGGGGAGGCCAACAAGGACACCCCAAACCCTGGAAAATCGGATTACCGGCAGTACTTTATCCATTCGCCGCTTTTCGAGGGGCAGCAAGCCCTGCGAGAGGAGGTTCAACTCCTTTTTGAGCGCCTGGTAAAACTCACCGAAGCATTTCAGGTACCGGATCTTCGATCGCTCGCAGCCGCCCAGTTGAAGATCACGCCAAGCAAATACCTGGACAAACCCTTGTCTGATCGCTGCATTCCCTATTATTATGATCCCTTGAAATTATATCCGATCTGGAGCTGGGAGAAAACCAGGCGGGGTCTGGCCAATCGGAATTTGTCCTATCATGCCGGGGAGTACAGTGATTACGACACCGTTCGGGATCCGCTGCTTTACGACATCGAACCGTATAACTTTTTCCGCGTGGAAGGGCATGTGGGCAAGCCGGTCAGCCAGGCGCTGGAGACCCTGCTCAGCCAGCGGGAAGAATTCAACCTTCCTTTTGAGGTGGTGGCGCTTTCCACCGCGCGCATCAGCGCATACTTCAACGGGGAGGATGCTGCATGTCATTTCCAGGACCTGGAATCGGCCTTCCGGGTGATTCTGGCTGAATTGAGCTGCAAGGTGGGCGAGTTCCAGTGTCAAGCCGGCCGGATCCCCTATCAGACCGAGCGGTTGGTGGCAGCGGGAAGCGGGGCGGAATTTACCACCAAGACGGCGTTGAAGGAAACCTTCCAGGTGGGCGATTTTCTCCGAAGCCGTTGCGGCGTTCAGCAGGGCAGCGTGGGGGAGACTTACCTCGAAGCAGTAAGCAAACAGGTTTATTTTGAGCGGACGCAGGTGTTCAACAAGAAATCCATGGCCGGAATGGCTGCCGCCCCCACCGTGAATGAGCATGCCTTGTATGCCCCGCTATTCTATTTTATCCACGCGGTGGAACGATTGATGGAAACCGTCCACCGGCAAAGCCTCGATGGGGTGGATGTTACTGCCTTTGAGCTTCGGTACCGGGATTTGATGGCCGCCGCAGCAGATCTGGCCCAGTTGGGGGACGCACTGAACGCGCTGGATCCGGGGAACGATAACTATCAGAAATTGCTGACCGAGCTCCACGGGAGCGGGTTCTACGCCTTGGTTACGCGGATCCACGGCTTATTGCATATCTGTATTGACGATCGGCTGAAAGCCCTGAAGGCAGAATATCTGCGGCGGGTCAGCCAGTTGCGGATTCTGAATAACCTGATGCATTACGCCAGGCTTCATCCGGGACTGGAACATAAAGCGGGCGTGCCCCGCGGCGGTACGTTTGTCCTGGTTTACCATGAAAGCTCATCGCGGAAAGCGCTGGAGGAACTTGGCCGTGCCGATTCTTACCTGGCCGATTCTCCCCTGGCTGATTCCCGCCTGGCCGGTTCGGATCCGGCTGGCTCAACGGTGGCGGAGGTTGAAACGAAGAAGCGGGCACTGGACCGCTTGGAGAAAGAGTTGGAAAACATCCGCCTCACGGACCGGAAGCGAGCCACCGCACGCGGTTCGCAGGCAGTGGCCGATGCGAGGAGTGAAACCCAAGCGCGGATCCGGGAAATGCTTTTGCGCCTGGCCGAAGAGGAAGAGCAAATAGATCCCTTGGTTTTCCAGGTACCCGAAGAGACGGTCATCGCGGATTTTTATTTGCCTTATAGCTGCTGCTCGGACTGCGCCCCCGTATCCTATGTGCTTCCACAGCCCTCCCGGGAGACTCTTTCCATTGCGATCCGGCCCACCGAATTCTGCAACGACGACGAACGGCTCTATCCTGTGACCGTGTCTCCTCCGGGCGGTGAGTTAACCGCCTCAGCCGGCGGCGTGGTGCGGGAAAACGGATTTTATTTCAGCCCGAAGGAAAGCAAACCGGGTATCAATACGCTTACCTATGCCCTTCCTGACGGTCGCAGTACCCACATTGATCTGATGATATCCGAGCCCCTTCAGATTGACTTCAAGACCCGTAAACTGGATGACCTCACCCTGCAGTTCCTTCCGGATTTCCCTCAGGAGAACAAGCAGGTGATCTGGGATTTTGGCGACGGAACCACCTCGGATGAGTTTTCACCCACACATACCTACCGGGTCAACGAAAAAGAGGCAAGTTTTGTGGTAACCCTGCGCCTTACCCATGTGGCTTGCGCAACGGAGGTCAGCAAAACCATTACCGTCCAGGGCGCGGCGGATCCCGTGTTCAATCTGAAACCGCGCGTATTCTGCAGCAAGGATCGAAATGAATACGAATTCCAGATTGAGCCCTTCCCTAAATCGGTCGATGAGGTTGTGAACAAGGATAAACTGGTGATGAAATTCGACGCGGCTGCAAAAAAGTTAAGCTTCACGCCGGCCACGCAGCTGATCAAAGCCACCCGGGACTATTACCTGGAGTACCAAAAAACGGGTCTGAATATCCGGGTAACTGTTCCGGACGCATCCTTTACGATGCAAATAAAGTGGATGGATGTAGACAATCAGCTCCTGTTGAAGCCCAAACAAACCGATGCATCGAACTACACCTGGACCCTGTCTCAGGGAAGGCTCAACTATTCTTTCGAAAGCCGGGAACTGGAGTTGATGATGTCGGAACTCAAA
>JAJUHF010000065.1 GCA_029268045.1 Anseongella ginsenosidimutans
CGGTCGTAGTTGAGCAAATCGAATTCCGGATATTTTGTGATCCGGATCGGATAGAGATGGCAGGAGATGGGTTTCCGGAAAGTGATCTTTCCATCAAGCCACGCCTTTTCAATGCCGCATTTGGCTTGTCCTGCTTCGAATATGGTGTATGCGCATTCTTTGTCTCCGTCAACGCAGGGAGTGGTTTGGTCGCCTTCGAAATCCCGAACATAAAGGCCTTCCTTTTCAATGGTGGCTATACCTTTCCGGGTTAGGTACGGCTTTACGATGGGGTAAACGGCTTCCAGTTGCTTTAGTTCGTCCTCTTCCAGCGGCGCTCCGGCATTCCCCTGCACGCAGCAGGCACCGTGGCATTTGCTCAGATTGCAGACAAATTCCTCCTTCATCACGTCTTCGTGAATCAGCGTTTCTTGATGTTCCAGCATGGGCGCAATTTACGGATTTTTTGCGGCGGTTGCCATGGAAGTACCCATGGGATACTTCAGGTTTTCGTATGCCTTCAGGTCAAGCGTAAGTGAACCCACCAGGATCTCGACTTTTGCTTTTACGGGAATACGGTTGGCATCGTTGGTAATCCAAAGGAACATATCGCTGTCGCGCCGGAAAATCCGCCCTTCAATCAGGGAAGGGGTAAATTTCAGACATTCCATCCGGCCAAAGTCGGTTTTGATCGTTTCCTTTCCAAGGTATTTGATCACCATCGAATATTCCTTGTCGTCGATAAAATAATAGAGCTGGATGGATTCACCCGGGTCCAGGTCGGAAACATCCAGTGAGCGCGCGTAATAAAAGGTGGAAAGTACATCCAGCGCGTTCTTATGGATATCAAAGGTGCCCTTGTTGGTATTGACGATTTTGTTGTCGCGGTCGAACCGTACATAGCTGTCGCGGGTATAGCTCCCTTCTTTAACCGACTCGGTAAACAGGAACGGCATGAGCGTTTTGGTGCTCACAAAGGATTCGTATTTGTTACGCACCTTCATAAATAGCGCCACGGCGCTTATTGTTTTTCCTTCCGCTTTCAGATGCAGCGCTTCCTGCCCCCGGAAGGTCCTGTCGCTCTTTTCCACGCTCAGTGTTCCATCGGCCGCGTTGATAAAGCCGTACCGGATCTTATAATGAAGCTTTTCTCCGGGCTGGAAAGGCGGATTGATTTGCTGGGGGATATCCGAGAGAGCCGTTGCCCGGGATTGCGCGTGAGCGCTGACACGGGGCTGGATCAGGATGGCCAGCATAAAGCAGGCAAAAAAAATGTATCGTCTGATTCGATTCATACCCTTACCATGATGGTCCTTCCCCGGATACTGCAAAAAACAAACCAGTTATTTCCGTTTATAAACCGGAACCGTCGAACAAGCTTCCCCGAACATGATGCTGCGGGCCACTTTCCGGAGACGATTGGTAAGTTCCACATACCCGGCCGATGGCACGGGAACATCGGCACAACCCTTGACTATCACCCGTTTATCCCTGAACTGTTCAAAGTCGACCGCATCGAGCGCTTCCAGGTAAAGTACCGTTTCCAATGTGTCGGAATCGCCGAAAACCACTTTTTTGGCATAAGGCTCCATGTGGGAGGCCAGCAGCATATAGGCCCAGGTAGGCACAATGGCATCCGCGGAACAGATGATCCCCACGAATTTCCCCTCGTAAAGGCTGAAATCATGTTCCTTCAGGAAAGCCCGGAAGTCCTTCTCCCGCAGGATCAGACCCTGAAAAAGGTTATCCTTGATATCATATATAACACGCTCCCCTTCAGGATAATAGGTCGCAGGATCAATCGTAATCAGTCCGCTCGCTGCGACGCGATTGACAATAGTTTCCTGAATTTCCATTTTTCTCCGTTTTAACTATTAACAATAAAAAGGCATTCAGGTTCTGAAGGCCACCTGCTAATAGAAGTTAGCCCGGTTGTCGATGATCTTGGTTTTATCCTGGAGCGCTTCAAACAGGAAGCTGAGGTATTGCTGACGGAACTGTTCGCTCATCGTTTCCCTGGTAGCTTCCGGATCGGTAATGGGAGAAGGTTCGGTAAACTGCTGAACCGCATAGCCGAACACGCCGGTCATGCCGGTTACCGGTCCGCCTACCTTGCCGGCCTCGGAACCAAAAACAGCGCCCACCAGGGCAGGTTCGTATCCAGCGCCGCTCATCATGGGATTGCTGAAGATCACGTTCTGCGCGGTCCGGGTCGAATCGCCCAGTTTCTGGGCAACTGCGTCCAGGTTCGAAGCGCCCTGGGCAGCTTCCCTGAACCTTCCGGAAAGCACCTCGGCCTTTTTCAGGCGGCGCACCTCCTGCTCTACTTCGGTACGAACCAGTTCCAGCGGCGCATATCCCTCGGGACGGATCTCGGTGAGCCGGGCCACAATGTAACGTTCGTTCAGGTCGAACAGCGGAGATACCTCACCCAGTTTCGCGTCGAAGGCCCAGCGGATCACTTCCCGCGGCTCAGCCAGACCGGGCACAAAGAAATCGATGGGGCCCACATTTTCCGCTACCCGGGTAACCAGGCCGGCCTGCTGGGCGGCTTCCTCAAAAGGAAGGTCTCCGCCAATGGAACCGGCAAAGGCGTTCGCCTGCGCATACACCGCCCGGGTTGTCGCCTGGCTAGGCTCCAGCGGCTTATCGATCACGGCTATTTTAACGGCGCGGGATGCATTGCGCTGCTGATTGATCTGCAATAGATGCGTTCCGAATTGCGTTTCTACGATCTTGATCTCACCCACCTTCCCTTCGAAGGCTGCCTTTTCAAACTCAGGCATGTTGCCGGGCCCAAAGAATCCCAGGTCACCGCCCTGCGCGCCCGAGAGCGAGTCGGCCGAGATCTCTCCGGCCAGAAAACCGAAGCTGGATTGGCCGGACCGGACGCGTTGCAGAAGGCTGTCGGCCATCTGACGGCGCTCCGCCGGATTGGGATAGGTGACGGCGCTCAGCAAAATATGGCTTGCCCGTACCGAATCGGGCCGGGTAGCCGCGTCGAGAAGTTTCGCCACTTTGTAGGCGCCATTCTCAAAATAAGGTCCGTGAACGGTACCCGGTTCGGCATTGAACAGGTTCTCCGCCAGTTCCGGGCTTAGTTCGTTTTCCTTCTGATATACCAGCGGCGCTCTCGAGGTGGAGTTGGACATGTAGAAGAGCGAATCGTTGGCTGTATCACGGAATTGCTCCGCCAGCCTGTTGATCTCCTCCTGCGCGGAAGCGGTATCTTCGGCCGAAGGCACTACGTCGAATAACACGTAGTCAAAGGAACGTTGTTCCTGGTCCTGCTTGTATCTGTACCGGTTTTCCTTGTAATAATTTTCAAGATCCTTGCCCGAAATGCTCACCGCGGTGTCGGCAACGGAATTATAATCCAGCTTCACGAAGGAGACGGTGGCGGTCTTTTCGTTCTGCTCATGGA
This sequence comes from Anseongella ginsenosidimutans, assembly GCA_029268045.1. GTDB lineage: Bacteria > Bacteroidota > Bacteroidia > Sphingobacteriales > Sphingobacteriaceae > Anseongella > Anseongella ginsenosidimutans_A. The sequence continues at coordinate 3,404 of JAJUHF010000065.1, forward strand.
TACGCTCCATTTCCAGGGTGGTAACATACACCCCGGCGGAAACCAGGTCGATGTATTTTTCGACCGAGTTGGCAAGCCGTACGCGTTGTTCCAGATCCAGCAGCAGCTGTTGTTGCTGAAGCGGCATCATGGCCCGGTTCCGGTAAATATCCAGCGCCATTTCCGAGGAATATTGTCCGGTCTGCGGATTGGCAAAGGCCTGCCGGGCAATGGGATGCGGATTATCCCCGGTCAAAGCCAGCGCCAGCTCTTCGGGCCCGGTGGCAATTCCCAGTGCATCCAGTTCGCGTGAATAGATGGATTTTTCAAGCAGGGTCCGCCATACCTGTTGGACGGCGTATGAAGTTATCTGCGGGTTTACTGACGATTGACCGGTGGAAGCCATCATCTGCTGGCGCGCCTGCTCCACCTGCGTGCTGAATTCCTCGTAGGAGATTTTCTCTCCGCCGATCTTTCCTACCTGGTTCCTGGCTTCCGCCCAGAAGGGCGCGCCCGAACTAACCGCATCGCTGAACAGAAAGCCCACGATGGCTAATCCGATAAAACCAATAAGCAGGTATCCAGCCCGTTCACGTAAAGTATTTAATATCATAACTTAATCTTATGCTGCTAATTTTTAGGGGCGCAAGATACAAAATCAAGTCCCAAGTTTCAAGGACTTAAATTGGAAGCCTCCGGCGCGGTTCCCGGGACAACGGTGGAGTCGCCGCCGGAAACGGAATCCTGCCTCGAGAGCGAATCGGCAGGCGTATTCTTAAAGGGAAGCTCACCCGAAAACTGCAAAATCTTGTAGGGTTTGAATTTGGAATTGGTCTCCAGCCCGATACCCTGGGTCACGTAGCCGTCTGCATCGGTGATCTTTACAAACCGGTCCGAATAAATCCGGTCCCCTTCCTCTTCCCACACCAGGCGTTCGGTTTCCAATTTGCGTCCATCGGCATTGAATACCACCACGCTGTCCCGCACTTCCATGGTCTTGGCCTTCAGGTCGCGCCGCCCGTACTTTGAGGTAAGCGTGCTTTCCACCTCCAGACTATCGTTATAAAACTCCACATGCAGCCCTTCGGGCATCAAGTCGTAAGGTTCCTCGGTCTGATAGGACAATAGCAGCGGACTGGTCATGACGGCTTTCACCTTGGCCGAATCACTGTAGGTGATTTTAATTCCCCGGCTGGTTTCCACCGAGACCTCAAACAGTTTGGAAGAAATGGTATTGACTTTGGCAAGGTCGTTTTCACAGGCGGTTAGCAAGCCGGCAAACAGCGTCGCTACGGCACAGGCTGTCCGGGTGGCCGAAAAGCTCAGCCGCGACTTTCCGTCTGTTCCGAACCGTCCTGAACTACGCATCACTAATCGAACTGCCGCTTGATGAACCAGCGGGTACTGTAGGTGATCCCTACGTTGAAGATAGCAAATTGTTCCTTGATCAGATTCCCGTCGTTGGTACCCCGCTGACCCAGTTCCACGCCCAGATTGAATTTTCCGTACGAATTGGCCTCGCGGGAAAGAAAGGGCATTCCCAGGCCCAGGCTGATGCTGGTTTCTGTAATATCCTTCCCGTTGACGGCGATGGGCATTTGCTGGTAATTGAAGCCCGCCCGGTAATTGACCAGCTTGAAGTAGCTCGATACCGATTCCGGATCCGGCGTGAACTGCACCCCGGCTGCCACACCGAAGGACTTGCCCAGGTCACGCTGCGCACGCTCAGGCTGGTAGGCAGAGGTCCGGTTAAACCCGGTCCAGTCCGACAAACTGACGTCGGCCCCGAAAAGCCATATTCCCCGGCTGTTAATGGTAAAGCCGGCCTTATGGGAGGCGGGCAAATTCAGGCTGTTTTTGGCCCCCAGCAACACCTGGCTGGTATCCAGGCCCCTTTCGGTACCCTGACTGGTATTGTAAGAGATCCGGTACAGGTCGCTGTGCGCGGTCAACTTGGTTTTCAGGTGCGTGGTGTACCCGTAGGTAAGCCGCACCTTTTCGGCCAGATTAACCCCTCCCTGCAAACCGAACGAGAACCGGAAACCGTTCGCCCGGAAGGCGTCCACCACCTTGCTGTTGCGGTAGAGAAACTGGTTGTCGGGAAATTCCGTCCGCCAAGACTGCTCAATGCGTCCGAACAGGTAGGCGACATTCGCCCCGATTGAAAAATTGGGTGAAAAAGCGAAGGAGTTTCCGATATAAAACTGGGAAAGGCCACCTTCCCCCATGTTGGTGTAATGCACATCGGTTGTATCCAGGATCGACTCGTTGGTCACCTGATAGCCCACATTGGAAAAGGGCATCAGCCCCACGCTGGACCCCCATTTCGAGGAAACTGGAAAAGCCAGCGAAATATAACTGAGACCGAAGTCGTGATTGGTTTGGCTCAGACTTCCTTTGCTGAGTCCACGTACCCCGCCGAACAGCCCTGCCTCAAACGCGGTAAGCCGGACCGCTGAATAGGATGCCGGGTTACTGATGTTGATATCGATGGGGCTGCGCATACCTTGGGAAATCCCTCCCATGCTCCTTCCCAAAGCAAATACGCCGGGTTCAAGCAGTCCGACTCCGAAATCGGAATAGGGTGAACTGATGGTCGCCTGGCCGTTAACTTTCACGGTTAGAGACAATAAGGCTATGGTAACAGGTATCCAGGTAAGTTTCCTCATGAATAGTGATAGTTTAATACCCGATCGAGTCCTTTCAGGATTAATTCCCTGTCCAGGATCGTACGGTCGGCAAAGATGCTATTTTTCAACCTTTTATCAAAGAATTCGGCATCTCCTCCGCATAAAAATACCCGGAGGCGGGGATAATTTTGCAGGTAGCGGCCGATCATGTGTTCCATTTCACCCAGGGTTCCGGCCTGCACGCCCGACAGGATCGATTCCCTCGTATCCCTTCCCACCAATCCGTTGAAATCCTCATCCAGGGTTATCAACGGGAGTTTCCCTGTAAAAGTATGCATGGCTTGCAGACGCATGTTCAGTCCCGGGGTGATGGCTCCCCCCAGGAATTGGTTCCGGCTGCTCAAAAAATTATAGGTGATGCAGGTGCCGGCGACAATCACCAGGCTGTCCTGGGAAGTTCCGTAAGCCCCCGCCCCGATGACGGCTGCCAGCCGATCGGCTCCCAGGGTGGCCGGCGTACGGTACCGGTTCTCCACGGGAAGTCGCAGCCCGCCCGGAAAATGATATAAGGTGGTGTGTTGTTCCAGGTAAGCAAGCAAGGCTGGATCCGGCTCCACGACGGTAGCCAGAATGGTTTTGGCGGGCGTGTACTTTCCGACCAGCGTTTTCAGTTCGCCCAGCTCCCGGTTATCGAATGACCGGCTTTCCATCAGCACCGAATGCTCAAAGAGCGCCGCTTTAGTACGCGAATTGCCGATATCGATTGCCAATGTCATCGCGGGTAACGGAAAAGATCAGCCCTCTACCGTATCCTGAGCCTGCAGAATGGATTGGAAAATGGACAGACCGTCCACGTTGCCCAGCAGCGGATCGGCGGCCCGCTCGGGATGCGGCATCATACCAAAGATATTCCGGCCCCGGTTGCAGATGCCCGCGATGTTTTCCACCGAGCCGTTGGGATTGGATTCCTCCGTAAAGTTCCCGTCCGCGTCGCAATACCGGAACAGGACCTGGTTGTTGTCATTCAGTTCCCGCAACACCTCCGCGCTGGCGTAATAACTGCCTTCTCCATGGGCTACCGGAATACGCAGCGGCCGATCGGGATCGACCTGCGCGGTAACGATCGTATCGGTTGCCTGTACTTTCAGGCAGCTATTGGTGCAGATAAACTTGCGGCTTGGGTTGTGCAGCAAGGCACCGGGCAGCAGACCGGCCTCGCACAGGATCTGGAATCCGTTGCAGATGCCCAGAAGATATCCACCATTTTCGGCAAAGGAGATAACCTCGCGCATGATGGGCGAAAACCGGGCGATGGCGCCCGACCGCAGGTAATCCCCGTAGGAAAAACCGCCGGGAAGAATGATAAAATCGCAGTTCTGCAGGTCGTGGTCCTTGTGCCAAAGCTCCACTACTTCCTGTCCCAGGGTATTCCGCAACAAGTAAATGGTATCGTGATCACAATTGGAACCGGGAAAAATGACAACGCCGAATTTCATTTAAATATCGAATTTATTTCCCTGCAAAGATACGCAAAAATTCCCGGCATCGAAGCGCGTCGAAACGGCGCCGGGCCGGTGCCCCACACAGCATCGGGCCGGCATTCGAGGCGGCGCGGGATTATACGAACTGAAAGTAAAAAATGGATCCCAGCAGCAGGGCGAAAAGTGTCTCGTAAAACCACTTCACCCGCGCGGTAATAAAGTAGTAAGCCAGAAATACGGCAAAGGGTACGGCCAGCATGGCGAAATGATAAAGGTGCTTTTCCGGACTCAGGAAATAAGATACAACGATAAACGCCGTCAACAGCCCGAGCGAGACCTGGGACTTGCGGATCAGTACCACGTTCTTGAAATACATGACCCACATTTTATGGGCCGACAGCGCCAAGAGGATCAGCAGCGGGACCAGGGCGATGTAATCCACCGGCGAAATGGTGGACAGCGTGGGGAAATCCACGATAAAAGGCTGCCATATATCGAAGAAAGACGTTAAGTTGTCGGTATACATAAACCAGGTAAGCGCAAAGATATAGGGCGTAATAAGACCGATGACCGGCGACACCCATTCCCGCCAGGCAAAGGGCCGGAAAATGATCAGGCTGACCCAGATTCCCGGGAAAATAAGCAGGAAAGGATAATAAAACAGCGATCCCGCCCCAATCGCCAGCCCCATGTCGTAGGTGATCCGGAGCACATTCGCGCCCCGGTAAAGAAAGAAAATGCGGTCGATGATCCACAGAACGAAAAAATTACAGATCAGAACCGGCGTCAAGGTCAGAAAGGGATTGAACATGCTGGCCAGCACCACGTACATAAGCGCCGGCAGATAGGAGGTCTTGCTGAACAGATTGTGCCGGGTGATGCTCCGGTTGAGAAGCAACGCCTGCACCACAATGACCAGCGCGCTCAGACTCACATTGATCCGTGGATCGCTCAGAAAACCCATCGGAAAATAACCTCCCGGCGCGTCGGGCGGATCCAGCACCACGGCCGTCCGCAGGAGCAGCGCGATCAGCACCAGCAAACCAATGTTGTAAATATTGTAATTGCGGAACGTCGAGATGATCATGACGGGCAAATTAAACAATATTCCAAAATAAACGGCTTCTGACCTTTGGCGGAACCGGATTTTTCCACCTCGATCAGAAGCCGCAATATCTCTCCTTACACCACTCGGGTCAGCCCGAACGCTATTCGTCCAGCGTTCTTACGACCTTGAATTCGGTGCGCCGGTTCATCTGACGGCCCTCCGGATTGTCGGTACCGTCGGGATTCGTATTGGGCGCAACGGGACGGCTTTCCCCATAACCCATGGCAATCAGTTTATCGGCAGGGATACCGACACTGATCAAATAATCAACGCAGGACTGCGCCCGGCGCTGAGAAAGGTCTTGATTATATGCTTCGGTACCGATGGCATCGGTATGCGCGCTCATTTCCACCACCATGTTCGGGTTCAGCCGCAGCACATTGGCCAGCGAATCCAATACCAGCTTCGATTCGGGACGAAGTGTGGCCTTGTCAAAATCATAGTAAATATTGGATATGACAATGGGCTTGTCCACTTCCACTTCCTTCAGACACAATGCGACTTCAACCGTATCGGAACGAGTGGCATTCTCCTGCAATTGGAACGCGTGCTCTTTGGTAAAGTAGCCGTCTTTGTTCAGTAAGAGCTTGTAGCTGGTCACGCTGCCATCCAGATCGAAGAAATAGCTTCCGTCCGGACCGGTTGTCTGCTGTGCGATCACGGCCGACGTGCTGGCATTGACCAGTTTTACGTCCACGCCTTCCAGCGCGCTGGAAGCATCGTCGCAGTCGGTGATATCGCCGCTGACAGCGAATTTAAGATTGCCGCGCACGAATGAATACAGCTCCAGGCAGCATACCGACTCGCGGTCCGAGCTGATGAAACCGGTATGCGCTTCCGGATCGGCCGGAGTAAAGTGAAGGTCGTCCCGGCTGGAATTGATCGGGTAGCCCAGATTCTGGGGCGCTGAGAAATTACCGATCGTTCCGGTGGACTCGTACACATCGAATCCGCCCATGCCTACCCGTCCGTTCGAACTGAAATACAGTTTGCCGGTATTGGTATCGAAATAAGGGCTTTCGTCGTCTCCGTCGGTGTTTACCGTGCTTCCCAGATTGATGGGATCACCGGGTTCGCCGTTGATCTGGATCTCGCTGTACCAGATATCGCTTCCCCCCTGTCCGCCGGGCCGGTCGGATGCGAACAGAAAATATTTTCCGTCCGGAGTCACATAGGGATGGAAACTGCGATAGCCGTCCATGTTCACGCCGCTGCTCAGTTTCTGCGGCTCGGTCCACTCCCCGCTTTCGAAGCGGCTCACATAAATATAACAGTTCTTCACTCCGCTCGCGTTACCTTGCCAGCGGGTAAGGAACATGGTCTGACGGTCGGGCGAAAACGCCACCGTTCCCTGATGGAATTCCTGTTTGAACGGAACCCCGTATAATTCGGGCGAAGAAAGACCGGAATCAGTCCAGTCCACGCGGTACACGTTATTGAAGTTGAATTTACCCAGGGTACCTTTGACGTTGGCCATGTAACGGGTGGAGGTAATGATCACCCGGTCGTCGCTGTGGATTACCGAGGCATAGTTCCCCCCGCCTTCGTTGATATCCGGTCCGGCTTTGGTGATCTCATCCACCTGTTCGCGCGCCAGCTGTTCCATTCCGAACTCGCAGTTCAGCATTTCCTTTTCAGACAACGTTCGATACTGACCGTGGTCGTCGTAACCTTCCAGGAAGTTTTTATAAGCTTCCAAGGCTTCTTCATACCGGCCGGCTGCCCGCAGACAGACCGCATGGTAGAATTTTGCCAGCGGATATTCTTCGTTATTCAATACCTTGGCGTACCAGTCAATTGCTCCCCCGTAGTTCTTGTACAGCCGCAGCGACTGGGCCAGCTTGTAAACCACGCGATCGTATTCGTCGTCCGAAGGGGTCACTTTCGGGCCCCGTCCGGGCCGGTACGGAGCGAGTTTCTCCGCGCTGGCTACCTCTCCGGTAAGCAATCGTTCGTACAGCAGGGAGGCTTCGTAATACCGTTGGTTCTCAAACATGCGGTCCGCCTCCGCTTCGAAGTTCCGGAAAAGCTGCGCGTCCACCTCCAAACTGCCCGTGAGGGCAATCAGGGTGATAAATATGCTTGTAAAGACCGTTCTCATATTAGCTAATTTTTAGATAGATTTTACAGTCGGGGACAGAAGAACAAGGGTACATTACTTTCGCCGGGCTTGATAAAGGAAAGCGAAAACTCAAAGCCGCCTCTATGAAAACTGGCCGGAGTCAATCCGGAGGTATTGACGTCATAGCTTACCCCGATCAATATATTGCTGATCTGGAAGCCTACGTACGGCACAATCGCGTCGTTCCAGCGATAGGTTGTGCCGAAAAGCAGGTGGTTGTTATTGTAAGGGAAATGGTATTCGCCATAAACCCCGGTGGAAAACTCCTGTGCTTCGGTCTGCCGCATAAACAAGGCATGCGGGGTGATGTCCACGCTTTCAGACACTTTGAACTTGGCTCCCGCATGGAACAGATGCCGCATGGGAAGCTTGTATTCACTGCTGAAAAGCGATTCCTTGGGTCGGAGCAGATGGAATACGGAATACCCGATAAAGGGGTTGGCGACTTTCAGCGGGTTTCCGTCAAACACGAACACACCGGCGTTGAAATCGGCGTACAGCGTGTTGTTGTCGGCGAAGTTCTCTCCGCTGGGCATCGTCGGATCGTAACCCATTCCCGGCCGGTATTGCTCGGAAAAGTACAGGCCGTTCTGGTCGAAGGTTTTGTTGACCAGCCCGCCCTGCAGTCCGAATACAAGATATCCGTCGCCGTTCTGCCCGAAATTCACATAGTACGAAGCCGATGCGAATACGTTGGTATTCTTATACCCTCCGTCACCTGCCGACTGATGCAGCACGTAACCACCCACACCCAGCTTATTGGACAACAGCGCATCGAAAGAAGCCACCGAGGTACTGTAGGGGTTGGTGATACTTCCCCACTGGGTTTTCTGGTTACCGCTGATCCGGTACTCTCCGTTAAACATCCCCGTCAGCGCGGGATTGAGGAACAAGGGGGAAGAGTAATATTGGGACAGGTGCGGGTCCTGGGCAGAGGCGCCGCTCACGGCGCCTCCCAGCAATGCTGTTAACAGGAACGTTTTTATATACGTTTTCATAGTCTTATCGAATTAATGAAATTGATCCTTTCTTGAATACTTCTCTTCCATCGTTCATCTTCACCGTGACAAAGTAGACGTACACGCCGGTCGGTAAAATCTCGCCTTTGTACGTGCCATCCCATTTCTGGCCCTTTGTCCTGGTTTCGAACACCTTGTTACCCCACTGGTTGTAAATCTTAAGATCCAGTGACTGATACGTACCCAGCACCTCGAAGAAGTCGTTCTTACCGTCTCCGTTCGGCGTAAAGGCATTCGGTATAAAGAGGTCGTTGAAATCTTCCACCTCACACGCGGTGGCCTGGCTTTCGCTGTTGCCACACACATTTACACCGGAGATCGCCTGCACGCGGATCGTGTATTCCAACGACGGATTCGCGTTCTCGATCAGGTGGGTTGTCCCGTTGGGTCCGCTGCTGGGCTCTTCCCAACCTGCATCGTTCACATTCACCAGGTAACCGGTAGCTCCCTGAACTTCGGTCCAGGTAAAGGTTACCGTACTGGGCGTGCGGTCCTGACAACTTACCACCGGAGCGGCAAGCTGAGGAATCACTTCCACGTCTACTGCCGTGCGGGTAGCACTTACACAGGATCCACCGGCCGTACGGGCTTCGGCGTAGTAGGTCGTGTTGGAACTCACCTCGTCAATGACCAGCTCGGGTCCGGTAAAGATCGGATCCCCGCCGGTCGCTTCGGTGTACCACACGATTTCGGTGCCTGCCTGGCTTTCGGCCGTCAGCGTAACTCCTTCGCCCGGGCAAACCGGCTCGTTCGTGCTGGTAATCACCGGCGGCTCGGGTTCCTGACCCACGGTCACATGGACTTCCTTCGCTTCGCCCGCGGCATTCTCACACACCCCGGTTCCCTGTACGGTCACGTAATAGGTGACGTCGTCGGTGGGCGTCAGGGTGTAGGTATCCCCGGTATGTACCAGCTGGGTTAGATCGGCATCGCTGTACCAGTTGAAGACTGCATTTTCGATGCTGCTGCTTGCAGAGAGGGTTACCTCTTCGCCGCAGGTGGCCGCATCACTCGCTGTGATATCCGCTGCGGTTGCGCCACGTCCCACATCCACGCTAACCGCCTTGCCTTCGCCTTCGCAGGCGCCGTCGCCCGCTACGGTGACATAATACGTGGTATTGGCGGTCAATGCGGGGGTGGTATACTGCGCACCGGTAAATACCAGGTCAGTCAGCGCCGCGTCGGAGTACCAGCGGAAGACCGGATTGGTTACCGTGGTGGTTTCCGCGGTCAGCACCGCGCTTTCCCCTTCACAGATCGTGGCGTTGGCTGCGGTAATATCCGCGCCCGTGGTCGCTTTGCTGATTGTGAAAGTGATCGACTTCCGGTCGGCTTCCAGGGTTTCACAAACCCCGTTGCCGCTCACACCGGCATAGAACGTATAGGTACCTGCGGCCAATTCGCCCAGATTCAATTCGCCGTTTGCTCCACCGGTTACCGGATCGCCCGCTTCATCGTAGAAGTGGAATACCGGATCGGTGATGGTGCTGTTCGCAGTAAGCGCTGCCGTCAGGATGACTTCCTCACCGGGAGCAAGGCAAACGCCGCCCGCGGGAACATTTCCGTTCAGGGTCAGATCGGCCAGGTCATCGGGTCCTGCCGTCCGGTTCACTGTGAAGGTGATGGATTTCCGGTCGGCCTCCAGGGTTTCGCAGAATCCATCGCCGCTGGCGCCTACCGAGAAGGTATAGGTTCCCGGCGCAAGGGCCAGTTTCTGCACGCCGTTTTCGCCGCCAGCTACCGGATCGCCGTTTCCGTCATACCAGTGGAAGACGGGGTTTTGAACGGTGCTGTTGGCCGTGAGCGCTGCGGTGAGGGTCACCTCGCCGTTGCCATCCAGACACACATCGCCTCCGGGCAACTGACCGGTCAGCTCAATGGCTGCCAGGTCATCGCCGGGTACGGTGGGCAGAATGGTAAAGGTGATGGAAGCCCGCTCGCCTGCGATGGTTTCGCAGAAGTCCGGATTGCTTACACCCACCAGGTAGGTATAGGTGCCCGGCGCCAGGTTGGTAAGCGTAAGTACGCCGTTTTCACCGCCAGGTACCGGATTGCCGTCTTGGTCATACCAGTGGAAGACTGCCCCGCTGAGTGAACTGGTTGCCGTGAGCACCACTTCGCCGTTAGCAGGCATACAAACCTCTCCGTTTCCGTTGTCGCCGGCAACGGTCACGTCGGTGATGGATCCGTCAGGCGCATTCGGCTGAACGCTCACCGGTACGGACTTCAGATCGCCTGCCGGATTTTCGCATCCATTGCTGCCGTCGGCCGTTACGCTTACCCAGTAGGTGGCATCGGCCGTAAGTCCGGTCACGGTAAGTACGCCGGCTGCATCAATCGCATAGGTGATGCCGCCTTCGGTACCGTTGGTAATCGGCTGCGTTTTGGCCGCGTCTTTATACCAGGTGAATACCGGATCGGTTATGGTGCTGCTGGACGGGGTGAGAATCACCGGCTCGTCCGCGCAGATTGGATTTTCGTTTCCGGTAACTGCAATATCGGCCGCAGTCGGCGATGCGGTTACTGTCACGTTGACGGCGATCCGCTCGGGATCCTCGCAGCCGTTGCGGACTACCGCAATATAATAGGTTACCTGACCCACGGTCATCAAAGGCTCGGTAGTAAAGCTGTTCTGGTCTGAAAGCAGGTTACCGCCTGTTTCGGCATCGTACCAGCGAATGCTGGTTCCCGGTGCGGGAGTAGCCTCCAGGGTAACCGATTCGCCGCGGCATACGGTAAGATCTGCCGGTGGCAAGGCGGTGGGCGGTGCAAAGTGCATCTGCGCACCGTAAATCCTTACATTTTCCAGGGCAGCTAC
>JAJUHF010000066.1 GCA_029268045.1 Anseongella ginsenosidimutans
AGGTGTTTTTCGGTAATTTACTATACATTGGAACTTGATTTGTGTAAGTGCGTTATACTGCCCGCCGTAGGCAGAAAAAGGAAAGATGCAGCATGGATATGGAAGGAACACAATGAGGAGAATCAGGAGAAAGATACTGTTACTTTTATTGGTTGTTGGTACAGCAGCCTGTAAACACGAGAATAAGATTCACGAACTGCCCCTGGAGGATTTTTTCAGAAATCCCCAAAAAACAGAGTTTGCCATCTCACCCGGCGGGGAATATATTTCCTACCTCCAACCGCACAATGGAAGACTGAATATTTGCGTACGGGAACTGGGAAAAAATGAAATAACGCAGGTTACCCGTTACGAGCACGACAACATCAAGTATTATTGGTGGGCGAACGACGAACAACTCCTTTATATTAAGGATACGGATGGGAACGAGGACTACCATTTGTATGTCGTAAACCGGGACGGTACCGAAAATCAATGCCTTACTCCATTCAAGAATACCCAGGTGATGGTGCACGATACACCTGCCGACAGCATCATCACCGTGGGAATGAATAAGCGGAATCCCAAGGTTTTCGATATTTACCGTCTGAATATTCATTCGGGAAAAATGGAGATGGTGCTAAAGAATCCTGGGAATGTGATCTGGTGGATGCCCGATCATCAGAACAAGGTTCGTCTTGTAAAAAGTTCCGACGGGGTTCATGAGACCCTGCTTTACCGACCCTCCGAACAGAGTCCTTTTCGGGAAGTGCTGACCACCAGTGTGTTTGAAAACATAGAGCCGGTTTGTTTTCTAACCGATAATCCGGGACAGGTGATCGCCATTTCCAATGTGGGGCGGGATAAAGAAGCCGTGGTGGAACTGGACTTGAATATCGGTAAAGAACGACGCATTATCTTTCAGCACGACGAGGTGGATGTCCGGAGCATCCGGTATACCAATCGGGCGAACAAGCGGGCGCGCCCGCTTTTTGTCAATTACATCACCTGGAAAGAGGAAACCCATTTCCTGGACGATACGATGAAGAATATTCACCGGCTCATCGCCGCCCGGTTGCCGGACCTGGAAGTGAAGATCGTCAATTGGGACCGGAATGAGGATAAATTCATCGTTCGTGCCTACAGCGACCGTTCCCCGGGGATTTATTATTTGTATGAAGCAGGCGCGGACGACCTGACCAAGCTGAGTGAAGTTTCGCCCTGGATCAATCCGCGGGAAATGGCGGAAATGAAACCCATCAGCTATCAGACCAGCGACGGCCTGACCATTCACGGGTATCTGACCCTTCCCAAAGGAAGCGAAGGAACCCAGCTGCCGGTAGTCATCAATCCCCATGGCGGGCCCTGGACGCGTGACGTCTGGCGCTTCAACCCCGAAGTGCAGTTTCTTGCAAATAGGGGATATGCGGTGTTGCAAATGAATTACCGCGGTTCCACTGGTTACGGCAAGGAATTCATGAAGGCCTCCAATAAGGAATGGGGCGGAAAAGTGCAGGACGATATTACCGAAGGGGTCGAGTGGCTGATATCGCAGGGGATTGCCGATCCCAGCCGCATCGCCATCTGCGGTTTCAGTTTCGGGGGTTATTGTGCGCTGAGCGGCGTGGTCCGACGCCCCGACCTGTACCGTTGCGCCGTTTCCTATTCGGGCTTAACCAATCTGTTCACTTTCCTGAAAGACATTCCGCCCTATCTGGAGCCGATACAACAAATGATCTACAACGCCGTAGGCCATCCTGAGAAGGACGCGGACTACCTCCGGGCTGCCTCGCCCATCTTTCATACCGGCGAGATCAATGTGCCGCTGCTGATCGCCCAGGGTGAAAAAGATCCGCGGGTGAATGTCAGCGAAACAACCCAATTTGTTCAAAAACTCCGCGAAAAAGGACTGGAGGTAAATTACATTATGAAAAAGGACGAAGGGCACCGCTTCCTGCGTGAAGAAAACCGGTTGCATTTATATGAAGAGCTGCAAAAGTTTCTCGCGACGAATCTTCTGAAATAACCTATCGCCAGGATTTTGGAAAAAATCAACATCCACGATCTATATAAAAGCAACAACCTGCTTTCGGCAGCGTTCATTCTACTGCTGACCCTCACGCTGTTCATCGCGCTTTTTCTGGGTTATCAATTCATGGCGGAGCTCATCCAAAGCCGTTTTTATGCGAATAAATCGGAGGTTCTGGACAGCACCATCCAACCCTACAATGAATTGGTGTACGATAAACTGCAGGAGATCTCCTATTATCAGGGCTTCCTTGATTCCACCTCCGCGACCGAGTTCATCAACAGCAACTTCGCCGATTATTCCTTTATAAAGAGTATCTACTTCTTCGATCTGGAAGTGGGAAACCATCCGATCGAAGACGGCTTGCGCGTGGAGGGTTTCTCGGCGGAAGCCAAAGAGGTTTATGAATTCAAGCGGGAAGGGGAGAAGCGCTTTAAAATGCGTAAGGTGCCCAAAAACACTGAATTTTTTACGAAGCTGAATAACAGCATGGTCAATTCCATGTTAAAGCTGACCAGCTACATTCAGATTGCAGATACCAGCCAGGCGCTTACACCCGAGGATCAGTTCAACATATTCTACACCATCACCAACAACAGCGTGAGTTACCTCAATGCGCTTCGCCGGGACGACATCGCGGTGTACAAGCAATTGATGTTCAACGACAGTCTGCCCGAAGCCCGGTACGACCAGGACCTGATGCTGTTCAATCTGGACCCTTACGCGATTACGATCAAAAACCGGGATCCGGCCCTGTACGAACAGGTCCTTATCAAACCGGTGGTCTTCGATTCGCTCGAAACCAGCCGGGATCACATGGTCACCGACATTGCGCTTTCGGGCGCCTTTGCCGATTACAAACTCTATTTTATTTCCTCGAAGGATCATGTCACGGCGCAGATCATCAATGTCTTCCGCCCCATTGCGGTGATGGTGATCATTGTGTACGGCCTGCTGATTCTGATGGCCTACCTGTTGTTCCGGAACCTGAAGATCAACCGGCGGATGTTCAAACTGCAGTATGATTTTATCAATAACCTGACCCATGAGTTCAAAACGCCGGTCAGTGTGATCAAGATCGCGGGCAATAACATCAAGGTTTCGAAGGAACTCAGTGAAAAGGAGCTTCAGCATTACGGCAAAATACTGGATGAGGAATCCGATAAGCTGAACGATCTGATGACCAAACTGCTTTCCTTCACCCAAATTGAAAGCAAGTCCATCAAAATAAGAAAAGACAAGATCAACATGGAGGTGTTCTGCCAGAATCTGGTGGACGAGTATCAGATCCGGTATCCGGGCTTCCACATCGATTACCATATATCGGGGGTGGAATACATAGAAGGGGACAAGGTATTGCTGGGAAGCGTATTCGCAAACCTGATTGAAAACGCATACAAGTATTCCCCTCCCGACCGCCGCTACTTGTTCATTGACGTGCGCCGGCTCCGGAAAAACCTGGTGGTCCGATTTATTGATCAGGGCATCGGGATTGACAAAAAGGAGCAGGAGCACATTTTTAAACGTTTTTACAAGGTTGAAAACGATTTCAACCGGCACGGGAGTGTTGGCATTGGTCTTGCTTTCTGTAAGGAAGTCATTAATTACATGGAAGGCAGTATCAGCGTAAAGAGCGAGCCCGGAAAGGGGTCCGAGTTTATAATACTTTTACCGTTACATACAAAATCTTAAATTTATCTTATGGAAAGAAATCAGATTAAAGTAGCGATAGTGGAGGATGATGAGAATTTACGTTTTCTTGTAGCCAACCGGCTGCAACGGGAAGGATATACGGTACTTGAAGCAGACAACGGCGACGATGCCGAGTCACTGATCCTGGATGAGCAGCCGCATCTGGTGCTGCTGGACTGGATGCTGCCCGGCAAGCAAGGGTCGGAAGTATGTAAAACGGTGAGGGAAAAGGGATTCGATAACTTGATCATCATGATGACGGCGAAGGCGCAGGACGTGGACAAGATCGACGCCTACAATTTCGGCGTGTCCGATTATGTGACCAAACCCTTCAATATGGACGTATTGGTCGCACTGCTCGACAACAAGGTTAAATACATTCTGAACAATGAAAAATCAGAAGTTTACCGGTTCGCCGGCATGGAACATCAGCCCAATGTTCACTGTCTGATCAAAGACGGCCGGAAAATCGAATTGACGATCCTGGAAAACCGGATTTTGCTGCATTTTCTTAAAAATATCGACCGGGTCATTAACCGGGACGATCTGATGATGATGGTCTGGGGTTATAATTCAGATGTCAATACCCGGACGCTGGATATGCACATTGTACGCCTGCGAAAGAAAATCGAAGATAACCCGGAAGACCCCCAGCTGCTTGTCACCATACGTGGAGTAGGATACCGGTTCAATTCAAAACCCCAGGAATAAGCCGCGCGGCAACCTTAAAGAAGTGATCGAAGGCTTACAACCACCAGGGGTTGGATCAGGAGGATCCCATCGAAAACAAAAAGATAGAAATAGACCGGGCGCTTTCGCAAACTGTAGGCGATGAGTCCGGCTGCAAGCAGGGCTGTCAGCAATAATCCGTAGAACGACGCCGGCTGCCCGGGCTGATAGTCTTCATAACGATGAAATCCGTACAGCAAACCGGTGTAGGCCGCCAGAAAAGTCATGGCCAGCACGCAGGCGCCGCCGGCGCCCAGCCGCGTCGCCAACGTATGGAGTCCTAGCCCGCGGTCCGCCTCGATATCCTTGATATCAAAAGGCAAAGTAATGGCCGCAACGAACAGGAAGCGTTTCAGCCAAAGCATCAGCAGTTTTTCGGTTTCAAGTCCGGCTCCCGATTCATAATACGGGATAAGCACACAGGCCGAAGCCCATACTCCGGCAATCAGAAAGAGCTTTAGTCCGGGAATCTGCCGCAGGCCTTCATTTCTGAAGAGGGGGGCCGAGTAAAGGATGGCCAGCAATCCGGTGACCGAGACCGCAATCCAGGTGGGTTTTTTCAGGAAAATCACGCAGCCCAGAATTCCCCCCACGGCCACAAAACTGAGTGTCCGGATCAGACGCCGATGCCGGATAAGCCAATCAATGCGGTAGTAAACCGAGGTTCCGTCTTTGGGGATCTTGTTGAGGACGGCCTGTGCGTTGTAAACGAAGGCGGTTGCGAAATAAAGCAGTACCAGTACTTCTGGATCGGGTTCCCTGCCCAGCAGCAAATACGTAAGCCATCCCTGCGCCACCGCACAGATCGCAATGAAGGTATTGCTGAATACCAGGAAATCGAACCACCGGGAAATCAGTTTTGACATGGCATCGGCCTTGCCGCAAATATAGTAATTACCCCCGTTCCAATTCAAAGATAGTGATCTCCGGGCGCATGCCCACCCGGCCGGGATAGCCCAGAAAACCATAACCCACATTCACATACAATTGCTGCCCGCCTTCCCGGTAAAGTCCGGCCCACTCGGGGTACACGTACTGGGCAGGGCTCCATTGGAACTGCTTGAAGCGGACGCCAAACTGCATGCCGTGCGTATGGCCGGAAAAAGTGGCATCAATATCGCTGAATTCCGGCAATACCTGGGCTCGCCAGTGGCTTGGGTCGTGTGACAGAAGCAATTTTACCGCCGCATCCTCCGTGCCTTTCCGGGCTTCCTCCAGGCGTCCATATTGCGGAAAGCGGGCAATGGCTCCCCAGTTTTCCACGCCGATGATCGCCAGTTGCTCGCCTCCCTGTTTCAACAGGTGATGCTGGTTCATCAGCAGATTCCAGCCCATATTGGCATGAACCCGCTTCAGATCCTCAAAGTTCCGCTTTTTGGCGGCCGGACTGCTCCATTGCCGGTAGTCGCCGTAGTCGTGATTTCCGGTTACGGAAAACACCCCCAACGGGGCTTTGAGCTTTTCAAACACGTTGACCCAATTCCGCATTTCCGCCGTTTCATCGTTTACCAGGTCGCCGGTAAAGAAGGCCACATCCGGTTTCTCCCGCATCAGCAATTCAATCCCGGCGGCTACGGCCCCGGTGCGCTTGGCGGACAGACTCCCGGCATGAATGTCGGACAGCTGCGCGATGCGCAGGCCGTGAAAAGCAGCGGGTAAATCCGGAAATTTCAACTTGACCCGGTGTACCCGGTAATCGTAAACACTGTTGCTGACAATCCCGTAACCCAGGGTCGCCAGCGGCACCGACCCCACGAGAAGGCCGGCCTTGGAAAGGAATTCCGAGCGGGATATCTTGTTTTCCACTTCCTTCAGTTCGCCCTCGGCCGGGGGCGCCGGATTGAAGCGTTTCCGGATCCATCGGATAAAGGAAACCAATCCGCGCCGCAGGTCATCGATGATCAGCGCCGGCAAGGCAAAGAACTTGAACAAAACCAACAAGATCGCCGTGAGCATCAGCCCTTTCCGTAGCTCGTCCGGCAGGGTCACGAAGACCACCAGGAACAACGAAGCGATCACTACCGCGGAGAAGAACCAGAACACGAGCGCTATGGCCCGGCGTGTTTTCTCATCGTATTTCCGGAAAACTGCTTTCACCGCCTGAAACAGGTACCAATCGGTGACCAGCATGAGGAGGGAAATAATGATCAGTCTCAGATACGAGTCAGCCATTGATCAAGTAATTAACGGTGGATGTCGTTGTCATCGAAAGAATCTTCATCGTCTTCATCGATGGCGGCATTGAACAGGCTATTGAACATGTCTTTGAACTCGTAACCGCTTTCCGTATAGTATTTGCTTAGCATCGAATGCTCAGCAAGAGCGTGTAATGCCAGTTCCATCAAAAGCAGGTGCATTTTTTCATCCGCCTTCGGCATCGCTTCCCGGACCAGTTCACGGAGGCCGGGCACCGAACGGAGCTGCCGTGCGTATTCTTTATCACTCAAATCCTGCAGTAAGGAAAGCGTATGCCCCTGGCCAAACCAATCGATGATCTCGCTATAGGGATTCCGGCGCTTGCTTTTTCGGGACTTTTCCGGGTCGGGGAGATAATCCGGGAGCAGCGATTTGATCGCTTTGCCGATCAGGATATGCGCCACCTTAGCCGGACCCTCCTGTTCCCCTTCATAAACCAGCTCAATTTTCCCGGTAATCGCCAGCAGTACGCCAAACAGATCCGAAATCCGGGCAATGGTTTTTTTCTCGTTATTTAGCAGTAAACGTCTTTCGGCAGCGCTTACCAGGTTTTCGTACGCGCTAATGGTCAGCCGGGCCGAAACGCCGCTGTTTTTATCAATGTATTCACTGTTGCGGGCTTCAAAAGCGATCTGCTCCACCAGATCTTTCAGTAGATCCGGTACCTCAACGGCCTTTTGCTGTTCGGGGGCCAGCATCGCTTCCTGCCCGGTAATCTGCCGGGAAATCTGGATAGTTTTCGGGTAATGGGTCAATATCTGGCTCTCAATCCGGTCTTTCAACGGGGTAACAATGGACCCGCGATTGGTATAATCTTCCGGGTTGGCAGTGAACACGAACTGGACATCCAGCGGAAGCCGTAATTTGAAACCCCTGATCTGGATATCGGACTCCTGCAGCATATTGAAAAGCGCGACCTGGATGCGGGCCTGCAGGTCGGGGAGTTCATTGATCACGAAAATGCCGCGGTGTGAACGCGGAATCAGCCCGAAATGGATCACCCGCTCGTCCGAATAGGGAAGTTTGAGCGTAGCGGCCTTGATGGGGTCCACATCGCCGATCAGGTCGGCCACCGTCACATCCGGAGTGGCCAGCTTTTCCGTATACCGTTCGTCGCGATGCAGCCAGGCGATGGGTGTGTCGTCACCCATTTCCTGCAGGCGGGTCCGGGCAAACCAGCTGATGGGCTGATACGGATCGTCGTATATTTCGGACCCTTCCACATAGGGAATGTATTCGTCCAGCAGGCCGGTCATCAGCCGGGCGATCCGGGTTTTGGCCTGCCCCCGAAGTCCCAGCAGCAATAGGTTATGTCTGGAAAGAATCGCCGTTTCCAGATCGGGGATCACCGTGTTTTCAAATCCGATAATCCCTTCAAAGGCGGTTTCGCGGTTCTTTAGCTTGTGAATGAGATTCGCCCGGATTTCATCTTTGATTCCGCGTGTGCGGTAACGGGCTTCCTTAAGTTCTCCGAATGTCGTTATTTTCAATAAATCCATAATTGAGTTTGCGCGCTGTGCTTATCGTACCGTCCGTCTCCGATTCCGTATGTAATCTTCAAAAATATATTCTCCCAAACCGTTCAGGGTGCTGTAGAACGCTTTTCCTCCATTGGTCCGCGTAAACTCCCGGACAAATTGCTGCAGGTAGGGGTCGCGCGCGATCATAAATGTGGTAATCGGGATCCGCAGTTTCTTGCATTCAGCCGCCATGTTGAGCGTTTTGGTGACTACCTTCCGGTCCAGTCCGAAGCTGTTCTTATAATACCGGTTCCCTTCCTTTAAACAGGTTGGTTTACCGTCGGTGATCATGAATATCTGTTTATTGCTGGTTTTTCTCCTGCGGAGAATGTCAACCGCCAATTGCAGACCCGCATAGGTATTGGTGTGGTAAGGCCCTACCTGCAGATAAGGCAAGTCCTTGATCTGGATGGGCCACGCGTCGTTTCCGAACACGACAATGTCCAGGGTGTCTTTTGGATACCGGGTAGAGATCAGCTCGGCGAGCGCCATGGCGACTTTCTTGGCCGGGGTGATGCGGTCTTCCCCGTAGAGGATCATGGAATGGGAAATATCAATCATCAGGACCGTAGACGTAATGGTTTTGAAGTCCATTTCCTCCACTTCCAGGTCCCGTTCGGTCAGCCTGAAATCGCCGATGCCGTGGTTGATCTGCGCGTTATGCAGGGAGGTGGTCATATCAATTTGCTCGGCGCTGTCGCCGAACTGGTATTCCCGGCGTTCGGCATTCCGCTCATCGCCCGGTCCGGAAAATTTGGTTGAATGCTGCCCTTTTCCCGATTTTCTAAGTTTGCCGAATATTTCCTCCAACGCGGAGCGGCGAATGATCTGTTCGGTCTTCGGGGTGATGCGGATGGTTCCCAGCTCATTGTCCTCAGTCAGGTAGCCCTGTTTCTTCAGATCCTCAATAAAATCCCCCATCCCGTAGTCATCCGCTGTAATCCCGTGCTGCTTATCCAACTCGTTCATCCAGGCCAGCGCCTCGGCGGCGTCGCCCGATGTATAGTTCAGCAACTCGGTGAAAAGCTTCAGCAGATCATCGAAATTTCCCTTCGGCAGCTCCCGCGGAACATATTTGGAAAAAGCATATCCCCTCATCCTTTTAAGAAACGCCAAAAGCGGGTAAAAGTTTATAGCCTACCCGCTTAGGCATTGTAACAAAACAATCGCACTTTCCCGGAAGTAAAACTACTGCTGAAACCGGCTCCAGATTTCGTAGATCGGATTGCCGGTGGAACTTTTGCCTTTATGATGCCAATTGTCTTCTTTCAATTCCCCTTCAAACTCAAGACTCATGCCCACCCGGCTGTTATCCCGGGAAAAATACTTGATGTGTTCGGTGTATTTTCCGTTCTTAAACGTGTAAGTGCCCCCGCCGGTTCCGGAAAATTCCCCGGTTTCGATATTGATCGCGGCCCATTGGAAATGGGAATCGGTAAGTATTTTCAGCGTCCTGCGTGCACGAAGGGGAATGTCGTGCATTTGCCCGTCGCTCTCCCGCTGGGTTATCCGCCAAACACCTGCCAGGTTTTTATCCGCCTTGTCCACCCGGATCCAGGTATCGGTTCCTCCCCCGGGTTGGGTGACGGTCAATTTATCCCCTTTGAGTATTGCCGGGGCGGTGAAACTTTGACCCACCTGTTCCGGGGCCCCGGAATGAAATTCCAGCTTGCCTGTCATGGCGTTTCCATTGAATGAAAAGGTGCCTCCAAGCGTGTTGATGAATTCCGGACTGTCTTCCTGGTAGGTGGTCACGGTAAAATAACCGTCCACCAGGAGCGCGACCCTTTTCGGGTTTCCTTCGATCTCCCAGGCGCCGTCAATTGCCGAGGACGCCACTCGTTTTTCGGGAGTGAATGAAATGAGTGCAACCGCCGCTGTCAGCAGGCAGCTGCCCAAAAACATTTTTTTTCTTTTCATAGCCTGGATCTTACTAGTTGATTTACTGAGTTTGCCCTGTTCGCGATTAAAAGTACTAATTTTCCCGGGTTGAAAAAAGGGAACAGGGGCTGAGAAAAAAGGAAGCTGTTTCCCGTGACAGATCGCAAATTATCGGATAAATTACCCCGCAGCTGGGTAAACTTGTTTAATTTTACAGACGAATTCATTGCACATGGCTGATCAGATCCATATCCCGCTCGCCGAAAGGATGCGTCCAACCAGTCTGGAAACCTTTACCGGTCAGCAGCATCTGGTAGGTGAAAACGCGGTGCTCCGGAAAGGGATCGAAAGCGGGGCCATCCCATCGATGATCTTCTGGGGACCTCCGGGAGTGGGAAAGACCACCCTTGCCTTTATAATCTCCCGCCAACTGAAACGGCCGTTCTACGCGCTGAGCGCGATCAATTCCGGTGTGAAGGACATTCGGGATGTAATTGAAAAGGCCAAACGGGAACAGTTTTTCGGCACGAATAATCCCATCCTCTTCATAGACGAAATACATCGTTTCAGCAAGTCGCAACAGGATTCCCTGCTGGGGGCGGTGGAGCGCGGGATTGTGACGCTGATCGGCGCCACCACGGAAAACCCTTCTTTCGAGGTCATATCGGCCCTGCTTTCCCGGTGCCAGGTGTATATTCTGAAACCCCTGGAAAAGGAGGATCTGCAGCACCTGCTCCTGCAGGCCATCCGGACCGACGAGGTGCTGAAAAAAAGAACCATCAAAATGGAAGAATGGGAAGCCTTGCTGCGGCTGTCGGGGGGTGACGCGAGAAAACTGCTGAACACGTTCGAACTGGTTGTCAATGCGGTTGATTCCACAGAGGTGGTGATAACCAACGACCTGGTTCTTACCCATGTGCAGCAGAATATGGCGCTGTACGACAAAACCGGAGAGCAGCATTACGATATCATCTCGGCATTCATTAAATCCATCCGGGGGAGCGATCCGAATGCGGCCGTCTACTGGCTTGCCCGCATGATCGAAGGGGGAGAAGATCCGCTTTTCATAGCGCGTCGCCTGGTCATCCTGGCGGCAGAGGATGTAGGACTGGCCAATCCAACCGCGCTGGTGATGGCCAATAACTGTTTTCAGGCGATCAATTCCATTGGAATGCCCGAAGGGCGGATCATTCTTTCGCATACGACCATTTACCTGGCCACTTCGCCCAAAAGCAATTCAGCGTATGAAGCCATTAACCGGGCCATCGGTCTGGTGAAGGAGAGCGGCGATCTGTCGGTTCCCCTCCATCTGCGGAACGCGCCTACCCGCCTGATGAAAAGCCTGGATTACGGAAAAGATTACAAATACGCCCACGGCTACGAAGGGAATTTCGCCGACCAGGAATTTCTGCCTGAAAAGCTGTCGGGAACCACGTTGTTCGAACCGGGCGCCAATGCCCGGGAACGGGATCTCCGAAACTGGCTGAATAAACTGTGGAAAGGGAAATACGGGTATTGAGGCCATGTCAGGCAGCAAGCGATCCCAACGCGACTTATAAGGAATTGATAAGTATCTCCGCGGTGGCGGGATTGGTGGCCAGGGGTACGTTATGCACATCGCACATGCGCATCAGCATGGTAATATCCGGTTCATGCGGATGCTTGTCCATGGGATCCCGGAAAAAAATGACCATCTGGGTTTTCCCTTCGGCCACGCGGCTGGCGATCTGGGCGTCCCCTCCGCGGGGACCCGAAAGCATTTTCGTTACGCGCAGGCCGGAGCGTTCCACAAAACCACCCGTGGTTCCGGTAGCGATCAATTGAATGTTTTTTTCATTCAGGATAGCCACATGTTCCATCAGGAACTTCACCATTTCGGCTTTTTTGCCGTCATGGGCAATCAATGCGATCTCCATATTGGTAGCCAATATCGGAAAATCCGCGAAAAATTCAGCAAAATAAACGCTTGTCAGGATAGGGGTAATTCCGTTCCCGCTTGTCTTGTAGCAAATGGCAGAGGTCTCGTATATTTAAAGAAAATTGGAAACCGGTTACGTGGAATTCGACGGCACGGCTCTTATTGAACTGCTACAGGCCAGGGACGAACAGGCATTCGAACAACTGTTCAAGGCCTTTTACAAACCCCTGCATGCCTATGCTTTTGTGATGCTCAAAGACGAAACGGAGGCCGAGGAAATGGTGCAGCGGGTATTTGTCACCCTTTGGAACAAATGCGAACGGCTGACCATAGAAAGTTCCCTGAAAGCCTATCTGTACCGGGCGGTGCGCAACGAATGTCTCAATTACCTGAAGCACCAAAAGGTCCGGGCGGCCTATCGGGTGTATTACCGTGCCAGGCCCGAAGGGGGCGAAGAACGGGCCGACGACCGGCTGGTGGCCGGAGAACTGCGCGTACGGCTGCGCGAAGCGATGGATCAGCTTCCCCCGCAATGCCGTACCATTTTTCAACTCAGCCGGTTTGAGCAGTTGAAATACCGGGAGATTGCGGACGAGCTGGGGATATCGGTTAAAACGGTGGAAAACCAGATGGGGAAGGCCTTGCGATTGATGCGGGTGAAGCTTTCGGAGTTCCTGCCGCTTTTTGTTTTACTCTTGAACCTAATGAGATGAAGAAAGGAGGTTGCCATGAACGATGACCTACTGGTAAAATACCTGGCAGGCGAAGCGGATGAAGAGGAACGCGACCGGGTTGACCGCTGGTTACAGGATGAAGCGCATGCAGAGGAATACAACCGGGTGGAACGCGTCTGGATGGAAAGCGGGCGGCTGGGTTCTGCTGCGGACATTGATGAACACGCAGCCTGGGAGCGCTTCCGGCAGCGGATCCGGCAGCAGGCCGTCCCGACTCGGGTCATCCCGTTGGGGAAAGCGGGGAATCCCCTGCCGGTTCCCAGGGGAACTCACTTCCGCTTTCTGCGCGTAGCGGCGGCATTTGCCCTGCTGGCGGCGGCTGGCTGGCTTGGCTGGTATCTGCTGCAGCAATACAGCCGCACTACCGTGGAACTGGCATCGGGACAGGAAGTGAAGGAAGTGCGGCTTTCGGACGGCTCGGTCGTCACCCTCAATAAGGATTCCAGACTCTCCTATGTGCGCAGGTTCCAGGACGCAGCGCGTACGGTCGCACTTACCGGGGAAGCATTCTTCGATATCGCGCCGGATCCCGGCAGACCTTTTGTCATCCATGTAAACGGGTTGAAAGTGGCGGTCACCGGTACTTCGTTCAATATAAAAAGTCGCGACGGGACCACCGAAGTAATTGTGGAAACCGGCAGTGTGAAGGTAAGCAGCGGGTTGGAGGAAATTTCCCTTCAACCGGGAGAAAAGTCGGTCAGTAGGGGCCGTAACGGGGCGCTGATGAAGCAGCGGACGCGGAATGTGCTGTATAAATACTATCGCACCAACCAGTTCGTTTGCCGTGCGACCCCGCTTCAGGAACTGGTGGATGCGCTGAATGAAGCCTACCAGGTGCAAATTACAATCCCCGATCCCGGCCTCCGGCAGTTGCCCATTACCACGGTCTTCGAAAATGAATCCTTGGACCACATACTGGAGGTGATCCGGGACACGTTTGATATCACAGTCCATTATGAAGAAAAACAAATCCTATTAAGACAATAGCACGACTTTTCAGTATTCCTGTATTCATCCTGTGCCTGGTTTCCGGCCGGGTTTCCGGGCAATCCCTGCTGGAAAAACGGGTGAACCCGCCGGATGGGGAAATGTCCCTTGGGGAATTGCTCAAAGAAACCGGGAGACAGGGAGGTTTTCATTTTTCCTATCATAGCGAGGTGCTTCCGGAGGATAGCCTGGTCACGATTGCCGCCCAGGAGGCAAGCGTCCGGGACCTGTTGGATCGCCTGCTTCCGCCCGCCTTGGAATACCTGGAAGCAGGAAGCCACGTGGTGATCCGCTTCCGGAGAAAGCCGCTGGAGTTTATTCTGGAAGACATCGTGGATCAGGGAAATTCCTATTTGGTGAGCGGAATGGTCCGGGATCCCCAAAACGGCCGGGGGCTTTCCGATGCCAGCGTGTACGAACGGCAGTTGCTGTTGGCTACCCTGACCGATGCGCAGGGGCGATTCCGGCTTCGCGTCCGGGACCGGTTTCAAACCGTAGCACTTACAGCAAGCAAAGCATTGTATGAAGATACGACCGTGTTTGTACAGCTCCGCGGTATCGTGGTCCTTCCGGGGAAAGACCCGGATTGGGGAGCAGGCAGCTGGTTTTCGGCGGAAGGCCAGGACGGGGAAGTGGAAAGAACTCGCCTGGGCCGGTTTCTGGTGTCTTCAGGCCAGCGGATCCAAAGCCTAAACCTCCGCGAGTTTTTTACTGAAAATCCCGTCCAGGCTTCCCTCACGCCGGGTCTGAGTTCCCAGGGCCGGCTCAGCGGACAGATGATCAACAAGGTGTCCATGAATTTGCTCGGCGGCTACACCGCCGGAGTGGACGGGGTGGAACTAGCCGGCGTATTCAATATCAACCGGAAAGGGGTGCGGCATGTCCAG
>JAJUHF010000067.1 GCA_029268045.1 Anseongella ginsenosidimutans
CGTCCTGTCCGGCCGATGCGATCACCTTCGGTGATATCAACGATCCGGAGAGCAGGGTGAGCAAGTTGCTGAAAGACGACCGCGTTTATTACGCACTGGAAGAATACAACGTACAGCCGGGAATCGGATACATGACCCTGGTCCGCAATAAGGTAAAACCCGTAGCCCATGAGGACGGACACGGCGATCACGAGCGGCGGAAGAAAAACCAGCACCAGGAGAATATTTACAAAGATCTGCTCAGGTTAGGATAATTAATTAGGAACCGGATTTAGCTATGCACGAATCAATTATAAGAACGCCACTTGTTACTGGCAATCCTTCCATGCACGATATCACCAACGATATCTGCAAACCTGTAGAAGGAAAACCCACCAAAGCCTGGTGGATCGGCTTTATCTTTTCGTTTATAGGTCTTTGTCTTTGGCTGTACTCCGCAGGTTATACCATGACGGTAGGGATCGGTGCATGGGGCCTTAATAAAACCGTGGGATGGGCATGGGACATTACGTCGTTTGTATGGTGGGTGGGGATCGGTCACGCCGGTACCCTGATTTCGGCCATTCTGCTGCTGTTCCGGCAGAACTGGCGGAACTCCATTAACCGTTCGGCGGAAGCGATGACGCTCTTTGCGGTGATCTGCGCCATTACCTATATTATTACCCACATGGGCAGGCCCTGGTTGTTCTATTGGGCGCTGCCCTTACCCAACCAGTATGGGTCGTTATGGGTAAACTTCAACTCAGCCCTGGTCTGGGACGTATTCGCCATCTCCACGTATTTCACGGTATCCCTTTTATTCTGGTACATCGGCTTGCTGCCGGATATTGCCACGGTCCGTGACCGGGCCAAAGGGGTGGCCAAGAAGATTTATGGTTTTTTCAGCCTGGGCTGGACGGGATCGGTCCGAAGCTGGGTGCGGTTTGAGGCAGTCTGTCTTATCCTGGCCGGTCTTGCTACCCCGCTGGTACTTTCTGTACACACGGTGGTATCCATGGACTTTGCCACGTCCCTGGTACCCGGCTGGCATACGACCATTTTTCCGCCTTATTTCGTGGCGGGCGCCATATTCTCCGGATTCGCCATGGTACAGACCCTGCTCCTGGTGATGCGGAAAGCGATGAAACTGGAGAATTACATTACCTTGTACCATATCGAGCTGATGAACATCATCATCATGGTCACCGGTTCGATTGTGGGATGCGCGTATCTTACTGAATTGTTCATTGCCTGGTACTCCGGCGTGGAATATGAACAGTACGCGTTTCTGAACCGTATTTCTGGACCCTATTGGTGGGCTTACTGGATCATGATGACCTGTAACGTGATTTCACCGCAACTAATGTGGTTTAAGAAACTCCGGACCAACCTGGCCTTCACCTTCTTCATTTCCATTGTGGTGAATATCGGGATGTGGTTCGAACGCTTTGTGATCATTGTGACTTCGCTGCACCGGGACTGGCTTCCCTCCAGCTGGGTAATGTTCCATCCTACTTTTTACGATGTGGGCGTATTTGTGGGTTCCATCGGCGTTTTCTTCACCCTGTTTATGGTCTTCATCAAGTTCCTTCCCGGGGTGGCAATGGCTGAAGTGAAGATGTTGCTGAAAAATTCCAGCGAAGCGGCCAAGAAGCGCATGGCGGCCAAAGAAGGAAAAACCTACCGGTTTTCACCTGAAACCGGCGGAGTGGTAATCGCAACGACAACAACGGCCAAGAAAGGAGAGAATCATGAATAAATACGCAGTAGCCCTCTACGACGACGAGGACGTTCTGAAATCGGGTATAAAGCAGCTGCAGTCTGCCGGTGTGAAGATCCACGACGTGTACACGCCCTATCCTGTGCACGGCCTGGAAAACCTGGTGGGTGTAAGGCGGTCGCGGCTGGATATCGCAGCT
The DNA here is from genome assembly GCA_029268045.1 of Anseongella ginsenosidimutans. GTDB lineage: Bacteria > Bacteroidota > Bacteroidia > Sphingobacteriales > Sphingobacteriaceae > Anseongella > Anseongella ginsenosidimutans_A. The sequence goes on from JAJUHF010000067.1 coordinate 1,899, forward strand.
TTCTGTTTTGGCTGCCTTGGTGTGTCGTGTGCGTTCCTTATGATGTGGTACATGATCACCTACGACTGGCCCATGGACATCGGCGGCAAGCCGAATTTCCCGGTGATCAGTTTTATTCCCATTTGCTTTGAAATGACGGTATTGTTTGCTTCCTACGGCATGGGGCTCACCTTTTTCATTGTGAATCGCAATATTCCCGGGACCACCCCGCGGATCATGGATGAGCGGGCAACGGACGATCGCTTCGTACTGGCGGTTCCGCTGACCGCCTCGGATGATCAGGAAGCGGTCAATGCATTGCTTCGGGATTCCGGTGCGGTGGAAGTAAAGCAGAAAGAAGCTGCGTACTGACGGGAGACCGGCAGCATGCAATTGAAACTAGAAAAATTTGATCGGTGAAAAATTTGAAGATATTAAAATGAGACGAGCCGGAATATTATTTATAAGTGCATTTGTCGCGGCCCTGATACTTGTATCTTGTTCGAAAGTCAAGCGGAAACCCGGATGGGAGTTCGCTCCGCAGATGTATGAGCCGATTGCTTATAATCCGGATCAGCCAAACCCCGTCTTTGCCGACGGCAGAACGGCGCAGCTGCCTCCAGAAGGAACCGTTCGGGCGAAGGATCAGTTTTACTTTCCGTTCAACGCGCACGATTCGAGCTTTACAGCTGCCGGCCAGGCATTTACAACCAACCCGCTGGCCGGAGAAAAAGGCGCCCTGGCCGAGGGCCGCGCCCTGTATCTGGCTTATTGCTCTCATTGTCACGGGGAAACCGGACAGGGTGACGGCGGGGTGGTCGTCAACGGCAATTACCCTGCGCCTCCGCCGAAGTTCAACGATGCAACCGGTCTTCGTGCCCGGACGGGGGGACCGATTACCGAGTATACCCCGGGCATGATCTATCACACGATCACCTATGGCTACAACGTCATGGGTCCGCATGCTTCCCTGGTTACTCCGGAGGAAAGATGGAAGATCACATTGTATGTACAGGAATTACAGAAATTATAATACTTGGTAAACGGATTTCAGAATGCAGTTACAGAACGAACAATATGAGTTTTCAGGCAAAACCAGGACGATCAGCCTGGCTCTGATTGCTGTAGGCGTGATCTGTGTCGCCGTAGGCTTTTTGACCGGTGATACCGAACGTACCTGGGCGAACCTGTTGCTCAACAATTATTACATGGTGCTGATCGCCTTTGCCGGTGTGATGTATTGCGCCATTCAGTACGTGGCTCAGGCTGGCTGGGGTACCAATATACTCCGGGTTCCGCAAGCATTTATGTCTGTGGTTCCCCTGGCGGCCATCTTGCTGACGGTTGTGCTTGCCGTGGGCCTGGGTACGCACCAGCTTTACCATCACTGGGCCGACCCGGCGCTGTCCAATCCGGAGAGTCCGTCATACGACCCGCTGATCGCGGGAAAAACCAGTTACATGAACGTTCCGCTGTTCATGCTTCGGGTAGTCGGTTTCATGGCAATCTGGGGCTTTTTTGCATGGAAATTGCGGCAGTTTTCCTTGAAGGAGGACTTTGAAGGCGGACTCCGGTATTTTAAAAAGGGAATCGTGTATTCGGCCATATTCTGTGCCATCTTCAACTTCACCTTTCCGCTGTTCGCATTTGACGTGATCATGTCGCTGGAACCCCATTGGTTCAGTACCATGTTCGGGTGGTATAACCTGGCTGCCCTCTGGGTAAGCGGCCTGGCCGCCATTGGCCTGGTGGTTACCTCGCTGAAGGAGAAAGGCTACTTCACCGCTGTTAACGAAAACCACATTCACGATATCGGAAAGTTTGTGTTTGCTTTCAGTATCTTCTGGGCGTATATCTTTGTTGCCCAGATGTTGCTGATATGGTACGCGAATATCCCGGAAGAGGTTACCTGGTTTTACAAGCGTTGGACCGAAACCTATAAGTTTTGGTTCTGGTTCAGTTTTGTGTTGAACTTTTTCGCTCCCTTCATGCTCTTCATGACGCGTGATTCGAAGCGGAAGCTGAAAACTGTTAAATACGTCTGTCTTTTGGTAATTGTGGCTCACTGGTTCGACCTCTATATGATGGTAATGCCCGGAATGATGGGCACCGGCCGCAAATTTGGTTACCTGGAACTGGGTACCTTCCTTGGCTATGCGGGACTGTTTACGTTCATGGCCCTGACGGCCCTGAGCAAGGCTCCGCTGTATGCGAAGAACCATCCCTACATGGAAGAGAGTTTACATCATCATATATAAAAAGTTTAAATCTTCGAGATGTCGCTGCGAAATAAATTATGTTCTCTGTTAGCTCTGACGCTGGTTTTGTTCAGTAGTAACCTGCTGGCGGTACAACCCGGTGAATTCGGCGATACCGTGTCGGAAGGTGGAGGAGTTTGGTTGACGGTTCTGTTCTGGACCGTGATAATCGTGTTGATTGGTCAGGGACTGGTTATACTGGGCCGGGTTCTGCAGGTATATGAACTCAGTACGGAAGCTGCAGGAACAAAGAAAAGGATCCCCTGGAACGCGATCAACGCAAGCCTATTTCTGATTATGTTGGTGGTGGGCTTGTATTTCACATTCTGGGAAGTGAAGGTGCACGGGGCGCTTACCCTTCCGGCGGCGCCTTCAGAACACGGAAAGAATTGGGATGCCATGTTTACGGCAACCCTCATCATTACCATGTTCGTTTTCGTGGTCACCCATATTCTGCTGCTGGGCTTCGCGTTCAAGTACCGCAAGAAAAAAGGCAGCAAGGCGTTTTTCTATCCCCATAATGATCGCCTGGAGATTATCTGGACCAGTGTTCCGGCGGTGGTCCTGACGCTCTTGGTGGTCTTCGGATACGTGAACTGGAACAGGATGACCAATCCGGCCAAGCAGGCCGAAGACCCGATCGTAGTGGAAGTGGTTGGACGACAGTTCAACTGGCTGGTGCGGTATCCGGGCAGCGACGGCGAGCTTGGCCCCCGGGACTACAAGCTGATTACCTCGGCGAATACACTGGGTGTTGATTTTACTACCCAAACCTCCCACGATGATTTGATGCCCACCGAAATAGTCCTTCCCGTAGGAAAGCCGGTAAAGTTGATTCTCGGATCGCTGGATGTAATCCACAGTGCTTATATTCCCACGCTCCGGGTGCAGATGAACACCGTGCCCGGGATGCCCACCTTCTTTTATTTCACGCCGACCATGACTACCGATGAGATGCGGGCGAAAACTGGAAATCCTGAATTTGAACATTTACTGTACTGCAACAAGATTTGCGGAACGGCTCATTATAACATGGCCATCAAGGTGCGGATCCTTTCCGAACCGGATTACCAGCAATGGCTGCGGGAGCAGCAGCCGGTGTACAGCGACGATATGAAAGAGCAGCTGCAAAGTGCACAGTCCGGCGAAGTGGGGATTTCACCGGAAAACAAATCATTGGCGTTGAATTATTAATAAAAGTAGTAGAGGCTTAAGACATGGCAACAATTGCGACACATGAACCCACCGGATTGCACGACAATTTAGCGCATACACCGGATGGGCATCATCATAAGGAAACTTTCCTGACTAAATATGTGTTCAGCCAGGATCATAAAATGATTGCAAAGCAGTTCCTGATCACAGGGATGGTGATGGGGATTATCGGGATGGGACTGTCACTGCTTTTCCGCATTCAGTTAGCTTACCCCGATCAGACATTCCCTTTCCTGGAAGCGCTGCTTGGACGGTTCGCTGAAGGCGGGCGTATCAGCCCCAGCTTTTACCTTGCGCTGGTGACCATTCACGGGACCATCATGGTGTTCTTCCTGCTGACAGCCGGGCTGAGCGGTACCTTCGCGAACCTATTGATACCCCTGCAGATCGGCGCGCGGGATATGGCATCCCCGTTTATGAACATGCTTTCGTTCTGGTTCTTCTTTGTAGCATGCTTGGTCATGCTGGGGTCTTTCTTCATTGAAGCAGGTCCGGCGTCTTCGGGATGGACGGTTTATCCGCCACTGAGCGCCCTTCCCCAGGCTATCCCCGGTTCGGGACTGGGGATGACCTTCTGGCTGATCAGTATCTTTCTGTTTATCATTTCACAGGTACTGGGCGGGATCAATTACATCAGTACGGTGTTAAACATGCGTACCCAGGGGATGACCATGACCAAGATGCCCCTTACCACCTGGGCCTTGTTCCTGACGGCTGTATTGGGCCTGCTTTCGTTCCCGGTATTGGTTTCTGCCGTGGTGCTTCTCATTTTTGACCGCAGCTTCGGAACCAGTTTTTACCTTTCGGATATTTTTATTGGCGGACAGGCCCTCCCGAATACCGGCGGAAGTCCCATTCTGTACCAGCACTTGTTCTGGTTCCTGGGACACCCGGAGGTATATATTGTGATCATGCCCACATTCGGAATCGTTTCCGAGGTGCTTTCGGTCAATGCAAGAAAACCGATTTTCGGCTACCGCGCCATGATCATGTCCATGATGGCCATTGCTGGATTGTCCTTCATCGTGTGGGCGCACCACATGTTTGTATCCGGGATGAATCCTTTCCTGGGCGGTGTATTTATGATCACCACGCTGATCATCGCGGTGCCATCGGCCGTGAAGGCGTTTAACTACATCGCGACCTTATGGCGGGGGAATATTAATTTCACTCCGCAGATGCTGTTTGCGATCGGAATGGTGTCCTTCTTTATTTCAGGAGGCCTCACCGGAATCTGGGTTGGGAACGCGGCCCTAGATATCAACCTTCACGACACCTATTTTGTAATTGCACACTTCCACCTGGTGATGGGTAGCGCTGCGGTCTTCGGTATGTTCGCCGGAATTTACCATTGGTTCCCCAAAATGTACGGACGCTTGATGAGCAAGCGCTCGGGATACCTGCACTTCTGGCTGACATTCGTAGCCGCTTACCTGGTGTTCTTCCCGATGCACTTTCTGGGACTCGACGGGGTGCCCCGCCGCTACTACGAGTTTACCGCGTTCGGCATGTTTGAAGAGTGGATTGAAGTGAACAAACTGATCACGATCGCTGCCATTGTCGGCGGCGCCGCGCAGCTGATCTTTATTTATAATTTCTTCCGGAGCATTTTCTGGGGCGAACGTGCCACGCAGAATCCATGGAAGTCGAATACCCTGGAATGGACTACTCCGGTAGAGCGTCTCCACGGGAACTGGCCGGGCGATATTCCGCACGTGCATCGCTGGCCCTACGACTACAGCAAGCCTGGAGCGGAAGATGATTTTATACCGCAGACCGTACCGTACTCCGAAACCATCAGTTCAAACGTGCCGTATGATTTCGGGTTCCATGGCGATGCGGAAGGATTTACACACGAGTTTTATAAAGGGAATAAAGAGGAACGCACACCCGCCAAGGATTAAGGCAGGTTAACGTACCTTGTGCCTTGCTGTAATGTATTCAAAACCTGAAAAGCGATTTCTGGTATGGAGCCTGGCTACGATCATCGCGGTATATGTCTTGATATTGGTTGGGGGAATTGTCAGAAGTACCGGTTCAGGGATGGGCTGCCCCGATTGGCCGCAGTGTTTCGGCAGTTGGGTGCCCCCGGCAAGCGAAAGTGAATTGCCGGCAGATTACGCGCAGCAGTTGACGCAGAAGCGCCTGGCGAAAAATCAACGGTTTTACGCCATGCTGGACAAGCTGGGCATTCCCCACGACGAGCTTTCAACGGAACACACGGCGGCGGGCGAAGACATCTATTTCAATCCGGTGAAGGCATGGATTGAGTATTTGAACCGGGTGGTTGGGGTATTGATTGGAATATTCATTTTTCTTACCCTGATTTTTTCTATCCGGCTTTTCAGAACCCACCGTCGGGTAACCTGGCTCTGCCTGTTTACCTTTCTGTTGGTTTGTTTTCAGGGATGGCTGGGTTCGATCGTAGTATCTACGAACCTTTTTCCGGGGCTGATCACGATCCATATGTTGCTCGCCCTGGCGATTGTGTTGCTGTTGATCTACGCGCGGCTGCTGGTCCGGGGCAGAAGGGAGGCGCTGAAAATAAGATCTGAAAAGACATTGAAAGCAATCCGGATCGTTACCTTGGTGCTAATGGTGATCACTCTGTTGCAGATTGTACTGGGAACCCAGGTCCGGGAAATGATCGACCGCATTGCGGAGGCATACGGGTACGAGTTCAGGGACAGCTGGGTTGCACGGACAGGGGCAGTGATGAACATCCATCGCGATTTGGCTATTGCGGTGTTGGCGGTGGGATTCTGGGGGACACTCCTGGTACGGCGGACATTCGAACGGGAGAGCAGGCTTAGACAAATTTTCATGGGCGCTTTCCTGCTGATTCTGTTGCAGATCCTGTCGGGAGTGATTCTGTCAAGATACAGTCTGTATCCCGCCATGCAACCGGTGCATCTTCTGGTATCCTGTGTGATCGTGGGGCTGCATTTTTACTTTGTTTACGGGATTTTCAATAAAAAGATAAGTAGTACAGATCGTGATAGTTGAAGAGAGATACGAGGAAAGATTACCGGTAGCCCTCAGCCGGAAATTAGCTGACATCGCTCAGTTGGTCAAGCTCCGGTTGTCCATGCTGGTGGTTTTTTCCGCTGTGATCGCCTTTCTGCTTGCCAGCACGGCGGGGGCCATTGACTGGTCCAGACTGCTGATGCTGGTCATCGGCGGTTTCCTGGTCACCGGTTCCGCCAACGGCTTCAATCAGGTGATTGAGAAGCACGCGGACGGGTTGATGAAGCGGACCCATAACCGGCCGTTACCGACCGGGAGAATGTCTTCCCTGGAGGTGATCTCCCTCTGTATAATTATGGGCATCAGCGGCGTGCTGATCCTGGGTTTCTTTACCACCCCGCTGACCGCCTACTTTGGTGCGGCCTCGCTGGTGTTGTATTCCTTTGTATATACCCCGCTGAAACGGAAAGGTCCGATTGCGGTTTACGTGGGAGCAATCCCCGGCGCCATGCCCCCGCTGCTGGGATGGGTTGCCGCAACCGGTTCGTACGGCTTGTTGCCGGGACTGTTGTTTGCGGTTCAGTTCATCTGGCAATTTCCCCATTTCTGGGCGATTGCCTGGGTGGCCCATTCGGACTATGCAAAGGCCGGCTATCATTTATTACCGCTTCGATCTGGAAGAAACCGCAACAGCGCGCTGTTTATTTTGGTTTCCACCATCATGCTGGTGCCGGTGAGCCTTTTGCCCATCTATTACGGATTGGGCGGGATCGCCTCGTATGTGGTGACACTGGCCATGAGTCTCATGCTGCTGGCACAGGCCATCCGGCTGGTCCGTTCCTGTGAAAGCAGCCATGCAAGGCAGTTGATGTTTGGGTCTTTTGTTTATCTGCCTGTAATTCAACTGGTATTGATGATTGATAAATTGGTGTAGTATGATGATCGCTATGAAGAAGGAACCGCTTATAAACGTTCGACCACTTAAGTTCATTGTGTGGTTGTTTATAGCTAGTTCGATTATGTTGTTTGGGGGCTGGACAAGCGGTTACATTGTGAGCCGGGTCAGCCTGGTGGACAAAGGGGAGTGGATTACCTTCAGTTTGCCCCAGATCTTTATGGTATCTACCATACTGATCGTTGTTAGCAGCGCCACGATGCATTGGGCACGGGTTTCGGCCAAACGCCTGCAGTTTGAAAAGACAAAGCTTGCCTTGTGGTGTACGATGGCCCTGGGGATTGCCTTTCTTGCCTGTCAGCTTGGGGGTTGGGTAAGGCTGATTGAAATGAATATGTATTTCGCGGGCCATGTATCCGGATCCTACATTTATGTGATTTCGGGTTTCCATGGGCTGCATATTATCGCAGGGCTGGGTATGATCACATCCTGCCTGACCGGACTGTACAGGAATATACCGCAGGTGAAACAGAACCTTCGCCTGGAGGTTACCTCCGTCTTCTGGCATTTTATTGATATCCTATGGATATATCTGTATGTTTTTTTACTTTTGAATCGCTGAAAACCATTTTCAAATTATAATAATGAGTGCAGTAACCAATGCAGAAAAAGTGAAAGCCGGCAGTGCCTGGGGAGGAGGAAGATCTCCTTTCTCCATTGAATACGGTAAGCTGATGATGTGGATTTTCCTCCTGTCAGATGCCTTTACCTTTTCCGGCTTGCTGGCTGCCTACGGGTCGATCCGTTTTAGCAACAGCGATAACTGGCCTGACCCGGATGTGGTATTTCAGTCGGCGCCGTTCATCCCCTCGGGAGCGCCGCTTGTTTTCGTGGGGATCATGACCTTCATTCTCATTATGAGTAGCGTGACCATGGTATTGGCTGTGGAGGCCGGACACCGTGGATCGAGGAAGGAAGTGACCAAATGGTTGTTATGGACTGTATTCGGGGGGCTTCTGTTCCTGTCCTGTCAGGCATACGAATGGGCCCACCTTCATCACGAAGGGTACTGGTGGGGCCGCATTCCTACCGAACACAATGTGAATTTCAGTAACCTGTTCTTCACCATTACCGGCTTTCACGGGTTCCACGTAACGACCGGGGTGGTTATCAACATTGTGGTACTGATCAATGTGCTGAAGGGAACCTATGAACGACGGGGCCATTACCTGATGGTAGAGAAAGTAGGTCTTTATTGGCACTTTGTGGATTTGGTTTGGGTATTTGTGTTCACATTCTTTTACCTGGTTTAATAATAGGTACATTACAAAATTCTGATTTGACATGACGGCAGCTGAAAATACAACCTCTCACGAAGCAGACCATTCAAGTATGCCCAAGGGTGAAATTTGGAGGGTTTTCTTTATCCTGCTAGGCCTTACCGTGTTGGAGTTCATCATTGCGCTTGCAGTTCCTGAAACAATAATGTCTCATTCGGTCAAGGTAATCATCTACATTTTGCTTACCCTGGCCAAAGCGTTTTACATTGTGGCCTATTTCATGCACCTGAAATTCGAAAAGCTGTTTTTTATATACCTTATTGTGGTACCCACCATACTCATCCTGGGCGTGGTGGCTACCCTGTTGCATGAGGGAGATTACTGGCTGCTAATCCGCTGAGATGAATGGCCCTCTCCAAGCGTCTTAAAAGCACCGGCCTGGCGCTGTTGGTTCTGATCGTGCCGGGAGTATGTTACCTGGTATTGCAGACCGGAACCAATTACTATCAGCGTTTGCCTGTGTATGGGGCGGAAAAGCAACGGGTGGAATTAGCGGATATTCCGGATTCGGCCTGGCATCGGGTAAATCTGTCCCGTATCGCGGCGCAGGGCACGGCGATTCCGGATTTGGAAGGGAACATGTATGTGGCAGGCTTTTTCCGTATCGAGGCAAGCCCTGCAGCGGAAACGCTGGCCGTTAATATGGCACGGGTAGCCCGGATCTACCGGGATATGGACCGGCTTCGTTTCGTCACATTCGTTGCAGACAAACCGGCCGATTCCAACCTAAACGCCTCGCAGCCTTCCATGGAACCATTACTGGACCAATACCTTGGCACCGGCGGGAACCGGATCCATGTCCGGCTGCCGGAAGCGACCCTGCGGGACATTCTCCGGGAGGAGTTTCTGCTGTGGCCGGCTAGTTCGGGGGAAAAGGGCAAGCCCTTGAACGATACCCTGGTTTTGGTGGATAGCCGGCTGCACATCCGCGGCTTTTATCGCGGAAATTCGTATTTTGACACCGATACCCTGAAAGATGAGATCGCGGTATTGTGGAAGGAGGAAATGAATCGAGATGATCAGGAATGACAAATTGGTTTTCAGGATCGTATTGGTCGTATCGCTGGTGGTACTGGCCGCGGTTATCGTATTGAACAGGCAGCTTTTACCCGTTCCGGAAACCATCCCCGTCCATATTTACCTGCTTCCAAAACTCAATGCGCTGATCAACGGAACCTGTTGCGTTCTGCTGTTGATTTCCCTTTATTTCATCAAGCGGAAAAACGTATTGATGCATAAGCGGATCAACCTCACGGCGTTTGGTCTGTCTGCCCTGTTTTTGATTTCCTACGTAACATTCCACTTTTACGTTCCGGAAACCAAATATCCCGCAGACAGTCCCTTCCGGCCAGCCTATCTGGTAGTATTGATCACGCACATAATTCTTGCCGCGCTGGTTCTTCCGTTGGTGCTATTGTCATTTTACCACGGGCTGATGGGTAATATCCGGAAGCATCGTAAATTGGTTCGGTGGAGTTACCCAATTTGGTTGTATGTGACCATTAGCGGGGTGGCCGTGTACCTGATGATCTCCCCTTATTATACGTTTTGAAACAGGCAGTAATTCGAGAAAACTTTGGGCTCAGATTGGTGTTATTAACATATTGAAGCAATGAAAAAATTCGTTCTATTGGCTGGTCTGGTTGCAGTACTTTGCTGCATCACCCTGATGGCAGACGCCCAGTGTGCGATGTGCGGCACCACGGTGAACACCTCTGCCGGGGAGGGAGGTAAGTCCACCGCCGGCCTGAACACAGCCATTCTGTACATGCTGGCCATTCCCTACCTCGCGTTTATGGGAATTGGCATTCTGTGGTACAAGAAATACCGCAGGAAGCAGATTGTAATGCAGATGGAGGAAAACAAGATCAGTCTGAATTAAAAAGTCATGCCCACCAAAGCCGAAGCGATGATTCGCTGCCGCTGTCCACGCTGCAGAAAAGGAAGGATGTTTACTTATCCTCCGTTTCATTACCGATTTAGCTTGATGAACAAGCGGTGTGAGGTATGTAATCTTCAATTTGAAATTGAGCCGGGTTTCTTTTGGGGGGCCATGTATTTCAGTTATGCCTTGAATGTGGCTGAAATGGTAGGCATCGCCATCCTCACCAGCATCCTTTTCAGGGATCCCGGTCCGTGGACCTATGTGGCGGTTCTGGTGGCGGCCATTTTTGTACTGATGCCGTTTAATTTCCGCTACGCCCGCGTACTCATGCTTTACTGGATTTCACCCATCAAATACGATCCTTCCTATGTCCAGGGAAATCACGAGCCTGCTGCAGAATAATACCTTTGATTTTCTTTCGGAACTTTCGGCGAATAATAACCGGGAGTGGTTCACCGAACACAAAACCGCTTATCTGGAAGCGAAACAGGATGTCGAACAATTTACCGCCGCGTTGATCGCCGAAGCCACGCGCTTTGATCCGGAATTGGCCGGTCTGCTTCCCAAAAATTGTCTTTTCCGGATTTATCGCGACACCCGTTTCAGCAAAGATAAGACGCCCTACAAAACGCACATGGGGATATGGCTGAGCCCTTCAGGCAGAAATACCGGGGGACCGGGATACTACCTCCACATTGCCCCGGGCGATTCCTTTCTGGCTGCCGGCCTGTGGATGCCTCCTTCGGATGAATTGAAGGCAATCCGGCAGGAAATTGACTACAACGGCGCCGCGCTGAAAAAAATCCTCGGTCAGCAGCCCTTTCGTAGCTTTTTCAAGGGTCTGGATGAAGACCATGTATTGAAAACCGCTCCGCAGGGATATTCGAAAGATCATCCTGACATCGCCCTGCTAAGGCTCAAAAGTTTTACGGTAAGCCATCCCTTGCAGCAGGCCGTGCTGACCAGGCCGAATGCAGTTCAGTCGGTGATCGAAGGATGGAGGGCGGCTTACCCGCTGAACCAATTTCTACGCGCAGCGATCCAGTAGCTTTTCCGCTCGTACCCTAAAAGGGTGAATCAAAATCCTTGAATGCCGGTAAGTGCTGGTCCTTCGGAGAGACAATCGGATTTTCGACATTCCAATCAATGGCCAAGTCCCTGTCGGCCCAGAAAAGGCCGCCTTCAGACTCCCTGTGGTAATAGTCGGAACATTTATACACAAAAACGGTGTCGTCTTCCAACACCAGGAACCCGTGGGCGAATCCTTCCGGGATCAGTAGTTGGAGCTTATTTTCCTCACTGATTACCATGCTGAAATGCCGACCGTAGGTAGGGGACTTTTTGCGGATATCCACCACCACATCGAGCACGGCGCCTCGGGTTACCCGGACCAGTTTCGTCTGGGCATGGGGGGGAGACTGGAAGTGAAGCCCCCGTAACGTATTCCGTTGCGATAAGGATTGGTTATCCTGGGGAAAATCAATACGAAGGCCGTGTTCCTCCAGCGCTTTCCGGTTGTAGCTTTCAAAGAAATAACCCCGGTCGTCATGGAAAACCCGTGGCTCAATAATCAGTACACCGTCCAGGGGAGTGGGAGTGATCTGCATGCTAATTCAGCGAAAAATTGGAAACCGAATATTCCTCAATAATCTCCATGGTGGATTCAAAGCTCACAAACTGATCAGGGAACCGGTTGGCATGCATGCTGTTGAACTGTTCCCGGTGTTCTTCCTGATAGCGTTTTAACGCGGGCATCGAATCGCAAAGACACTGGATACTGTAGGTGAATCCATCGTTGGGTGAATCCATGAGCCGGCAGAGTTTACACGCGCTGAAAGCGCCTGTTTTCATCAACTTCGGCAGATAATGATTCTGAACCCAGTCCAGCCATTCGGGATGAATTGAGGTTTCAAGATTGACAGTCACGTTGTATAAAATCATGCTTCTTTTTTGCAAATATGCGGATATGCTTTAAAACCGGACGGGTTCGTTGATAAATTCTTCCTCTTCGGCAGGCAAATCGCCGCGAAGCCGGCGGAACCGTTTCCGGGCTTCGGC
>JAJUHF010000068.1 GCA_029268045.1 Anseongella ginsenosidimutans
CCCCGCGGAAGCAGGCCCCCGTTATCGGCATACTGAATAAGGGAGGCGGAAAATTCATCCAGCAATTCGGGCCAGGCCAGTCCCCACAGAATGTTCAGGTTCCATTGGGTTAGCCAAAAGGCATCGGAATTGTACATATTGAAACGCACCTTCCCATTGGCGTCTTTGGGCAAGGTCCGGATCTTTAATTGGGCGTCGGTGAAGGTGCCTTTGCGTTCTCCCTGGGTATAGTCGGGGTAATCGCCGCTGGCATCGTTTATTTTGTGCCGTCCCAGCAGCACGTGCCAGAGGTCGGTATAAAATTTGATCCGTTGCGCGGTGCTTCCGCCTTTTACGTCGATCCTGCCCAGCCATTGATTCCATTCGCGGGCTGCTTCCATCCGGACCCGGTCAAAATCCCAGTGCGTGCATTCGCTTTCCAGATTCTTCCGCGCATTTTCCAGCGTGGTATAAGAAACGGCAAGTTTCATCAGCAGCGTGTCTCCCGCTTTCACGCGGTAGCGCGCTGCCACACCCGCGCTATCGCCCCGGACCGAATTGATGTCGGTCAACAGGGTTTGCCCCTGCCAGCCGTCCAGTTGATCGAACGGGCGATTGAACCGGATTACAAAAAAGATCCGGGTGTCCTCCGGTCCTCCCCAGAAACGGCCGGTGGTATGGAAGGATCCTTCGATTTCCGTGGAGCTAACCTGCCTGACCTCGGCATTTTCCATGGTGACACTGCCGAGATATCCGCCCAGATTGGTCAGAACCGAAGCCTGGGCATCTTCCGTGTACCGGAAACGGTAAAAACTGACCCGGTCGGTAGCGGTTTGTTCCACCCAGGTCTGATGATCGCGGAGGAACACGCGCTGGTAGCCGGGCTGTACGATCTCGTCGTCGTGACTGAAAGCGGATTTCCAGGCCTGTTGCCCGCCCCGCGGGTCAATACCGCCGGTTACCGGCATGATTTCCAGTCCCGAAAGCATCCAGCAATGGATTTGGCCGAAGCCAAGAATTTCCAGAGAATTGTAGTTGTAGCCTCCGCCGCCCTGATTTTTGTTTCGGGTAATGGGCGCGGCGCTGATCATGCCGAAGGGCCGGCTTCCGGTTACAAAGAAGAAATACCTTCCCCGGGTGGTTTCGATGTATGGGTCCACCCAGGAGAGGTAATCGGGATAGGCTTCGGGTGAGGGGTAAACTTCGATTTCAGATAGCCCCAGGTCTTTGCCGTGTCCGTCGGTGACGACAAAACGGACCCAGCTTACTTTTTTCGACGGAAATGTGACTACCTTCGCGGTACCGTCATTGGGAATGGCGGTGACCGATAGTTTGCTGCCGTCACTGAATTCGAGCGTGCCGCCGGCCGTATGTTCTTCGTATGCAGGCCGGTCATACAGCAGGATCCGGTCGATATGCTGTTCGGAATCCCAGTCCAGTTGCACCCAGGGAAAACTGAGGGCTCCCCAGGAAGTAACCTGCCCCTGGCAGGCCCATTCGCCCTGGTCTTTGATTCCGATCAGCCCGTCGGTCAGATTCGAGGCAGTATAGCGCGCATCGAGTTCGGACGATACCGTAACCCGTGCATTGCCGGCAATATTTCCCGGTCCGGCAGCCGCATTGCCCTGAAGTACCACGATCAGGGCTGCAGAAAGCAATAGTCTCTTCATTTCCATATTTCCTGTATTTCTTCCAACGTCTTGCCTTTGGTTTCCGGTACGAGTTTATAGACGACCCAGAAGGCGATCAGGCAGCACAGGGCGAATATCCAAAAAGTGGCCGCAGTTCCGGCCACCTGAAGCGATACCGGGGTTAGCTGCCCTACCAGCGTATCGGCCACCCACATGGTCATGATACTGATTGCCAGGGCGCGTCCCCGGATCTTGTTCGGAAATATTTCCGAAGCGATCACAAACTTCAGTGGTCCAATGGAGAAGGCAAAGCAAGCCAGGAAGGTAAGCACGCTCAGCAACAGAAAGATACTGCTGGTGGCGCCCAGGTAGAAACACAAGCCGGTGAAAAACAGGCTGATCACCGCTCCGGCCGTACCCACCAGATACAGGGGACGCCTTCCCAGCTGGTCGACTTTCCACATGGCCAGGAGGGTGAAAATCATATTGGCTGCACCCAGGATGATCTGACTGAGCAGGGCATTGCTTAATTCGAAGCCCGCTTCATTGAGGATACGCGGACCATAATAGATCACCGCGTTGATGCCACTGAATTGCGAAAACAACGGGAGCAGGATGCCGATCAGTATGGCTTTGCGCATCCCCGGGGAAAACAAGTCTTTATAGCTGCCGCGCTCCTGACCGAGCGTGCTGCGGATCGCGGCGACATCGCTGCGCGCCGCTTCTTCGCCGCTGATTCTGCTCAGGATCTGTACGGCTTCCTGCCCGCGGTTGCGCAGCAAAAGCCAGCGGGGGCTTTCCGGAACCAGAAAAAGCCCGCCCATAAAGAGCAGGGACGGGATGATCCCAATTCCAAACATTCCCCTCCAGGCTTCCTGCACAAATACATACGAGCCGATGCCGCTTCCGGCGGAGTCCTGATGTGCGATTGCGTAGCTGTGCAGCGCGGAGTTGCTCAGGTAAGCTACCAGAATCCCTACCGTGATGGCCAGCTGGTAAAAGGTTACCAGGCGGCCCCGGATCTTTGCCGGGGCGATCTCAGAAATGTACAAGGGCGCAACGTTCGACGCCACACCCACACCCACTCCGCCCAGCATCCGGGCAAGGATCAAAAGGGTTAATCCGGGTGCCAGACAGGTACCCAGTGCCGAGAGTAGAAAAAGAATGGCTGAAAGCCATAACATTTTTTTCCTTCCAAACCGATCACTTAATTCGCCCGAAAAGCCCACACCGATGATACACCCGATGAGCGCCGAGGAAACAAACCATCCCTCCTCGAAGGGCGATAAGGCGAACTGGTCCTGGACAAAGGGCAGCACGCCTGAAATGACGGCCATGTCGAAGCCGAAAAGAAGACCGCCTAACGCTGCCACGAAGGTGATCGCCATTAAATAAAAGGAATTTTTCCGTTGCATATGGTTTAGATTAACAGTATTCATCTTTGACAAAGGCTCTTATCACCTTTGCTTCGGTTTTCCCTTGGTTGATCAGCCGATACCAGCCCGCCGCGGCGGGTATGACAAAGGTTTCGGCGTACCATACCCGCTGCTCCCGCCCTGGGGTACATACCAGCACGGGACCACCTTCCACCAGACTCAGCAGGTGCGCATGACCCGCTGTCCGCAGGGTCTGTTCCGATCCAAACTCAAGACGCTGTATTCGGTAAAAATGAACCGGATGCGTGGGGAGCTCCCACAGCCGCCAGTCGGATCCCTGATCCAATATCCGGGGTTTGGACAGGAGCTCCTGCTGCACGCGCGTCCCTTTCCGGCTGAAGTCGAGGTTTTCAAACGCCCGCTCAATATTCAAGGGCCGCGGGTTCCCGTCCAGGTCCATCCGTTGCCAGTCATACATCTTAAATGTATAAATATAAGGCGTACTGCTGATCTCCAAAACCAGGTTGTTCACTCCCGAACAATGAACCGTTCCATTGGGAATCAGAAACAGGTCGTGTTTTTTTGCGGGAAAGCGCTGCAGGAAATCGACAACATTCAGTTCCGTTCCTTCCGCCGCGCTTTTCAGTAAAGCTTCGCGGAAAATTTCCGGAACGATGTCTTCCCGGAAGCCGAGGTACACTTCGGCGCCCGGCGCGGCATCCAGGATATAATAGGTTTCATCCTGGGTAAAGGGTTCGCCGAACTGTTCTTTTATATAATCAGTGCGCGGATGACATTGCACCGACAGGTTGCCTCCGCCGAATGTGTCCAGGAAATCGAACCGGATTGGAAAGGAATCCTCAAAACGGCGCGCCGCTTTTCCAAGTACGGCGATCCGGTCGTAATACATTAAAAGGTCGAAACTGACCTCCAGCATTTTCCCGCTACTTTCCAGCACGAGGCCGTTCTCCGGGGTGATCATTTCAAACGACCAGGCATAATTGACTTCTTCCGCCGGAAGCCCCTTGATATGCTTTTTGATCCATGTGCCGCCCCATGCCCCGGCCTCAAACCAGGGGCGCGCCCGGAATACATTGGTTGAAAGCTGCTTCAGGGCGTCGGCGAGTTCCCGGCCCGTTATCCAGGTAATATCCCGGGTCCGCTGTTCATCTACCAGAATGGATATCCGGGGCAGGAGGGCTTTTTTGTGCTTATTGAAAACGACCCAATCGACAAAATAGAAGCGTTTATATTGTTGCCGGGGAGATAGGGGAGCAGACTGCCCCAGGTTGCGGATTCCTCCGGCTCTGGAACGGTACTGGATTTCATTTTTGGGAACCTCCAGGTAAACGAGCGGACCCTGCCAGCCTGCCAAGGCCGCGCCCGGGCCATATACTATATTCAGCCCGTTGGAAGTAGGTTTCAGGCGTTCCAGGCGGTCCCGGTCGAAGAAATCGAGCAGTTCTCCTGCATAGATACGGCCAAAAACCGGATCGTCCCCACCCAGGAAAGGGGTTAAAAGTTGATCAATATCCTCCGGGGCTTTCAGGGCGGATTCGGTTGAGACCCAGTTAACCCGAATCCCACGCTGCCGAAATGTCCGGTCGAGTTCTTCCCTGAACCGTTCCCAATAAACACCGGCATACCCGTCAATCACCACCCGATTGCATTCACTGAGGCGTTCGGCCAGGGCTTCATGACCGCTATGGATTACGCCTTCGGCAATGGCAAAGGAGGGGAAAATATCGTATCCGTCCGTGGAGCGGTCCCTTCGCTCCAGGGGAAGCAGTGGCTGGATGGTCTGCCGCAGCGCGTCCGTGCCGGCGGCCGGTCGGCTTTCCTCGACGCTTGCCTGGTTCTGATTTTTATTTCGCGGATGCGGCATTCAAGTTGCTTAGGTGAGCTTGTTTAAATGTTTGAACATATCAACAAGCAAATGTATATAAAATACGCAATAAAAAAAGCCGGTTCGGAATGAAAGGCGTTAGGAGGGAGGACGGTAGGTCAGTTGCCCACCTACGATGCGAGCCGGCGGCGTGTACGGATGTTCTTCGATTTTTGCTTCGGAAAAAATATGGTAGACTGTCCATTCCCTGCTCTTGAAATAGTCGGCTATCAGGCCGCGGTGACAGCGCCACCATACCGCTTCGGCGCACATGATGCAGGTTCTCTTTTCAAGAGCAAGCCGCATGAGATCCTGTGCGCTTTGCCGGAATTCAGGTGTTTCCATGTAGTCGGCGTAAGCGCGGAAAGAGGCGTTACGCCAGCCCGTGTTCTTCGAGTCTTCGTGTCCCTTCCGCTTGCCGCCGAGTCCCTCAAGGTGCAGGTAGGCAATTCCTTCCGTCTGAAGGGTACCGGCCAGTTCCTGCCTGTTAAAGTGGGGAAACTTTCGGGAGCCGGGAAATTTCCGGACGTCTGCCAGCAGCTGGATCCCGTTTTTCCCCAGGAGCGTCAGGAAATCCTTCAGGGTACGGGTGGAATGCCCGATTGTCCATAAAACCTTTTCCGGCATGTCTTGCGGTGCTTGAAACAAAATCACGGGAAGCGCCCTGATCCGGGATACGTTCCGGGACTAGGCCTGTCCGGCGTATTCGGGGTAGTGCTGATCCACATACGCCAGCCATTCCTTCCGTTGGTCGTGATTCTGGGGCACGTGGCCTTTCGCGGCCATCAACACGAGTATGGATAATTTCACACCCCGGACATGACTTGGATAACTTTTTTCCAACTCCACTTGTCGGCGCATGCATTCATCCAGCGCGTTTTGGATTTCAATTGTCATAGCGATACAAATATACGAATTGGAAGCTGTTATTACATTGCCCGGTTTTGGTTTAAAAAACTATATTTGGAAACAAACGCCCGGTTTTCGGCAGAAAATGCTGTCTGACGGGTGATTTTACTCAATTTTATCACGTAGGTCATGAAGAATAATTTACTTTTCCTTGCATTGCTTTCGCCGCTGTTGCTTTCCTGCAGTGGACCGTCTAAACCGGCCGGGGAGACAGGTCCCGACTGGAAAACCGGGATCGCCTTGTATTCATTCAATCGCTTCTCGCTGGCTGCTGCTCTGGAGAAAGCCGACAGCGCGGGCGCGGAATACGTTGAAGGTTTTGATTTCCATGCGCTGGGGGATGGTTTCGCGGACAAAACCCTTCCAGAATTATCGGAAGCGGAACGCGCTCAGGTTAGCGAGCTTTTGCGCGGGAATGGGCTGAGGATGCCTTCCATGTATGTCGGTGCAGCAAAAACCGATTCGGATTGGGTGGCCTATTTTGAACTGGGAAAACAACTGGATATGGAATTCTTTGTCTGCGAACCTGAAAAGGCGCATCTGGACTTGCTGGATAGCCTGGCCGGGGAATACGGAATAGGGATAGCGATCCATCAGCATGCCAAGGGCGAAAGCCGGTACTGGCATCCCGACTCCGTGCTGGCCGCCTTGGAGGGCCGTCCGAATCTGGGGGTTTGCGCCGACCTGGGACATTGGGTCCGCAGCGGAATCGATCCGGTGGAGGCGCTTGCCAAGCTCTCGGGAAAGGTGCTTAGCGTTCATGCCAAAGACCTGGACGAATCAGGAAAGATCCAGGCAAACGATGTCCGGATCGGGACCGGAGTAATCGATTACCAGGCCGTAATCGACGAATTGAAAAGACAGCAGTTCACCGGGCTGGTTTTCATCGAATGCGAGCACAACTGGCTCGATAACCTGGCCGATGTTTCCGCGGGCGTTCAATACCTGGATAGTTTGGCTGCCGCGCGATGAAAAGTTTACGTTGCGCCGTTATTTTAGCCGGTGTGCTCCTGGCGGAAAGCCTCCTTACCGGAGCTGCCGCCTCCCCACTTAGTCCGCCGGCGCAGGGCGATACGATTCGTCAACGGATAATCTACAAACGGATCGATTCCGTAGCGCTTTACATGGACGTTTTTGCTCCAAAGAATGCAAAGGGGAAGGCGCCCCGACCCGCCATGGTCTTTTTCTTTGGGGGTGGATGGAGGGGCGGAACCACCCGACAATTCGAGCCGCAGGCCCTCTACTTTGCCACCAGAGGCATGGTTTGTTTTCTGGTAGATTACCGGGTTGAAGGGCGGCACAGGAGTACGCCTTTTGAGTCCCTGATGGATGCAAAATCAGCCATCCGGTATATCAAAGCAAACGCAGCCACACTGGGCGTGGATACTTCGCGGATCGTTGCGGCAGGGGGGTCCGCCGGAGGCCATCTGGCAGCCGCCACCGCGCTGATAAGCGCATTTAACGATCCCGGGGACGACTTGTCCATTAGTCCGCGGCCTGCTGCCCTGGTGCTTTTCAATCCGGTTATCGACAACAGCAAAGAGGGTTATGGGTATGGAAGGCTTGGCGAACGTTACCGGGATTTTTCACCCTTGCATAACATGCGTCCGGGGGCGCCTCCCACGATTTTCTTTCTGGGGACGCAGGACAAAATCATTCCGGTGGAAACCGCCAGGCGGTACAAGGAGGCCATGGAAGCGTCCGGAAACCGCTGTGAGCTGATCCTGTACGAAAATCAGGAGCATGGGTTTTTCAACCACAAAAACCCGGAGTTTTACCGGAATACCGTGTACGAAACCGACCGTTTTCTCAGATCTCTGAAATTATTGAGGGGCAAGCCTACCATTCCAAGGGGAACGCCGGGGCAGCCCCAACCCTGATCCGGCTCAACCGGCATGGATTTTTTCGCAGATGAGCCGGAGGGAGCTTTCCAGGTCGCCCCCGGCCGTCTTGAAGGCGTCTGCGTCGATGGTCAGCGGGGCTCCCAAAACGACCAATGGGGCGCCGTAGGCAGGACATTGAATGGCTTGTTCGAGGGTAAGTCCGCCTACAGCCTGCACCGGAACGCTTACGGCTTCCACGACTTCCCGAAGCTGGTCCAGGGGACTAGGCATGCGCTCTCCACGCGCTGCAATGCCGCGGCGTTCATCGTAGCCGATATGATGGATCACAAAGTCGCAGCCTAAATCTTCCAGCAATTTCGCCCCGGCGACCATGTCGGGACAGCCCAGGTTATCGCCCATTACCTTGACGCCGAAATCCTTTCCTGCTTTCACCACAGCGCGGATGGTTTCCTCATGCGCCCTGGCCATGACCACCACGTGCGTGGCACCGGCCTGGGCCATCATTTCCGCCTCCAGATATCCTCCGTCCATGGTTTTCAGATCGGCCACAAGGGGGACTTCGGGGAAGGCTTCACGAAGCTTCCGGACTCCATGCAATCCTTCCGCCAGAATGAGCGGAGTGCCGGCTTCCAGCCAGTCTACACCGGCGCGCAGAGCGAGGGCCGCGGTTTCCAGTGCCTCGTCGATCCCGGTCAAATCAAGAGAAATCTGTACAATTGGTTTCATATCTGGTTCTTTTCATTATCCGCAATCGGCGCCATCGGTGCCGTAGGTTAAAAAATAACGCCTCCCATTAAGCCAGACTTTATCCTCCCGGTATTCCAGGCGATAGGTGTTTTCGCCGCCATGATGGAAGTAAAGGTGTAGCAACGGAGCGCCGTCCGCATCGGGGGATACTTCCCAGACCCCCGTGTCCCGGCTGCCTCCCGCCGAGCCGCCAAATGTCCCGCCTCCATCCAGGGCGATGTTTCCCTGTTGTTTATAGCGGAAGCGGCCCTGCTCACAGAGATGAATTTCCACGGTATTGGAAAACCCGCCGCCGGTGCCGAAGACCGTTCCGCCGATATCGACTCCTCCATCATTACGAAAATACGAATCCATGTAGGTGAGTCGGGCTTTCTGCAGTTTCTCCCGCCATTGAAGCACAGACGCCGGGATTTCAGCCGAAAAGAATTCAACACTCCGGGCGATACGAAATGCAAGCTGCCTGTGCAAGGCGGTGTAGCTGCCCCGGACCGCGCCCGATAGAACCAAGATTCCTGTCCCCTGGGGATTAACCAGTCCGGCAATGTACGTTTGGGCGGGTGTTCCCTCGAAG
Organism: Anseongella ginsenosidimutans; assembly: GCA_029268045.1. GTDB lineage: Bacteria > Bacteroidota > Bacteroidia > Sphingobacteriales > Sphingobacteriaceae > Anseongella > Anseongella ginsenosidimutans_A. The sequence goes on from JAJUHF010000068.1 coordinate 8,943, forward strand.
GTCCCCCCGAATTCACCACCCAATCCCTGATCAGTTACCGGTTCCAGTGTTCCGGTGAGCACCAGCCGGGTGCCGTATTCATCGGAGATGCCCTCCCGCGCCAGGTTTTCCAACTGGGTAAGGCTTTTTGCACCGCTGGTCCGGATCAAGGCAAATCCCGGTTCGGTATGGGAACCGATCAGGTAGCCAGCGGACGTTTCCCGGCCAATCCACCCGTCGGGAATTTGAAACCGGACGCCCAGGTGTTTGTATTCCACCGTTCCGGAATCGGCATGTCGATTTTCCATCCTGCCTTTTTTTACGTGTTGGAGCTTTTTACAAAAGACCTTGGGTCAGGAACGAAGATAAGGATTCCTTGGATTTCCCGTAAGCCAATTTTTAGGAGACCGACTGCCTCCTTCCTTGGTGCCGGGCAGATTAGGCGCCGAGGGTCCGGTAAGTCTCGCGGAGGGCCTGGTAATCATCGGTGATCACCAGCAGGAGATCACCTTCATTCAGCACCGTTTTCCCGTTCGGAACGAAGTATTTGTCATCGCGTCTGACCATTACCACGATGGTTTTTTCCGGCAGACCCAGATCCATCAGGTGTCTGCCCTTCCGGAGGTGTTTTTCCGTTACTTTTATTTCGGACGTTACCGATTTGATGTCGTCTGAGAACTCTACGTCGAAGTTCTTCAGGGCGGCAATGTCGTTGGGCGGTTCGGCCAGCCCGAGCCAGCCGGCCACTTTGGCCAGCGAGGTACCCTGAACCACGAGGGACACCAGTGTACAGAAAAAAACGATATTAAACATCAGCCGGGCATTGGGCACATCCGCTGCAAGCACCATGATCGCAAAGATAATGGGCACGGCTCCCCGTAATCCCACCCAGGAAACAAAGGTCTTGTCTTTAAAAGGCATCTTCGGAAAGGGAGCCAGACACAGGTACACACTGACCGGACGGGTTATCAGGATCATTGCAAAGCTGATGATGAGACCGGGTATCGCAATGGGAATGAGTTCGGAAGGGTTCACCAGTAATCCCAGCGTAAGAAACATGATCAGCTGGCTCATCCAGGCCATGCCGTCAAAAAAGTTCATGGCCGAACGCTTGTGAACAAATCGCGAGTTACCGATCACCAATCCACCGATGTAAACAGCAAGGAACCCGTTTCCATGAATAAAGTAGGTAAGCGAAAAGATGAAGATGCTGAATGTGAATACCAGCACCGGATAGAGCGATTTATTATAAATGTTCAACCGGTTTATGCATATCACTGCCAGTTTCCCAAGCAGGAAACCGGTCACTCCCCCGATAGCCAGTTGCAAGAGCAGATCGAGGGATGCCCGGAGGTAGTCCGGTTCCGCACCCATGCCTACCATGCCAATCAGGGTAATGGTCAGCACATAAGCCATGGGGTCGTTGCTGCCGCTTTCCAATTCCAGAAGTGGGCGCAGGTTGTTTTTCAGGTTGAGTCCTTTGGAACGCAATATGGAGAAAACAGACGCGGAGTCGGTGGACGACATGGTGGATGCAAGCAACAAGGCCGAAACAAATCCGACCCCGGCCGAAGGCATCGTTTTGCCCAACACATACCAGGTGGCAATTCCGGTCAGTACGGCGGTAAGAAGTACGCCCAGGGTGGCGAGGATGGCCCCTTTAGCGGCAACCGGTTTTATTTCATCCGTTTTCGTACTCATCCCACCCGAAAACAGGATTATGCACAGGGCGATTGTGCCCACAGCCTGGGCAATCTGGACGTTTTCAAATTCAATCCCCAGGCCGTCCCGCCCGAAAACCATCCCTACACTGAGAAAAAGCAATAGCGCAGGTACCCCAAAACGGTAACCCGCCTTCCCAGCCAGGATGCTTATAAAGAAAAGCACGGAAATGGACAGCAATATAAGCTCGATCGATAAATCCATGGACCCCTAAGATACAGAGTAAAAAAATTTTGGACGGGATATTTTTATAACCATCCTTTATGAAGCGCAAGCTGCACCAGCTCCAGGACCGTGGAAGTCCCGGTTTTCCGCAACATGTTTTTCCGATGGGTGGACACGGTGGCGCAGCTGATGTGGAGCAAGTCCGCGATCTGCTGCGAGGTGCGGTTCTGGGCAAGCAATTCCAGAATTTCCATTTCCCTTCGGGTGAGGATGCCCTTGAAAGGAACCAACCGCTGGACCGGCCCGACGTCGATGTAGGAAGGCTCGTCGTCCAGGCCAATGAATGACAATACCATCCTGTTATCTTTTTTCAGATGGCTGATGTCGGTATGAACCACGAAGGTCCGCAGTACGGCACCGTCCGCATCGCTTTGGATCGTTACGATCTGCTGCAAAATACGGATGTATCCGCCGTCCTTTTTACGCAGCCTGTAATCGTACCTGCTTTTGTACTTCATCACCTTCTCCGGAGGCAATTCTCCCCAGAATTTGGTCACCGTGGCTTCGAAATTGATAAAATTCGGAAGGTCGTCGGGATGAATTATTTCCATCAGGAACTCCAGGGTGAGCTCTTCGGGGCGATATCCCAGGACGTCGGTGGTGGAATCGCTTGCAAATTCAATCGTCATCTCCGGCGGATTGAAAATCAAATAATAATAGTCCCCCACCTGAAAGATACTGATCAGTTTTTTGTAGAGCTCAATTTCCAGGTTTAGGTCTCCGGGTGATTTGCTGTGGCCAATTTCAGTCCATATTCTTTTAGCGTGGTCGAGTACAAGTTTGTCCATTGGTTAACAAAAATAACTTTTTTCACTTGTTTTGCAAGGAACTGGCCGGGAACATTCTCTACTTTTTCCATAGACTTTATATTTAAATTTTTACCTTTGCCTCGTTGCAATGGCAGTGATCGTTGATAATGATCAAATTAAATCAGGAAAGGTTGGAAAGTTATATCCCTTTGACAGTTCGTGTAGCGCTGGAAGCCGGCGCAGAGATACTTCGGGTTTACCGTACGCAGATTACCGTGGAACTGAAAGAAGACCTGACTCCGCTGACCGAGGCGGACCGGGCCGCGCACCGGGTGATCGAAGCCGGACTTCGCGGCACAGGAATTCCCGTGCTGAGTGAAGAGGGCGAACCCGTGGCGTTTTCAAAACGGCATCAATGGGAACGCTTCTGGCTGGTGGATCCCCTGGATGGAACCCGGCAGTTTATTGGCCGAAGCGGGGATTTTACCGTAAACATTGCACTGATTGAAAACGGGAAACCGATATTGGGGGTAATTTACGCGCCCTTGCGGGATACCCTTTATTTTGGTTCGGAACTTACCGGAAGTTTCCGCTTGGACCGGGCACGTGAGGCCAATTCAGCCGGTTGGGCCTCGCTGAGGACATCGTCACAGCGGCTTCCCCTGCAGAGCGGTCCGAACCAGGCCTATTCGATTGTGGCTGCGCAATACATGGCCGGTCCGGAGACCGAGGCTTTTATCGAATCGAAACGGAAACAATATAAACAGGTGGAAACCACTTCGGTTGGAAGCTCCCTTAAGATTTGCCTGGTGGCCGAAGGAACCGCGGATGTGTATCCCCGCCTGGCTCCTACGATGGAATGGGATACCGCCGCAGGGCATGCCATCGCCCGGTTTGCGGGGTGCCGGATCTACGACCACCGGACCCAGACCGAGCTCGTGTACAATAAGGAAAACCTCCGCAACCCCTGGTTTATTGTGGAGCGACCGGTTCTCGCCGCCGTGGCCAGTTAATCCTCATTAAGGATGGCTCTATTTTTGTATGGAATTTTTACTTTTACAGAAATACCTGACTTGAAACTGGTTTAAACTTATATTGCGAGTGAATTCAAATTTAGCTGTTGCGATCGGCGCTGCACTCCGGGCTGGCGCTGAAATATTGGATGTATACGATTCGGAAATCAAAATAGAGATCAAGGATGATCGTTCTCCGTTGACCGAGGCCGATAGACGGGCGCACCAAGTGATTGCCAAACAGCTTTCATCCACCGGAATACCCCTGCTGAGTGAAGAAGGAAAGTCCATTCCATATGCTGTGAGGCGTGAATGGAAACAGTTCTGGCTGGTGGATCCGTTGGACGGAACCAAGGAATTTATCAAACGCAACGGCGAATTCACGGTAAATATCGCGTTAATCGACAAAGGAAAGCCCATCATGGGGGTTATTTACGTTCCGGTAAAAAAGGTTTTGTATTACGGCGCGTTTGACCAGCCCAGCCGGAAGGTGGACCAGGTCGAGCCGGCCGGGGCAGGGAGCACGGATGCCGTATTGCAACAGCACCTTAGCGAAAAGCTAAATGGGAACGCGCAGACTTTGCCTATTCAGAACGGCCGCAGTAACTACGCGATTGTAGCAAGCCGCTCCCACCTGAGTCCGGAAACCGAAGCCATTATTGAGGAAAAAAGAAAACAATATGGGGCGGTGGATACCGTCTCCATGGGAAGTTCCCTGAAACTTTGCCTGGTGGCGGAAGGAAAGGCGGATCTATATCCCCGGCTGGCACCTACCATGGAATGGGACACGGCTGCCGGTCATGCCATTGCGCGGTATGCCGGTTGCAGGGTGTATCAGGCTGAAAACGGCAGGGAACTCGAGTACAACAAGGAAAACCTCCTCAACCCCTGGTTTGTGGTGGAACGTCCGGGTTTGAAGTAGATCGAAAATGCTCGACCTAGCTAACTCCACACAACAAATACTGGTTTTGGTGGTCACGGCCCTGGTGGTCGTGGCACTGTTCTGGGAGAAAGTAAAACCCTCGGTCATCTTTTTCGGTGCAGTTATCTGCTTTTTGCTTAGCGGGGTAGTTTCTACCAACGCCCTGCTGGACAGTGTTTCCAACGAATCCATTCTAACTATTTTCCTGCTGATCTTCATCACCGCGGGTATCAACGATCATTTCAATTTGCTGGGTGGGCTGGATCGCCTGTTTGGTTCCGCGTCCGGTCCCCGCAGCTTCATACTCCGGATGACCAGCGGCGTCGCGGCGGTATCGGCTGTAATGAACAATACGCCCATTGTCGCGCTGATGATTCCCTACGTGTACCGGTGGGCAAAGAAAAGGGGCCTGCATCCGTCCAGGTTTCTGATCCCGCTTTCCTACGCGGCCATTGTTGGTGGAATGATCACCGTAATTGGAACCTCTACCAACCTGGTCCTGAATGGGTTGATTGCGTCCAAGGGCGACCCCATCCTGGCCTGGAACGATTTTTTGTGGCTGGGTCTGCTGGTGACCGTTTCCGGAGTTCTTTTTATCTATTTCATTGGTTACCGCCTGCTGCCCGACCGGGCCGATGTGCTGGAGGAGTTAAGCGAACAGACCCGGGAATACCTGGTGGAAACGCGTGTAGCTCCCGGATCGGTTTTGATAGGGCAAAGCATCGCTTCGGCCAGCCTGAGAAATCTGAAGGGGATTTACTTGTTTGAGATCAGCAGGGAGGAACGGGTGATCAATCCGGTATCTCCCGAAGAG
>JAJUHF010000069.1 GCA_029268045.1 Anseongella ginsenosidimutans
CACCGTTTGCGCACTTACGACCCGATTGGCAGCTTGTTCCAATACAAGAGAATGCGGTCCGTCCAGTATTTCGGCGGCGAGTTCCACATCCCGCCGGACCGGGAGACAGTGCATTACCCGGGCATTACTGGTAAGCTTCAACTTTTCGTTATTGATCATCCAGTCCTGACCGCCGGCGTATAATTGTCCATAATTCTTGTAAGAAGACCAGTTTTTCACATACACGAAATCGGCTCCCCGGAGCGCCTCGTCCAGGTCATGGGTGATCCCGGCTCCCCGGGTGAATTCCGGATTCAGCTCCATCCCTTCAGGCTGGGCGATTACGAAATCCAGACCGATTTCTTTTTGTGCCCGGCACATCCATTCCGAAAACGAGTTTGGCACCGCCTGGGGAAGCGACCGCACATGAGGCGCCCAGGCCAATACCACTTTCGGATGTTTCTTTGTCTTGTTCTCTTCAATCGTGATCAGATCGGCGAAACTTTGCAAGGGGTGCAGGGTGGCGCTTTCCATGGAGATTACCGGAACCCCGCAAAACCGGATAAACTTATTCAAGATCTCTTCATGGTAATCTTCCTCCCTGTTTACCAAACCCGGGAAACTGCGAAGTCCCAACAGATCGCAATATTGGCCCATAACACCCGCCGCTTCCCGGATGTGTTCCACCGTACTTCCGTTCATTACGTTCCCATCCTGGAATTCCAGGGCCCAGCCTTCTTTGTCGATGTTCATGACAATGACATTCATGCCCAGGTTCAATGCCGCTTTTTGGGTGCTTAAGCGGGTACGGAGACTGGGATTCAGAAAAATAAGGCCGAGCGTTTTGTTCACTCCTTTTTCCTTGTCGGCATAAGGCTGTTTTTTATTCCTCAGTGCTTCAGCGAGTAAGGAAGGAAGATCGTCTACATCGTTTACGGAAGTAAATTTCTTCATGAGATTATGTTATCAAACGCGTCTAAAAAAATATTCAGTTCTTTTTCACCTACATTCAGTGCCGGTAAAATACGGATCGTATTTTTATCCGAAGAAGAACCCGTGAAAATTCCATATTGCTGTAGCAGCGCTTGCCGGACCGGAGCGCAGGGCCGGTCCAGTTCAATGCCGATCATTAGCCCCCTTCCGCGGACCTCACGGATACCCCGTTTGCCCTTAAGCGCCCCGATAAGCAACTCACCCATCGCCGCCGCATTGGCGAGCAGGTCCTCCTGCTCAATTACCTCCAATACGGCGTTGGCGGCGGCGCAGGCCAGGTGATTTCCGCCAAACGTGGTTCCCAGCATGCCGTGTTTGGCCGGGATGGAAGGATGGATCAGGATCCCCCCGATCGGGAACCCATTTCCCATGCCTTTGGCCATGCTGATGATGTCGGGCTGTACACCGGCTTCCTGATGAGCGAAAAACCGGCCGGACCTTCCGTATCCCGACTGGACTTCATCCAGGATCATCAGCGCCCCGTGCCGGCTGCATAGTTCCCGGATTTTCCGGAGAAAGGACACTTCCGGTACCCGTACGCCGCCTACTCCCTGGATCCCTTCGATGATGACCGCGGCCACCGAATCATCCATCACTTGTTCAAATGCCTCTGTGTCATTGAAGGGTACAAAGACAACATGATCATGCTGGTTTACAGGAGCGATAATGGCGGGATTATCGGTTGCAGCCACCGCAGCGGATGTGCGCCCGTGGAAGCTTTTGCCAAAGGAAATGATCTTTTTCCTGCCGGTGTGGAACGAAGCAATTTTGAATGCGTTCTCATTGGCTTCGGCCCCGGAATTTACCAGAAAAAGCGAATAGTCCGGATACCCGCTGAGCGATCCCAGTTTGCCGGCAAGTGCCTGCTGTCCGGGTATCCTCACCGAATTGGAGTAAAACCCGATCCGCTGCAGCTGTTGGCTGATCTGGGACACGTAATGAGGATGGCTGTGACCGATGGATATGACGGCATGGCCGCCGTACAAATCCAGGTATTGCCGGCCCGCGCTGTCCCAGAGATAGCACCCCTGTGCTTTGACCGGTTCAATATCAAATAAAGGATATACGTCGAATAAAGGCATTTTTAGTCCGTTTTGTACAGGTTCCCGGCTTTTTCAGCCGAGGTAACGATCCCACGGATCATGGCCGAACTGAATCCATGATGTTCCATTTGATTCAGGCCCGCAATGGTGCATCCGCGGGGTGAGGTAACTTTATCAATTTCGTGTTCGGGATGCGAGAACTGCTCGGTGAGTAAACCCGCAGCGCCTTTGGCGGTCTGGGCGGCCATCATCAACGCTTCTTCCGCATGAAAGCTGATCTCGATGCCTCCCTGCGAAGCCGCCCGGATTGCTCTCAGGAAAAATGCGATTCCACAGGCGCACAAAGCCGTGGCGGCCAGCATCTGCTCTTCCTTGATAACCAGCGTTTTTCCCACCGCATCAAAAATAGTCCGGGTAAGCGCAATGGCTTCGGGCGCCGAGCTATCGTCCGACGCGATGCAGGTCATGGATTCGCCAATGGCAATGGCCGTATTCGGCATGGCCCGGACAATCGGAACTTCCGGTCCCAGCTGTTGCCGGAGATCGGCAACGGAAACCCCGGTCACAATGGAGATCACGGTATGTTTTACGGGATCGATTTCATCCCGGATCGCCTGGAGAACCTCGTTGAGTTGCTGCGGAAGTACGCTGATGACGATTACACCGGAATTTCTGATCGCCTCGTCATTGGCTGCCGTAACACGGAAGCCTTCGGCTTTCATTTTCTCCAGCCGGGCGGTGTTCCGGCAAGTGATGTACACCTGTTCGCGCTTGTAAAGGGCTTTTTCGGTAATGCCCCTTGCGATGGCTGTTCCGAGGTTGCCGCCTCCAAGTATTGCTATGTTCATTGTGTCAGGGTTTTCTCGTTTAAAATGCTACCGGTTTTAACCGCAAACCTGCCTCTTCCTCCAGTCCGAACATTAGATTCATGTTTTGAACCGCCTGGCCGGAGGCGCCTTTCAACAGGTTATCCGTAATGCTGATGATCATCAATTTCCCGTCGTGTTTCTCCAGATAAAGCAAGCACTTGTTCGTGTTCACGATCTGTTTCAGATTGATATTAACCGGGCTTATATGCGTGAACGGATGACTTTGGTAATAGGTTTCGTAAAGCGCTTTGGCTTCGGCTTCCTCCAGATCGCATTGCAGATAACCCGATACAATGATCCCCCGGCTGAAGTCTCCCCGGTAAGGGATCAGATTCAGTCCTGCCGGAAAGCCCGGCTGCAATTGATTGAGGCTGCGGGTGATCTCTTTCAGGTGTTGATGTGCAAAGGGTTTGTAGACCGATAAGTTGCTGTTCCGCCAGCTGAAATGCGTGGTGGGCGAGGGGGATTGACCCGCGCCGGTAGAACCCGTGGTCGCAGTCAGGTGGACCTCCGTGTTGAGAAGTCCCGCGGAAGCAAGCGGAAGCAAAGCCAGCTGGATGCCGGTAGCAAAGCAGCCGGGGTTTGCCACGTTTTTCGCGGTTTTAATGGCCTCCCGGTTTAATTCCGGCAATCCATACACGAAATGACGCCGCGCGTCCTTCAGCTCCAGATCCGGCTCATTGCGGAAATCCTGGCTCAGGTCGATGATCCGGACCTGTTCCGCTACCGGGTTTGCTTCCAGGTAGTTGCGGGCGTTTCCATGTCCCACGCAGAGAAACAGTACATCGATGTCGTCGGAGGTTTCCGCTGAAAACTTCAGGTCGGTATCTCCCAGCAGGTCCGCATGCACCTCGTACACGAATTTTCCCGCCTGGCTTTGACTGTGCGCAAATTCAATCTGTGCGGCCGGGTGATTGATGAGCAGACGGATCAACTCCCCGCCTGTATAACCCGCCGAACCAATAATTCCTATCTTAATTTTCTTCATTTACATTGTAATAAATGGCAGTCTGATTGCCGAAGATCTTGGTGAATCCTTTCACGTCCTCAGCAGTCCAGCCCCTGTTCATTTCCCCGTAGCTTCCGAACCGGGCCGACATCAGATCGTGTGCCGATTCAATGCCGTTTACGGTAAAACGGTAGGGATGCAGGCTGAGAAACACTTTGCCGGTCACATGCTGCTGGGTGTCCTCCAGGAACTTCTCAATGTTTCGCATGGTGGGATCCAGCAATTGTCCCTCGTGCAGCCAGTTGCCATACCACATGGCCAGCTGATCCTTCCAGTACAGCTGCCATTTGGTAAGCACATGCTTTTCCAGCGTATGGTGTGCTTTGATGATCAACAAGGGGGCGGCGGCTTCAAAACCCACCCTTCCCTTGATGCCAATGATCGTGTCTCCTACGTGGATGTCACGTCCTATGCCGAAAGGGGCTGCCAGGGCATTCAAGCGGCGGATCGCCGCAGCCGGTTTTTCAAACCGTTCTTCATTAATGCCTTTCAGCTCTCCTTTTTCAAAATGAAGCGTAATGTCTTCCGGTTGCGTCTTGCTTACCGGCGTAGGATAGGCTTCTTCCGGGAGAGGCTGTGAGGAGGTCAGCGTTTCCTTCCCGCCCACGGAGGTGCCCCAGATTCCCTTATTGATGGAATACTTTGCTTTTTCAAAATTCATTTCCACGCCGTGACTTTGCAGAAACTCGATCTCCGCTTCGCGGGACAGCTGTAAATCCCGGATGGGGGTGATGATCTCCGCCTCCGGCAACAGGATTTGGAAAATCATATCGAATCGTACCTGATCATTTCCCGCACCGGTACTCCCGTGCGCGACCGCGTCGGCCTGGATCTTTTTTGCATAATCCGCAATGGCCATTGCCTGGGAAATCCGCTCCGCGCTCACCGAAAGCGGGTAGGTATTGTTTTTTAATATATTGCCGAATATCAGGTATCGGATGCAGCTTTCATAGTACTGATCCACGGCGTCTATGCACTGGTAGCTGGCCGCGCCAAGCTCCAGGGCCCGTTTTTCGATATCCTTTATTTCTTCCTTACCGAAGCCTCCGGTGTCCACGGTGACCGCATGCACTTCCATGTGCTTTGTTTTGGACAGGTAAAGAAGACAGTACGTGGTATCAAGACCGCCGCTGTATGCTAAAACTACTTTCCTCATCGAGATCGATATTAGAGATCAGATTTTTGACAGTAAAACAAATACCTTGGCTGAACGCTTCAGCCGCGCATTGATCCGCTCAAGCAAAGAAGCCTTGTGCGTGATCTGTTCCAGCTTTTCCCGCGCAAGCTTTTCCTCGTCCAGTTTTTCCCTGGCCTTTCGTTCTTTTTCTTTTTCCTCGGGATCGTACAGCATGGCGGTGCAGAGGCAGTTTTTGCGGTCCTTGCTCATGAGTATATCGTGATTCACGCAACTCCTGCAGCCCTTCCAGAATTCCTCATCATCCGTCAATTCCGAGTAAGGGACTGGTTCATAGCCCAACTCTGAATTGATCTTCATCACGGCGAAACCGGTGGTCAGTCCAAAGATCTTTGACTCCGGGTATTTCTCCCGGGAAAGCTCAAAAATACGGTATTTGATGGCTTTTGCCAAGCCGTGTTTGCGGTAGTCCGGATGCACGATCAGACCTGAGTTTGCCACAAACTTCCCGTGCCCCCAGGTTTCGATATAACAAAACCCGGCCCAGGAGCCGTCTTTATGCAAAGCAATCACTGCTTTCCCTTCCTGCATTTTCTTCCTGATGTATTCAGGACTGCGTTGCGCGATGCCAGTACCCCGTGCCTTGGCGCTTTCGGCCATTTCATTGGTGATGGTTTCGGCATAGTCTAAATGCCGCTCATCCGCAACAAGAATTAAGAAGTCGTGTAATGTTTCCACCTGAACTTACGTTAGGGGTGATAAATAAAACGTTAAAATGGCTTTTGGAGAGATGTCACTACGTAAGCGACAAAGTAGAATTACAGACGCATCAGCGTCTGGGGAAGGGTCTGATCAGGTACGAAGGAGTAAAGGGCAATCCGGAAACGCCGGTTACCTTACCCATTATGTATGACAGTACTATATTTTTCATCGTACGTTGGACCTTATGAGAATCCTTATTGAAAAGCAAAGATCAAGAAAAAAGACGGATAATCACAAATTATTTTTTTATTCCCATTTTCGGCTTCAAAATTTCGTAATTTCATCAGATATAGAGTTTAACATATGAAAGCATTATATGCCCCTGTTCTCTCCTCAGCCCTCTTTCTACTTTTCTTTATCAGCGGAACCGGCGGTTTTCAAGCCGCCGCGCAGAAGGCCGCGGAGGGGGCGGATACCATCGGTGTGGATGAGGTACGGGAGATCATTTCCATCCTATCGGCCGACAGTCTCCGGGGAAGGGGCCTGCTAAACGGGGGAGCCGACCTGGCATCCGATTACATCATCAGTAAATTCAAAGAAATCGGTTTGGTGCCTGCTCCGGGACACACGGATTTCAGTCAGGAATTCACCTTGAAAAGGGTCACCTATACCAGTTACCATGCCCGCCTGGATTCGGAGATGATCACCGTCCCCAATATCATTGTCGCCAGCCAACAGCTCCGTATCGACTGGAACCAGGATACCCCCGATATCAAAGTGATCTTTATCGGGGTAAAAGACGATATCCGGAGAAAACTGGAATACATCAACCGGCTTGAATCCGACAAGCTGGTCGTAGTGGACCGGATGCTGCGACCCATTTTTAACCGGATCGGAGCGGGGGTGCAGTTGGAAAAGTATTATATCGACTCCGTCTACAATCCCAGGAATCCCTATTCGACGGTTTTTGTCTTAACCGATACCTACAAATTCAATGAATTCGAAGTAAAGGCGAGTACCCAGACCGAGGAAGTCAAAGCCAATAATGTCATCGGCATGCTGCCCGGCAAAAGCCGCCAGGATGAATACGTGATCTTCTCCTCCCATTACGACGGCCTGGGCTACATCCCCGCCGATAAGGGAGATACCATAGCCAACGGTGCAGACGATGGCGGATCCAGCACCACTGCCCTGCTAACGTTGGCCAGGCATTTCAGGGAGCAGGACGACAACGAGCGATCGATCCTGTTTGTTGCCTTTTCGGCGCAGAAGGCAGGTGGCGTGGGATCGGAATATTATGCGGCCACCATCGATCCGGAGAAGATCGTAGCCGCCATCAACATGGATGTCATCGGAAAGGTCTCCCAATTCGGACCCCACAGTGCGTACATTACCGGTTACAAGCATTCCGACCTACCCAGGATCCTGCGCGATAACGCCCCGGGAAAATTCAAGTTCCGTCCCGATCCGTACCGTGACGCGAATCTTTTCCGGCAATCGGACAATTATCCCCTGGCCCGGCTGGGCATTCCGGCACATACCATTTCCACATTTCAGCTGGGGGCCGACCCCTATTATAACGGCGCCCGGGACGACATTCACACTATCCTGGCTTATATTGACAACCTGACATCGATTATCAATGCCATCGCGGTTTCTTCCCGGCCGATCATAAGCGGGGCGCAGACACCCGCCCGGATCAATCCGGACAACCTGTGATTCGTGAAGGTTCCCCGGAGGATGTTCCGCTGATACGGCAGCTTGCGGAGCGTACCTGGTGGCCGTCTTACCGCGAAATTCTTTCCACGGAGCAGATCCGCTACATGCTTCAGGAGCTCTACAGTCAGCCGGCCTTGCTGCGACAGATGGAGCACGGGCATCGCTTTTTACTTCTCCAGGAAGCCGGCCAGGCGCTGGGATTCGCGTCTTGGTCCCTCTTAGCGGACCCGAAGAAAAGCAGGCTCCATAAACTTTACGTTGTTCCGGAAGCACAGGGAAAGGGAGCCGGCCGCCGCCTGCTTGAAGAAGTAGAATCCCGTGCGCGGGATCGGGCCTGCGACAGCCTGGAGCTAAATGTCAACCGTTTCAACAAAGCCAGGTATTTCTACCAGAAGCTGGGGTTTGAAATTGTGGGCGCCGAGGATATCCCGATCGGACCCTTCTTTATGAACGATTACATCATGAGGAAGCGACTCGATGCTCCCCGTTGATCGCGCGTTAGCCTAGCTTCTAGTGAAGCTTCCGGTAAAATTCCCGGTAGGCAGCGCCTGGGTTCTCCGAAAGATTTATGGCCGAAGATACCGCCACGCCGGCAATGCCCGTTTGCATGAGGTCATCCACGTGCTGAAGCTGGATCCCTCCGGCAGCGATAATCGGAATATCCACATTTCTTTTCTGCAGCTCTTCGAGTATGCGGCGATAATCGTCCAGGCCAAGAACCTGGTCGTAGTGCTGGATCGTTTGGGTAGGCTGGTGTGGTCCCAGGCCTACGTAATCGGCGCCCCCATCGTAAGCAACCAGTACGTCTTCCAGCGTGTGCGCGGAACCGCCGATGGTCTTTGCGTCACCAAGCAGACGTCTGGCTTCTTTCACGGGCATATCGTTTCGCTCCAGGTGAACGCCCTGGGCCTCTTCCAGTTCCTTGCATATTTCCACCGAGGAGCAGATGATCAGCGTTACGCCGTATTCATCGCAGATTGCTTCCAGACCGGTTGCTTCTTCCAACCAGGCGGTCTTATCCGTTTTGTTCTTGCTGCGATATTGAATCCATTTTGCTCCTGCCTCACAGGCGGCCGTGGCCAGTTCCAGATGGGAATAATTCGGAACGTCCTGTGTCAGATAGTGAAAGCGATCGATGTATTTTTTCATGTCTTAAAATTTTAAAGATAAACCGGCCATTACATGAAACCCAGCCTGGGGGAAATAGAAATTTTCCCGGATGGTTTCGCCCCCTGCAATGTAACCGTAGGTGTATCCGTTTGATTCGTATTTCTCTTCGAAAATATTGTTAAGCAGCAGCGTTGCACGCAGTTCCTTGAACCCTTTTACGGGGAACCGGTATGCAAACCGCATGTCATTAATAAACCAGGGATCCAACCTGCGGTTTTCGTTGGACGTATTATCCAGATATTGTTTCCCCACGTATTTGCTTAACAAGGCAAGTGAGAACCGCTCCCAGGGCTGATAGGTCAGTTCGCTTCCCGCGATAATTCCCGGAGAGAACGCGATGTCGGTGTCTTTGTAAACCGTCGCTTCCTGAACGCCCGTGTCGTAATTGTCGAGGTATTCCGTGAATTCCCGGATCCTGTTTATGCTGAAGGTCGCATTGGCAGCCCATTGGATTTTCTCATGCAGACGCAAGGTACCGAAAATCTCCAGGCCGGTGCGGTAACTCCTCGGAATATTCATCCGCGTATAAGCGCCCACATCATTGATCTTGCCGGTAAGGATAAGCTGATCCCTGTAACTCATCAGGTAATAATTGACCCCGAAATCGCCTGCCTCGAAACTTCCGTTCCAGCCTGCTTCCAGGTCATAAAGGCGTTCCGGGTTGGGACGGCTCCCGGGGGTGGATTCAGTGTAATCGTCCCGGTTCGGCTCCTTGTTGGCCACGCTGAACGATGCGTACACGCGTTGGCGTGGATTCAATTGGAAGCTGACTCCCATTTTCGGATTGAAAAAGTCCAGACTTACATCCTGTTGCACATTCCTTCCGTTCCGGTCAAATCCAAGGAAGGAATAGAACAGGTGCCGGTACTGCATATCCGCAAAAATCCGCAGGCGGTCAGTCAGCGAATGCTCCAGCTTCGCGTACACGTTGAAATCGGTTTTAAACGCGTCGTTTTCATAGTACCGCTCGTCTTTGAACCGATTGGAAGCGAACCGTGCCCAGGTGACTTCCCCGAAATGATCCCCCGTGTATTCATTGTATGCGCCCCCCAGGGTATAGGTGGTCCGGCCGCTCGGCTCGTAGTTGAGGGAATAGGTAAAACCGTAAAACGTGTTTTCCAGCCAGCGCCGCCTTACCAGGTCCGTTGTCCGGATGGTGTCTTCGCCGGCGACCAGCGCTTCCATTCCGTAATCTGCAAAGTCTCCGTCCGCTTTGAACTCTTCGTAATACCCCCTGCCCTTGGTGAGGTGCAGCCCGATGTTGGCATTCAGGCCTGGGGTAAACTGGTGGGAGTACAATACCTGATAGTGGTCCTGCTGGTAGTTGTCGGTCTGGTCTTCATACGTAAACTGATTGTAGGTCCGGGATCCGGAATTCAGAAGTAAGTCCGCTTCCGCGTCACTCAAACCGTTGCGGGCTATGAACGCTTCCATTCCCTCCCGGTCGCCGCGCAGGCGGGCTTCAGGAATTCCGTTCCAGGCCTGATAGGTTTGCTCCTTCCCGGAGAAGACGTTTAAACTGAGCAGATCTTTCTTTCCCTGATAAGTACCGTTCAAAAAGAAGGAATGCAATTGAGAAGTGGCCCGGTCGACAAAGCCGTCGGAAGTAATCCGGGAAAGCCGTCCATTGAAACTAAAGGCGTTGTTGATCAACCCCGTTCCAACCGAAACGGTATTTTTAAGCGTATTGAACGATCCATAGGAATTATCCAGGCTGGCGTATGGTTCCGTAGAGGATTTGGTGGTCTGAATGTTTATGCTGCCCCCGAAAGCCCCCGCCCCGTTGGTGGAGGTGCCTACTCCCCGCTGTATTTGCATGTTGTCAATGGATGAGGCGAAATCCGGCAGATTCACCAGAAAGGTCCCGTGTGATTCGGCGTCGTTGAGGGGAATCCCGTTGATGGTCAGGTTTACCCGTCTGCTGTCGCTTCCGCGTATCCGGATCCCGGTATATCCGACGCCATTTCCGGCATCTGAACTGACCACCACCGAAGGGGTCAGATTCATCAGGTACGGCAGGTCCTGCCCCAGATTCTGTTTTTCCAGGTATCCCTTGTCGATGGTGCTGAAGGCGGTAGCCGAATTGGCGGAAGCCCGGGTGGCGGTTACGATCACTTCTTCGGTCAGATAGGCAACCGGCGAAAGGGCCAGGCTTACCGCTTCCTGGCGGGGAAGGCTTACGGCAACTTTCGCCCCGGCATATCCGATGAAAGTGACCTCAATGACATAGTTGCTTTCCGGCAGATCCACAAATTGAAACCGCCCTGAAACGTCGGTTTGGGTTGTTCTGAAAGTGTTTTGAAGACGAACCGTTGCTCCTGGAAGCGGATCGCCGCTCAGTTGATCCCTGACTACTCCGTTCAATACATGCTGCCCAAAAGCGCACGCGGAACTGATTAGTGCCATGAAAATGACAAAAATAGTTTTCATTGCTTTAATAAAAGTTTAACAGGGTTGATTTCTCGCCAATCCCTACGCCGGCATTACCCGGATCAGGTTCTTGTCTGCAGGATGAAATGGAATCCTCCAGACAATGGGTATGATCTCAGCCCGAATTCGTCCGCTGCCGGAGCAGCGGAAGGGCACCCCTTAGTTTGAAAAGCGCAAATATACGGCTAAAAGGGCTGATTTCCAAATCGGGACACTTGTGGTACTTTCCTGACATATTGTAGATGCAGCACCATTTGAGGGGAATGGGTCTATGGCCATGTTGGGGTCTGGAAAAGCGAAAATAGGCCAAACCGCGCTCCAACGCGTGACCGGGATATTTTGGAATAGCTGTTGCATATATCTTGGCATAAACACAAAATGTTAAAAAGCAAATTAAAAAAGCATGTAAACCCTACTTGTACTTTTCATTTTCATAAAACAAATTAAAACAGATAAGTTATGAGAAAATCAAGTTTGAAGTACTTGCTGTTGGCCGGAGTGGCCAGTGGCTTGGTAGCGTTTACCGCAGTTCAGGAAGGATCCATTTCAGGAACCGTGACACCGGCTGAATCGGCCGCCGTAGTATGGACCGTAGCCGGTGAAGACACCTTAAAAGCAGCAGCTGATGCAACCACGGGTGCCTTTGAGATCACCGGTGTTCCTGCCGGGGATTACACCCTGACGATCGACGGAGCCGATCCGTATTCAGACACCACGCTGACTGTTACCGTACAGGACGGTCAGGCCACGGATGTTGGAGAAATCCAGCTCTCTGAAGGCGCTGCCGATGGTGGTCTGGGAGGATTTTAATATCATTTCCTCAGCATATACAAGAAGCATCCCACGCATGGTGGGGTGCTTTTTTTATGCGTATGGGAGGCCAGATAAAGAATTAGTCCCTATCTTCCTACCCGATTCAATACTTTCAGTCCGGCCCAGGCTTTCAGACCTTTTCAAGCCGCCCGCCCAGGACCTCGTCGATTGCCTGCACCGCGCAGCGCAGCCGGTCCTCACCCAATCCGGAAACCACCCGGAAGGTGGCCTTCAGCAGTTCCAGCTCCTTTTTGTATAAGTCAAAAAAATAAGGTCGTCGGTGGGGAAGCCCGCGAAGGGGATCGTCCTCCCACGGCATATCGATATCGGTAAGCAGGTACAGATCGTAAAACCGGTTTTGAACTTCCTCCACTATAAAATCGGGACATCCGTCAAAAAACTCCTCGCAATAGACTTTTACATTCAGAATCGTGACGTCGCAGATCAACAGGCGGCTGGCCAACGGGATCAGGGATTCCTCCAGCGCGATCTGTCCGTAAAACATATTCACTTCATCCTGCAGGACAGGTTCCCGTTTCAGATAGGTGCAGTAATAACGGGCATACTCCGGCACCCACACCGTTTGATAATGTTTCGCCAATTGCAGCGACAGCGTGGATTTACCCGTTGATTCGGGGCCAATGATGGCTACCTTGATCATTGATCGCCTTTCGTTTCGGAAAGTTGGAAGGAAAACTCATCCAGTTCGCTTTTCCGCCATGCCAAGTGACGGGTGGAGGGTGAGATCGCAAAGAAAGGGGAAAATGTTTTTACCAACACGGTTTTCCCATCCGGCAGGAATTCTAGGATCCGCAGCCAGCCGTCTCCTCCGTTGCCATGCCACCCTCCCGCTTCCCGTTGCGCGTTGAACATCATTTGATGGACCAGCTTTCCGGCCGCGTTTTTGTCGGTGCGAAATCCGGTTTGTCCTTCGTGCCCTTCGGTATCGGCAACATGGCCGCTGAAAGTGAGCTGGATCGTCTGTGAAGGCTGTACAAGCTGCTGGAAAAGTGCCTGGCCGTGGGTCACGTCTTTCAGTGGGTAGCCCTCCTTCACAATGTGGATGTTATCAAGCGCGTGCGATTTCAAATAGCTGTGGGTGAGTACCACGGCGGTGTGTCCCTGGTATTCGGGACGGGCAACCACTTCCCGGGCCCAATCCACCACCGCCTGCCTTGGATTGAACTCCAGCGAAAAGACAAGGAATTTCGGATGCGAACCGTCTCCCCATGGATCCAGTTCATAGCAGGCGTTCTCCAGGGTTTTTACACCGGCGGCATTCGGCGCCATTTCCACCAGCAGGGCTTCGGTAAGCGGATTCCGGTCGGGCGGGAAATACGTCCCGAACTGGCTGTACCGGTTTTCGGCGCTTTTGTACCCGTAATCATGATTCCCGGTGGCCAGAATGTAGGGTACAACACCATCCAGACGCGAAAAACCCCGCGAAACGGCTTCCCATTGTTCTTTGCTGGTTTGATTGCCGTTGACGCTGTCGGGCGTCAAGATGTAATTCTGCTCAACCAGATCTCCAGTACAAAGAACCAGCCGAATGTTCAGGGTTTTTGCATTTTCCCGGATCCAGGCAGTCATCAGCTCAAAAATGCCCTGATTCCGACCGAATTTGGAATAGGTTTGCGGATCCGGCAGCAGAATCATGCTCCAGGAGCCTTCGTTTGAGAGGGACGGGGGTTGGTAAACATCCGGCTGCCGGGCAGTCTGCGCCTGACCGTTTACCGGGTGGACAATCACTCCCTGGAAGCCAAGAAGCAGGAAAGCGAACAGGCTTATGAACCTGTAAAAGCGGATACGTGGGATTATTTGCATTTTATCGCGATATGAGTTGGGGTAAATATAAATAATCGACTAAAATTTAATAATTTTGCGAAATTTCTGGAACCAGGGTACGCGACGGAAATGGTTCGCAAAAGTGCTCTAAAATTCCCATTTCATGCCAAGAAACGAAAGTATCAAATCTGTTTTAATTATCGGCTCAGGACCTATAATTATTGGACAAGCCTGCGAGTTTGATTATTCAGGATCCCAGGCTTCCCTCTCCCTGAAAGAAGAAGGAATCGAGGTAGCCATCATCAATTCCAA
>JAJUHF010000070.1 GCA_029268045.1 Anseongella ginsenosidimutans
AAGCTGTAAAACCTGTCTTTCAGCCGCCGTTTTCTGAAAGATCACAGAAAGGTAAATATTCTCCTTGACGTAATTGGAAAGGTTCTTTCCGGCCAGAATGATCATTCCCAGCACGCCGACCATGAGCAGCACAAGGGATATGCTGATCACAGTGGAAACGGAGAGCCCCTTCTTTTTTCTGTTTCCCGGACGACTTTCAACTGGTTCCTGCATCATACGCAATCTCTTGGCGAAGTTAGGTTTTGATTTCTAAAACGCCAAACCTGGCAGCGTATTTTGTTCCCGCAGCGGAATTTGGCCGCCGGGCCCTCGTGAACGGCCGCTCCAAATTCCGGTACATTTGTTAAATTCGCAGCTTTATTATAAACGAATGGACTATAATTTCAGAAACATAGAAAAGAAATGGCAGGAGTTTTGGGCAACCAACCAGACCTTTAAGGCAGAGACCGGAGGAAGCAAGCCAAAGTATTATGTCCTGGATATGTTTCCGTACCCGTCCGGGGCGGGGCTGCACGTAGGGCATCCGCTGGGTTACATCGCCTCCGATATCCTGGCCCGGTTCAAAAGGCTGAAAGGATTCAACGTGCTGCATCCGATGGGATACGACGCGTTTGGCCTTCCCGCCGAACAATATGCCATCCAAACCGGGCAGCATCCGGCCATTACCACCGAGAACAACATCCGCACCTTCCGGAGGCAACTGGATAACATTGGCCTGTCGTTCGATTGGAGCCGGGAGGTACGTACAAGCGATCCGGACTTCTACAAATGGACGCAATGGATCTTCATTCGTTTCTTTCATTCGTGGTATAATAAAAAGACCGACAAGGCCGAACCGATTGAGACGCTGATCAGTGAATTCCAGCGCAGCGGCAACCTGAATGTTCAGGCAGCCTCCGGCGAAGTGGCTTCCTTTACAGCTCAGGAATGGAACTCCTTTTCGGAAAAGCAGCGGGAAGCCTTCCTGCAGGAATACCGCCTGGCCTACCAGGCCGATGCGTACGTAAACTGGTGTCCACAGCTGGGTACGGTGCTGGCCAATGACGAAGTCCAGGATGGACTTTCGGTGCGCGGAGGTTATCCGGTTGAACGGAAACTGATGCGGCAATGGTTTATGCGCATCACCGCGTATGCCGAACGCCTGTTGTCCGATCTGGAGGACCTCGACTGGCCCGAACCGATCAAGGAGATGCAAAGAAACTGGATCGGTCGGAGTGAAGGCGCCATGGTGCGGTTTGAGCTGGCTCCCGGTACGGCCGACGCAGACGCCTCCATTGAGGTGTTCACCACCCGGCCCGATACAATCTTCGGGTGTACCTTTCTGGTGCTGGCTCCCGAGCATGAATTGGTGGACCAGATCACCACCGCGGAACAGGCTGCTGAAGTAAAGGCGTACGTGGCAACAGCCCGGAACCGTTCCGAACGGGAACGGATGGCCGACGTGAAAACCGTTTCGGGAGCTTTTACGGGCGCTTATGCCCTGCACCCTTTTACCGGTGCGAAAATTCCGGTGTGGATCGCCGACTACGTGCTTGCCGGTTACGGAACCGGGGCCGTTATGGCTGTCCCTGCCGGAGATAACCGGGATTTCCGTTTTGCCCGGCATTTCAGCCTGCCCATTCCCCCCATTGCAAAAGACAAGGATATTTCCGAGGAAGCCTACGAAGGCAAGGAGGCAATCATGATCAATTCCGGCTTTCTGGACGGTATGCGTATGTCCGATGCCATCGGCAAGGCGATCGAAGAAATCGAAAAGAAAGGAATTGGCAAGGGAAAGATCCAATATCGTCTGCGCGACGCGGCCTTCAGCAGGCAGCGCTATTGGGGTGAGCCTTTCCCGCTCTATTATAAGGACGGCGTCCCGCATACCCTTGGGGAAGATCAGCTGCCCCTTGTATTGCCCGAGGTGGACAAATACCTTCCCACCGAATCCGGCGAACCACCGCTGGCCAGGGCGCAGAACTGGCAAACATCCGATGGTTATCCGCTGGAGACCAATACGATGCCAGGTTGGGCGGGGTCGAGCTGGTATTATCTTCGTTACATGGATGCGGGGAATGAAAACGAATTCGTAAGCCGGGAGGCGGCAGACTACTGGCAACAGGTGGATCTATACCTGGGAGGACCC
Organism: Anseongella ginsenosidimutans; assembly: GCA_029268045.1. Taxonomy (GTDB): domain Bacteria; phylum Bacteroidota; class Bacteroidia; order Sphingobacteriales; family Sphingobacteriaceae; genus Anseongella; species Anseongella ginsenosidimutans_A. Next base: position 2,129 of record JAJUHF010000070.1, read on the forward strand.
GAGCATGCAACCGGCCACCTGCTTTACGTCCGTTTCTGGACCAAATTCCTGTATGACCTGGGACGGATCCCCATCAAGGAGCCAGCCAAAAAGCTAATTAACCAGGGCATGATCCAGGGCCGTTCCAATTTTGTGTATCGGATCAAAGGCACCAATACCTTCGTTTCCCACGGTCTGAAAGATCAGTACGATACCACGGCGCTGCATGTGGACGTGAATATTGTCCAGCAGGATGTATTGGATACGGAAAAATTCAAAGCTTTCAACCCCGATTACGCGAACGCGGAATTCATTCTGGAGGACGGAAAATACATCTGCGGTTTCGAAGTGGAGAAAATGTCCAAGTCCCGCTACAATGTGGTCAACCCCGACCTGATCATCGAACAGTATGGGGCCGACACCCTCCGCATGTACGAGATGTTTCTGGGGCCGCTGGAGCAGTCCAAGCCCTGGAATACCCACGGTATTGAGGGGGTATTCAAGTTCCTCCGGAAATTCTGGAAGCTATTTCACGACGGGGAGAACAATTTCCGGGTTAGCGACGAGGAGCCTACGGCCGAAGAGTTAAAGGTCCTCCACCGACTGATCAAGAAAGTAGAAGACGATGTGGAGCGCTTTTCCTTCAATACCTCGGTGAGCAACTTTATGATCTGCGTGAATGAACTCACGGCGCTCAGCTGCCATAAGCGGGCGATCCTGCAGGATCTGGTGATTGTGCTATCCGCATACGCGCCCCATATCTGCGAAGAATTGTGGGAACGCCTGGGTAATGAACCCGGTACGTTAAGCTATGCTTCCTATCCGGCGTTCAACGAAGCGTACCTGAAAGAACAGCAATTCGAATACCCCGTTTCGGTCAACGGCAAAGTGCGGGCGAAAATGAATTTCGCCCTGGATATGGAACCTGCTGAAATGGAAAAGGAGATTCTTTCGGCCGAGGCCCTGCAGCGTTATTTCGAAGGGCGGACCCCGAAAAAAGTCATCATTGTCAAGGGACGGATTGTAAACGTGGTGGTCTGATCCCCTCGCAGGCTAATGCGGCGGCGGCTCGTCGTGGCAATTTTGTGAAAACGTTTGCATTCTCCTTCTTTTTCTTTAATTTGCACTTCCTGCGGCCGAGCAGCCCGTCAGAATGAGAAGCCAATGAAGAAAAACAAGAAACCGGAAAGTACCATTGTGGACATTGCCAGGGAATTGGGGATTTCTGCAGCTACGGTTTCCCGCGCGTTGAATGACCATCCGAAAATCAGTAAGCGGACTAAGGAAAGGGTAAGCCAAAAGGCGCTTGAGCTTGGCTACCGTCGCAACCAATTGGCTTCGAGCCTGCGCAACAGCAGGACATTTACGGTGGGAATGATCGTCCCCCGAATTTCCATGTTTTTTCATGCGGAAGTGATTTCCGGGGTGCAGAATCTGTTACACCGGAAAGGATATAATCTGATCATCTGCCAATCGAATGATTCGGATGAAATAGAGAAGGAACTGGCCGCGACCTTGTATTCCTCCCGGGTGGACGGCGTGCTGGTTGCATCCACCTTATATACCACCGATTATTCCCATTTTGATGTTTTTGTTGAAAAGGGGATTCCGCTTGTGTTCTACGACCGCGTTCCGGTAGACCCTTATCCTGCCCAACTGGTAGAAGGAGACGAATACCGGGGGGGGTACCTGGCCGGGGAGCACCTTGCCCAGATGGGCTGCACGCGGATCGCGGCCATATTCGGGCTGTTAAGCTGTAGCTTATACCGGGGACGCCTGAAAGGCTTTAAGGACGCGCTGACTGCTTATAAGCTGGAGGCAGACGAAAGCCGGATCTATTTTCATGAACTCACCCATGAGAACGCCCTGAAAACCCTCGAGATCCTGTTTTCCACCAAACCCTATCCCGATGGCCTGTTCACGGCAAACGATACCTCGGCGCTGGCGATGCTCGATTTTGCGAGACAGCGCGGAATCCGCATTCCGGAAGACCTGAAACTGGTGGGTTATTCCAACGATCCCCGGGCGGCCAGCGTGACTCCCTCCATTACCACCATTGATCAGTTTCCCGGAGAAGTGGCCATCCAGGTAGTGGATGCGCTGGGGAGGTTGCTTGAAAACCGGACGAAAAGCATTCTGGAGGAACCCCGGACCGTGGTTACACCCGTCGCGTTGATCAAGAGACAAAGTACCAACCCGCAATAAAATGAAAACAAAAACGATGAATTTACTGCTTATTGCCGGGCTCCTGTCCGGAAGCTGCAGTACCCGCCAGCACGCACAATACCAGCTTGACAGCGCGTTTATTGATCAGCAACTCCAGCAGGCGGTAAGCCAATACAAAGTCATGATGGACAAGGTGCCCGATGATCGGTTGCCCAAAAGCTATCGTGCCGGGGACGATCGGCTGATCACCAGCGGCAGCGGCTCCTGGACCTCGGGATTTTATCCAGGTACTTTGCTTCTGTTGTATGAATTTTCCGGCGATGCGTCGTTGCTTGCCGAGGCAAAGGAAAAGCTGCGTCTTCTTGAAAAGGAACAACACAACCGGGGCACGCACGACCTGGGTTTCATGCTTTATTGCAGCTTTGGACCGGCCCTGGCGCTCACGGGAGATACATCCTACCGCTCGGTCCTTTTGACCGGGGCGGAATCCTTGATTTCCCGTTTCGACCCGGAAGTGGGCTGCATCAAATCCTGGGATCATAACGGCGATAAATGGAAGTTCCCGGTCATCATTGACAACATGATGAACCTGGAATATCTTTCCTGGGCAAGCAAAGAAAGCGGACAGGAGAAATACCTGGACATTGCCTTGAAACATGCCAACACCACGATGAAAAATCATTTCCGTCCCAATCACAGTTCCTGGCACGTGGTCGATTACGACCCCGAAACCGGGGCCGTGCGTGGCAAACAGACCCATCAGGGCGCGGCCGATGAATCCGCGTGGGCGCGTGGACAGGCATGGGGTTTATACGGTTACACGATGATGTACCGTGAAACCCAGGAAAAGCAGTACCTGATCCAGGCCCAGCATATTGCAGATTTTCTTTTGAGACACCCGAACCTGCCGGAAGATGGAATTCCCTATTGGGATTTTGACGCGCCGGGTATTCCCGATACCTATCGGGACGCTTCCGCGGGGGCCATTATGGCGTCCGCCCTGTTGGAACTGAGCCGGCTTTCAGGGGGTGGAAAATCCGGGGAATACAGGAAAGCGGCTGAAAAGATGATCCGGAGCTTGTCCTCCGAACAGTACAAGGCCCCGATCGGCGAAAACGGAGGATTTCTATTATTGCATGGGGTAGGGCACCTGCCCGGCAATTCCGAAATAGACGTGCCGTTGACTTATGCGGATTACTACTACGTGGAAGCCCTTTCGCGTTATAAAAAATGGTTCTTAGCTAATTAAACATTTATAAATGATGATGGTAAAAGATGAGACGCGGTATGCGTGCAGCCCCGAGGAGGTGAAAAACATGGACACCGCCCGATTGCGGGAAACCTTCCTGATTGATGTGTTATTCGAACCCGAGACCGTCCGCTGGACCTATTCTCATTACGACCGGTTCATGGCCGGAGGGATCCATCCTGTAAATCAGTCCCTGAGGCTGGAACCGCTGGATCAATTAAAATCGGATTATTTCCTGGAACGCAGGGAGTTGGGCATTATCAATGTGGGTGGGGCCGGAAAAATACAGGTCAATGGCGAGACCATTGAACTGGACTACAAAGACGCTTTATACATCGGCAAAGGAAACCACGAAGTGATTTTCAGCAGCAACGATCCGGCATCGCCCGCAAAGTTTTACGTGAATTCCGCTCCTGCACACCGGGAGTTTCCCGTAAAGAAGGTAAGCAGGAAGGAGGCCGAAGTAGTCACACTTGGCTCGCCGGAGACATCAAATCACCGAACAATCAATAAGTTGCTGGTGAACAGCACAGTGAAAACCTGTCAGCTTCAGATGGGGATGACCGAACTGAAGCCCGGCAGCGTGTGGAACACCATGCCCGCCCATACGCACGACCGGCGCATGGAAGTTTACTTTTATTTCGAAGTTCCCGGGGGACAGTCGGTCTGCCATTTCATGGGCCAGGCACAAGAAACCCGGCACATCTGGATGCAGAATGAACAAGCGGTGATTTCTCCTCCCTGGTCAATCCACGCGGGGGCCGGCACCAGCAATTACACGTTTATCTGGGGAATGGCAGGGGAAAACCTCGATTACGATGACATGGACAAATGGGCGATCAATGATTTGCGATAACGCACCGCGCCTTCGCCTCGCCTGGATGATGCAGGCTGTGGCAGGTTTGCTGCTGGTCTCCTGTACGGGGCGGCCGCCGGACTGGCTGGGTACCATACGCCTGGAAGGCAGCGGAAGCGAACAACCCGCAAAAGTAATCGAAATTCCCTTCGCACAGGTAGCAGGATACCTGGATGAAGAAACCGATTTCAGGATCGTCGAGCCGGAGTCGGGACAGGAGGTACCCTACCAATTGGAATACCGTGGGCAGGAAGAACCGGTCAATCTGCTTGTGCAGGTCGATCTGCCGGCAGCGCGTGCCGTCAAGCTGCATGTGCTGGAAGGAAGAGCGGAACCGGTCGCTTCCCGCACGTTTGCCCGGTATGTCCCTGAACGCATGGATGATTTTGCCTGGGAGAACGACAAGATCGCCTTCCGCATTTATGGGAAGGCGCTGGAAGGGACGCCAGGCGATGCCCATGGCGTGGACGTGTGGGTAAAGCGCACCAAGGACCTGGTAATTGACAGGTGGTATGAAAGTGGCGATTATCACAGGGACCACGGTGAAGGACTCGATTATTACAGCGTCGGTATGACGCTTGGCGCGGGTGATATCGTTCCCTACATCAACGATTCGCTTTGGTTCCCGAAACATTACCGGGAGTACGAAATACTGGACAACGGTCCACTGCGTACGACGTTCCGCCTCGATTATGAAGAATGGAACGCGGGCGGCATCCCCCTGCGGGTATCCAAGCTGATCTCGCTCGACGCGGGATCCCAGCTCAACCGGGTTGAAGTACGCTTTGATTCGCCGGATCCGGTGTCGTTTCCGGCAGCAATCGGGATTGTCCAGCGAAGCGATCCGGGCACGCACCTGATGGATCGGGAAGCGGGCGTCATGGCTTACTGGGAACCGCCCCACGGCCAGGACGGTACGACCGGAATCGGAGTGATCGTCGAAGCGCCGGTTGAAGACATCCGGCTTGCCCAGGGACACCTGCTGGCCGTTGTGGAGCTTAGCACGGGAGAACCCCTGGTTTATTACGCAGGAGCCGCCTGGGATAAAGCGGGCGAATTCACCGGGGCGGCCGCATGGTTTGACTATTTGTTGAATAAAAGCAGGCAATAAGTCCGATGGATAAATTCAGGTTAGATGGAAAAGTTGCCCTGGTTACAGGCTGTAAACGGGGCATCGGAAAGGGCATGGCCGAGGCGCTGGCCCAGGCCGGTGCGGATATAATTGGGGTGTCGGCCTCTTTGGAGTCCGAAGGAAGTGAAATAGAAAAGGCGGTACGGGCTGCTGGCCGGAAGTTTTACGCGTATACCTGCGATTTCGGTAATCGGGATGCCCTGTATGGGTTTATCGGGCAGGTGACAAGCCGGCATCCGGTGATTGATATCCTGGTTAACAACGCGGGGACCATTTTGCGTAAGCCCGCCGCGGAGCATTCCGACGATTACTGGGACGAGGTTGTTGCAATTAACCAAACCGCTCCTTTTATTCTCACGCGGGAAATCGGGCGGGGCATGCTGGAGCGGGGCAGCGGAAAGGTAATCTTTACCGCGTCGATGCTTACTTTTCAGGGTGGTGTCACCGTGCCCGGTTACGCAGCCAGCAAGGGAGCGATCGGCCAGATCACCAAGGCCTTTGCCAACGAGTGGGCAAGCAGGGGAGTCAATGTCAACGCGATCGCGCCGGGTTACATTGCAACCGATAATACGGCCGCCTTGCGTGCCGACACCGACCGGAACCGGTCCATTCTGGAACGGATTCCCGCAGGCCGCTGGGGAACGCCCGAGGATTTCAAGGGCCCGGTGGTTTTCCTGGCATCGGAGGCTTCCGCCTACGTGCACGGAAGCATTCTGGTAGTGGACGGCGGCTGGCTGGGACGGTAAGCTGCTTACCGGGCTTCCTTGATCGACAGCTGCACCCGCTGACGGGCGCGATCGATGTTCAATACTTTGACCCGGACGATCTGCTGCAGCTTGACGGCCTCGTTCGGGTCTTTTACAAAGCGGTCGGCCAGATGCGAAATATGGACCAGTCCATCCTGTTTTATTCCAATATCCACAAATGCGCCGAACTTGGTAATGTTGGTGACAATTCCCGGCAATATCATTCCCTCCCGCAAATCGTCTATGCTGTCTATCCCCTCGGCAAAGCTGAAATCCTTCAATTCCTCTCGCGGATCCCGTCCGGGCTTTTCCAGTTCGCGCAGAATGTCCTTCAGCGTTAGTTCACCGGTTTCCGGCGAGACGTATTTGCGCGGATCGATTTTCTTCCGGAGTTCCTTGTTCCGGATGAGTTCAGTCACCGTGCTGCCGAGGTCTGCCGCCATTTTTTCAACCACGGGATAGCTTTCGGGATGAACTGCGCTTTCATCCAGGGGTTGGGAGCCGCCGCGGATCCGCAGAAATCCGGCGCATTGTTCAAACGCCTTGTCTCCAAGCAGGGGTACCTTTTTAAGCTCTTTTCTCGACTTGAACGGGCCGTTTTCCTGCCGGTATTGTACGATGTTCGCGGCCAGTTTCGGCCCGAGACCCGATACATAGTGAAGTAGATGCCGGCTGGCCGTATTCAGATCCACGCCGACCAGGTTGACGCAATGCTCCACCACCGTGTCGAGGCTTTCCTTCAATCTCGTTTGATTTACATCGTGCTGGTATTGACCTACGCCAATGGACTTGGGGTCAATCTTGACCAGCTCCGAGAGGGGATCCATCAGGCGGCGGCCAATGGATACCGCGCCGCGAACCGTCACGTCCTGATCTGGAAATTCTTCACGGGCCGCTTCGGACGCCGAATAAATGGACGCGCCGTTTTCATTCACGAGGAAGATGCGCACTTTCCCATCGAAGTCGATGTCTCTGACCAGCTTCTCGGTTTCCTTCCCCGCGGTGCCGTTCCCGATCGCGATGGCTTCCACCCGGTGCCGTAACACCAGTTCTTTCAATTGGGCCGCAGCGCGCGCTGCTTCATTTTGGGGTGGGTGAGGGAAGATGGTGGCGGTCTCCAGCAGGCCGCCCTGCTGGTCAAGGGCTACCACTTTGCAACCGGTCCGGTAACCGGGGTCAATCGCCAGAATCCGCCGCGGCCCCAACGGTGGGGCCAGAAGCAATTGCCGCAGGTTCTCGCCAAATACGGCGATCGCCTCCTCGTCGGCTTTGTTTTTATGCAGTAAACGGAATTCCGTTTCGATCGACGGTTTCAGGAGACGTTTATAGGCATCGGAAATTGCGGTCTCCACGTGCGCTGTACAGGCATTGTCCGAACGAATCAGCTTTTTTTGCAGCCGGGCAATGGCCTGCTCGGCATCGACCGAAATATCCATGCTCAGAAAGCCTTCCCGTTCCCCGCGCCGGATTGCCAGCATCCGATGGGAAGGGCACCGCGCCAGGGGCTCGGAAAAGTCGAAATAATCCTGGTATTTGCTTCCTTCCTCCGCCCGGCTTTTGATTACCCGGGACGTAAGGACGGCTTCCCGCCGGAACAGGTTGCGGATCTGGTTCCTCACTCCGGCATCCTCGTTAATCCGTTCGGCAATAATATCCCGTGCGCCCTGCAGCGCGTCGTCAACCGTGGTGACTTCATCATTGAGGAATTCTTCCGCCTTTTGCTCCAGGTTGATGGCAGCCTGGAGGTAAATAAGATCGGCCAGGGGCCCCAGGCCCTTTTCCAAGGCCGCGGTGGCCCGGGTTTTCCGTTTGGGCTTATAGGGAAGATAGATATCTTCCAATTGATTCTGATCGGTGCACTTATCGATCTCTGCTTTCAGGGCTGGAGTGAGCTTGCCCTGTTCGTCAATCGTTTTTAGCACAGTTTCCTTTCTTTTCTCCAAGTCGCGGAAATAGGCCAGTTTTTCTTTGATCGCGGACAACTTCACCTCATCGAGGTTTCCTGTGGCTTCCTTGCGGTAGCGGGCAATAAATGGAATGGTCGCGCCTTCGTCCAGAAGTTTGCTTACATGAAGTACTTGCGTTTCACGGATGGAGAGATCGTCGGAGATCAGCCTGATGTATTCGTTTTTCATGCGGGGCAAAAGTAGAAAAATTGCCGGCAATAAGTAAGCCGAAAACCCTTTCTTTATTTTTAATGTAAACGTTTGCTTTTTCATTTTGGAATCTCTAATTTGGGATTTCATTTGCCGGCAGGCAGGCGGGGAACCCGGATTCTTAAACTTAATATGAAATACAGTTGACCCATGAAAAGATTATTGACCAGTGTTTTTCTCTTGGCAGGATTGGTGGCTCAGGCGCAGATCCCTGTGGATCAGTCCGGACTCAAAAAAGAAAGCGGGGTGGAGATCACCCGGAACGGAAACTTATTGAATGTGGATTGGGCGGCCGGTACGACCGGCGTAGGTGCCGCCCGCACCGGCCGTCTGGTGATTTCCCTGGAAAAGGAAGCGCCGCTTTTGCATCGCGTGATGATGAAAGAAGGGGACTCCGGCTTTCAGGAAATTTCCGGCCCCACCAATCCGGTGTTCGTGCTCACGGTAGGAAAGCGGAACCTGGACGTGGAAAGGCACGGCACCAAGCTGGGGTGGACCATTTTCTTTGATAGCCCGCACGAACGGCCTTTTGACACCTATCCGGTTCAATTGCAAAAGAAGGACCTGAAGGTCCGGAGCGAAGGCGCGCGCACCGTGGTTACGGTGGGCGGGGCGGAAGCCGGTCCCTTCACCGGGGCGGTAGAGATTACGCTCTTCCGGGGAAGTCCGCTGTTAAACATCGCGGCCGTAATGACTACCCAGCAGAATTCGCTTGCCATTCTCTACGATGCCGGCTTGGAGCGAAGCGGACAGCCCTGGGAAAAACTGTTTTGGGCTGATCCGGAAAACTACCTGCAGCGCCATACGCCTTCGGCAGAAGATCGGGCACAGGCGCTTGCCGTAAAATACCGGACAATCATCGGCCAGGGTAAGGAAGGAAGCATGGCGGTTTTCCCTGCACCCCACCAATATTTCTACCCCCTGGACAACGCGTATAATTTCGGTCACACCTGGTACGGAACCGGGTACCGCGATCTGGTGGACGGCTACGGGATTGGCATCCGGCACGAACTGCTGGGTGACCGTCGCTGGGTTCCCTGGTTCAACGCCCCTCCGGGAACGGCGCAGCGACTGAATTTCTTTTGTCTGCTCAGCACGCAGAAAGATGGCAAGGTGCTGGAAGAGGTGAAACGATACACCCATTCGGATACCTATAAACCCCTGGACGGCTACTATACCCTGGCCAGCCATTTCCATACCGAGCATACCGATGATGTGCTGACCCATAAACCCTTACCTGAGATACCGGGCTTTGTGAAAGCCTTCCGGAATACGGGGGTAAATATCGTGCACCTGGGAGAGTTCCACGGTCCGGGCAGTCCCCGGGGCCCCGAGATTGAACGCTTTTCGGAATTGAAGTTGTTTTTTGATGAATGCCGTCGGCTCTCTTCCGGAGACTTTCTGTTATTACCCGGGGAAGAACCGAACAATTTCTTTGGCGGCCACTGGATGAACTTTTTCCCCAAGCCGGTCTACTGGGTGATGTCCCGTAACGAGGATAAACCCTTTACCGAGGAACATCCGGAATACGGTAAAATATACCGGGTAGGAAATAAGGAAGAGATGCTCCGATTGCTGGAAGAAGAAAAAGGCCTGGCCTGGACGGCGCATCCCCGGATCAAAGGGTCGGCCGGCTACCCCGATATCTACAACGAAGAACCCTTTTATAAATCGGACCGCTTCTTCGGAGGCGCCTGGAAGGCCATGCCTGCCGATCTTTCGCTGGACCGCCTGGGCACCCGCGTACTTGATCTGCAAGACGATATGGCCAATTGGGGTCAGAAGAAATACCTGATCGCAGAAGCGGATCTGTTTAAGATTGAGCCGGAATACGAACTGTACGGGCATATGAATATCAATTACCTGCAACTGGAGGAGTTGCCCGAATTCGATGAGGGATGGCAGCCCGTACTGGATGCGATGGAAGGCGGCCGTTTCTTCTCTACCACCGGTGAAATATTGCTGCCCTCGGTGAGCATCCGGGGCAAAGGTCCGGGTGAAACACTCAAGGTAAACGGAAAGGAAACCCTGGAGGCCACCATCAGTTGGACATTTCCACTGGCTTTTGCCGAAATCATATCAGGCGATGGAACGGAAGTGTACCGGGAACGCGTCAACCTGACCGACACGGAATCCTTCGGCAAGAAAACCTTTCAGTTCCCGGTAAACCTTAAAAACAGGAAATGGGTGCGTCTGGAAGTATGGGATGCAGCAGTCAACGGCGCCTTCACGCCATGCATCTGGTTGGAATGATCCGGGCTTTGCAAATCATCGCTTGCGTGGGGTGTGTCTCGATGGGAGTACTTCCAACGGCACACGCACAGTCCGACCTGAATAATCGGAAAATAGATGGTTATAAGGGCATTTGGTTCAGTCTGGGCCAGTTCTCCGAATACGGCGACAAGTATTCAGGAGGGCTGGCTACTTATACCGCCAAGCATACGCCTTTAAGCATTTACGTTCCGGAAGCTGAAAAAACCTATTTTGTCTACGGAGGAACCACCGGGCCGTACGATCGATACCTGCTGTGCATGATCGGATCCTACGACCATCGCACGGGTACCGTTTCACGGCCAACGGTCGTATACGACAAGCAGGCAGTGGACGACCCGCACGATAATCCCAGCCTTGCGGTCGACGGGGAAGGTTACTTATGGGTGTTTGTCAGCGGCCGGGGACGTGGCCGGCCGGGTTTTAAGTTCAAGAGCCGGGAGCCGTATTCGATTGATGCCTTTGACCAGATCGCAGAAGAAGAAATGACCTATCCACAACCCCATTATATTCCGGGTAAAGGTTTTCTTCACCTGTTTACCAAGTACACCGGCGTTCGCGAGCTTTATTTCGAAACAAGCAGGGACGGGCTGCACTGGACCGAAGACAAAAAGCTGGCCGGTATGCGGGAGCCTGGCGATCCCCAGGGGGGGCATTATCAGGTCAGCGGGCAAGCCGGGGAAAAAGTAGGATTCTTTTTCAACTGGCATCCCAATGGCGACGTCGATCGCCGCAGTAATGTCTATTATATGCAGAGCGTGGATTTTGGT
>JAJUHF010000071.1 GCA_029268045.1 Anseongella ginsenosidimutans
ACGAGGAGATCGAAGCGCTATACAAAGAGTAAATTCAGAAAATCGAATGCAAATCTGAACCTTTTTATTATGAAACAACTTGTACTCTGCCTTGTCGCATGTACGAGCATTTCCGGCTACGGGTTAGCCGGCACATTCGCGACATCCGGACTATTGCAGGATAGTCTTCCGGTTACACTACCCTACGCGTTAACATTTAATGCTTCTGCGAGTGGGACCTTGGTGGATGCGAATGGGCAGGGTACCGGATTTACCACCGCGATACCTTATTCGGGTACGCGTCTGGCCGCAGACGGCGCACCCTCCAATGCGCTGCAGCCTGCCTATGAGGCTTCCCGGTTACAGCTGGTGGGGGGGAGTCTGCAAGTCATAGCAAGTAAGGGGATTGATTACCTTGGAAATAACAACCAGATAAATACCCTGGCGGTAAAAGTAGATTCCGAGCAAAAGTTGGAAATGGAGGTTACGGTCATTAATCCATTTAATGGCTCCGGATCTCAGCAAGCGGGGCTTTGGTTTGGGTTGGACGATCATACGTTCCTAAAGCTCGTTGTCATCAGGAACATGGTGGAGCTCCGGCGGGAGATCAACGATGCGTCCAGTAGCATAAGCGGTACATTGAATCCCGACCAGCGCCGGACAGCCACCATCAATGGGCTGCAGAACCAGACGGTGCGGCTTCGTTTGATCGTTGATCCGATCAGTGCGACCGCCGAAGGCTTTTATTCTACCGACGGGGTGAACTACCTGAGCGCCGGCGCCGCCTATCCGCAGCCGGCCCTGAGTACGGCCGGAATGGGATTGCATGCGGGTACGGCCTTTGCCGGGATTTATTCGACCTACCGCAGCGGAAGCTCGCCGGTTACCTACCGTTTTGATGATTTCGAGGTCCGGCAGATCACCACGCAGCTTCCCGATTGGGAGGCAAAGGTTAATTTCCAGAATCCGCAGACAGTTCCTCCGGTGGGATGGGTTGAGGATCACGGTCAACCGTTCGGTCCGCGGACCGGGACCTACCAGGGGCAGGGCCTATCCTATGGCTGGAGAAGACGCTCGGACGGCGCGCCCCTGGACCTTTCCACCGGAGGAACCGCCGGCAATGGTCGTAACCGGGGCATTCCCCAGGACGTGCTGCTGGCCACCCTCATGCACATGCAGGGGGATGACGTGGCCGCGGTCGGCAATTTCAATGGCAATCCGGTGGAAGGGTATTGGGAAATGGCGGTAGAAAGCGGCGTGTACGATGTAACCGTTTCGGTAGGGGACGCCGATGTGGGGTCCGCACCTGAAAGTCATTCCATCCGCGTCGAAAATGTAGATGCCATCTCAGACTTTATTCCGCAGGGTTCCAAGGGAAGTGTTACCCGGTTTCATTCTGCCACGGCGCGCGTGGTGGTGGCCGACGGTTTTCTGACCATTACGGCAGACGGCGGTACCAACACGAAGATTAACTCGGCCCGGATCATGCGCATTACGGTGCCGCCCGAAGAACAGCGGCCCTATGTCATTGCTTCCTCACCACCCCATGGCGCCCAGAATGTCAGTTTAAGCATCGGTAGCGTAGCCGCGAACCATTTGTATGTTCCGGAAGTTCCAGGCTATCCCGGAGGGGTCGATAACTCAACCATTACAAGCGCCAGCGTGTATCTTACCAAGTCGACTCCCTCCGGCTCCACGCTGGTTTCGGGCTTGCCTCAGGGTACCGGTGGCGGCGACGCCATCAGTTTTACACCGGAAGAGGCCTTTGAACCCAATACATCCTACACCTTTCATATTACCGATGCTGTCAAGTCGTATAGCGGGGCTGCCTTTGTCCCATATACCGCCAGTTTCACCACAGAAGCCCAGCAACCAGACACCTCCGGTACGCTTACGGCGATATTTACAAAAGTGCCCATGCCGGGTACCCAGGGTAAAAAATATACCTCGCTTACGTTCGGACCGGATAGAAAACTGTATGCGCTTCGTTTCGACGGGGTCATTGAGCGGTATTCGGTAAATGACAGCACGGGGGTTATTTCCGGACAGCAGATTATCTCGGTACTTCCCACAAAATACGGCCCCCGCGCGGCGATCGGCCTGGCCTTCGATCCGGCGGCCACCGCGCAGAACCTTATTCTATGGGTGTCTCATTCGACAGCCCGCACATCGTCCGCGCCACTTTTCGATGGGAATATCTCCCGACTTAGCGGACCCGCCCTGGCAACCGAGCAGCTGGTGGTCACCAACCTGCCCAGTTCCAAAAAAGATCACATGACCAATGGGATTACCTTCGGTCCGGACGGCGCGTTATATATCGCCCAGGGGGGAACCAGTTCGCTAGGAGCCTATGATCCGTCCTGGCAGCGGGATGAAACCCTGCTTTCGGCAGCGGTCCTGCGATTGGATTTGACCAAGCTTGCCTCGGTCAGCTTACCGCTGGATGTACAGACCACCGCCAATCAGGCAGTGATTAATGCTGCTCCGTCTGCATCGATGTTTATGTCTGACGGAACGTATAACCCCTACGGTTCGAATTCACCGTTGACCATTTACGCTTCGGGTGTACGTAATTCGTACGATTTGGTATGGCACTCCAACGGGCAGTTGTATGTTCCGGTGAACGGGTCGGGCGGGGGCGGAAATACACCGGCCTCGATCCCGGGGACACGGCGGCCTGACGGATCGGTCTATAATGGACCCACGGTGCCGCCAACCACCAATGTACCCGCACAGGACGATTGGTTGCTTCGGATCAATCCCCAGAAAGGAATCGGGTATTTCGGGCATCCCAATCCCCGCAGGGGAGAATACGTGGCTGGGCGGGGGCCTCTTGATAACCCGCTTTATCCTCCCAGCGTGGTGCCTGATGTGAATTACCGGGGTACCGCCTTCCCTTTCGGTCCGAATAAATCCGCCAATGGCGTGATCGAATACAAAAGCAATTCCTTCCAGGGCGCGCTGAAAGGGAAACTACTGGTATGCCGTTTTAGTGGGGGAGGAGACATCATTGTCCTGGAACCCGGCTCCCTGGTTCCGGATCCGGCTGCCGCAGCGGGAAATGACGCAATATTTGATATCGTCCGGTTTGCCGCCGGATCGGGCAATAATGGATTGCAGGGAATGTCCGCCTTTACCAATCCCCTGGACTTGGTGGAAGATACCCTGACCGGAAATTTATACGTGGCTGAATTTAACTGGCGCAACCATCCGACAGGCTACGCCGGGATAACCCTGCTCCGCGTGGGAGAGTTGCCTGAACCGAATGAAGAAGAGATTAAAATCAATTTTCAGGCGGACGGTTCCGGTACACCAGCGGGATACCTGGCCGACACCGGGCTTCCCTTCAGCGTAAGCCGGGGATTCGGCTGGATAAACCCCCAAACAGGCGTGCCGAAGGACCATACCGCCAGTATGCGGACCCGGGTAGGGACCGACTCCCTGCAATTGCTGGGCCTTGCACATATGCAGGCCAATACAAATGGCCAGACGCCCGGCACCTGGGAACATAGCCTGACTACCGGGTGGTACCGGGTCACCGTGAGTGTGGGGGATGCGGGATATTTTGATAGTAATCATCGGATCAATGCGGAAGGTGTAACGGTAATCGCCGGTTTTGCCCCCAATTCCCAAAACAAATTTCAGCGTGCCTCGGCGGTGGTGCAGGTAAGCGATGGCCGTCTCACCATCGACGCCGGGGGAGGAACCAATACCAAGATCAATTATGTGATCATTCAGCCGGTACCGCCTCCTGACTTTTCCGAAGCGCGCATTGCCGTTCAGAATATGGATCTGTTCCCGGCGGCGGATCACCTTGTGTTTTCGCGCATCCAGACTCCCTGGAGAAGACAGAATGAGGACGGCACGTTTACGCCATACAATGCGAACCATGATCAGGTCCGCCTGCGTATCAGCAATGAAGGCGCCGATTCGTTGAAATTAAGCGGATTTTCCTTTTCCCAGTCCAGTCGCTGGACCGTTACACCGGCTGCGGATCCGACTCCAATTGCCCCGGGCGCTTTCCGCGACTTCACCATCCGGTTTATTGCCGCCGATCTGAGTAACCGCGTGAGCGTGGTCCACGACACCTTGTATATCGCTTCAAACGACGCGACTGCTCCCTTGAAAAAAGTAATGCTGCATGGCCTCTGGCAACGGCTGGGAGAAGGCAATAACGAGCCTTACGCCCGGGAAGTGATCAACGCGTTCAATCTGAAGAGCGTCACCGGTTACAATGCCAATGATGGGACGATCGATGGAGAAACCCTAGTTCCCAACTCGGATGAGATCCTGGCTCCATTTTTTGAACGGGCCGATCCGGGTAAACCGGTTACAGTAATCCAACTGGCAGCTTATCACGGCTGCTGTGCTTCGGTGGAATCATTCCGCTGGTATAGTAAGGGAAGCAATACGTTTCAAACCCTTTTTACCCATCATGCGCTGGACGGGCAGACTTTACTCCCCCGGGTGGGCGGCCCCTCCAACAATTTGGCCCGGGCTACCTTCAATCCTACGACGGCTTTCGGCATCCGGGTCGGCAGTTCTTTTGCCGACAGAACGCGGAATGCGGGAAATAAGATTGGTATCCGCATCTGGAAAGCCGTGGACGCTTCCGGGAATCCGATTCCCAATGCCTATATACTGGGAGGAGACTACATCGGCGCCAGTTTTACAAATTACGATTATCAGGACAACATCTATTACATTGAAAACGTCCGGCCGGAAGGAGCCGTGCCTCCTCCTCCGCAAGCCATTGTCCAGCAGCCCATTCCTCCGGCAGAGGAAACACCGGGGGAAACACCGGATGACTTTGGAAGCGCTACGCCCCGGATTACGGCGTTTCCCAATCCGAACGACGGCTCGGTCATAAATCTGCATGCCGATGGTTTCGGATCCGTGGAAGAAGTGACCGTGGAAATCCGGGACCTGCTTGGACGGGTGATCCACAGCGCCAAACTGCTGACCTCCCAGAGAGGCAGCGGGGAGGTAACCCTTCAGTTAAGCCCGCGCCTGAATACGGGAATTTACATCGTCCGGGCCGGCAGCCTTTCTGGAAATGATGATTCGATATTAATAGTTTTATGAAAAAAATCCGTTTTCTTTTTTTCGCGGTACTCGCCGCGGGCGCGATTAGTTCCTGCGCTACCTCGAAACGCCTGAGTTACTTTCAGAATATTCCGGAAAGTGACCGGCCTGTCGCGATTCAGGTCGCGTCCTACAGTGAACCGGTCATACGTCCCGACGACATTCTGGAGATCAATATCAATACGGTGGATCCTCAGGCCGCCATGGTAATTAATAACCGGAACGAGGGGGCGCTTCATCCTTCCGCGTCGGGTTATCTGGTTGATAAAGCCGGGTTTGTGGAAATCCCCGTATTGGGCCGGGTAAAACTTGCCGGAATGTCTACGTTCGAAGCCAAGGCGCATCTTCAGCAGCTGGCTTCATCGTTCTACCGGAATCCGGTGACCGAGGTCCGTTTTACTAATTTCCGGGTTACCGTATTGGGGGAGGTGGACAATCCGGCCTCCTATGTCATGCCCAACGAACGGGTGTCCATTTTGGATGCGATCGGGTATGCAGGGGATTTAACCGTGTACGGCAAAAGAAATAACGTCCTGCTGATCCGGAGGAATACTTCCGGCGAAAACATGGCCATCCGGATGGACCTGACCGACAAGGCCATCCTGAATTCGCCTTACTTCTATCTGAAACAAAACGACATTGTTTACGTGGAGCCATCCAGGACGCGGCTTCTGAACGCAGACAATACCGTGCCGCGTTACCTGACCCTGGCGGCAACCCTGGTTTCCGCCTACGTGCTGCTGGTCCGCTATACATCCATAGGAGGTAGATAATATGATCCTCGATTCTGAAAAACGGGATAAAAGCAAGGGAATGTCCCATCTGATCCATAACATCAAATCCCATTGGTATCTTTTCGTGCTGGGAGTTGGCGTGTTCGTTGGATTGGGCTATGCTTACACGCGATTCGCGACCAAGGAGTACATGGTAACAAGTACCATGTTATTGCAGAATCAGCGGCCGCCCATCAATACTTCGGCCATGAATAATTTTGCTTCGGAAATCGGCATCTTTTCACTGACCGATGATGAAAGCAATATCAAAAATGAGGAGATCATTCTGAAATCGCGCACGCTGATGAAGCGGGTCGTGCAGGATCTTCGGCTGAACGTCACCCTGTACTCCGGATTTGGTTTCGGTTCCTACGAAATTTACCGCGAAGCGCCATTCAGGGCGATCATAGACCACGCCACGGCCGATTCCATTTATTCGCGGATTTATGAAGTGGAAATAGTGGATGACCGAAGCGTTCTCCTAACCAATGAAGAAGAAGGGATCGCAAAAACGGTCCGTTACGGTGTGCCGGTTCAATTGCCGCAATACCGGCTGTTGCTTGAAAAGAGCAAGGTACCGGCTTCAGCAGGAACAGTTTACAGCATCGAAGTCATTTCCGAAGAAGATGCCGTGAATCGCCTGGCGGGAAGTTATAATGTGCAGTTTTCCGGTAAGTCGGTTACCACGGTGGATATGCAGCTAGTCTATCCCCATCCTGAAAAGGGGGAAGTCATCCTGCAACGGATCATGGAGAGTTACCTGGAAAACAACCTGAAAGAGAAGGTGCGGATGGCAGACAGCATGCTGGTCTTCATCAGCAACCGCCTGGATGTGGTGGCCGGCGAACTGAATGAGGTGGAAGCAAAGCTGGAGGAATACCGAAGCAGCAATCAGATCACCGATATCGGCGTGCAATCGCGGAATCTGATTGACGATGCCAGCGAATACTATAAGATGCTTCAGGAGAAGCAAACCCAACTCTCCATTATTAATCAATTGGAAGGTCATCTGGCCGACCCCGAAAATAAATCGGTGATCCCCAGTTCGTTGAGTATCCAGAATGCTTCCTTCGCAGCTTCCCTGGCGCAGTACAATTCGTTGCTGCTGGAACGCGAAAAAAAGAGCCTGTCCTACACCGACGCCAATCCGGTGATCCAAAATCTGGATCAGCAGATCCAGGGAGTCCGTTCCAACCTGCTGCAGAATATCGGTTCCTATAAAAGTGAGTTGCAGCTCAGCACCAGGGAATTGGGCAGCCAGAATGCGGCGTTTAACAGGAAGATCCAACAGATTCCGGGAAAGGAACGTGTCTTTCTCGACTACGCAAGGCAGCAGAACCTCAAGCAGCAATTGTACATGTATCTGCTGCAACGATGGGAGGAGGCCGCCATTGCCCGGAATTCCAATATGCCGGGATCGCGCATTGTGGACGACGCCAAAAGTACCAGCTGGCCGGTAAAGCCGCCGAAACGGATCATCTATTTCATGGCCTTTGTGATGGGGCTGATTGTCCCGTTGACCTACGTGAATTCCAAAGATATCCTGTACAAGCGGATCAAGTCCGAGCTGGATATAGAAAAACATACCGATGTATCCATCATCGGAAAAATAGGACGCAACACCACTTCGTCCAATCTGGTTATTCATCAGGCCTCCAATTCGCTCATTGCGGAAAGCTTCCGAAGTCTCCGGACCAATCTTCAGTTCGTATTGAACTTCAACGCGTCCAATGTGATCATGGTTACTTCCAGTATCAATGGGGAAGGAAAGACCTTTCTCAGCTGGAATCTGGGTAGCTCGCTTGCATTGGCAGGAAAGAAGGTGGTGTTCATGGAACTGGACCTCCGCAAGCCCAAGCTATCGGGGATGATGGGAATTGAATACGATAAAAACGGTTTTTCCAATTACGTGAATGAAGACCTGGATGAAGAAAGCATTGTGAAGCCAACGCCTTTCAATGAAAATTGCTTCATTGTCAGTTCCGGCCCGGTGCTCTCCAACCCCTCTGAGTTATTGTTGCATGAAAAGCTGGGGCGCCTGATCGCTTACCTGCGGAATCAGTTTGATTATGTGATTATCGACAGTCCGCCGGTAGGGCTTGTTTCCGACGCGCTCATCATTGAAAAGTTTGCCGACATGACCATTTACGTGGCAAGGCATAACTACACGAACAAGTCCCAGATCGAGATCATCAATGAATTGAAAAGAAAAACCAGGATCCGCAACCTGTACCTGGTAGTCAATGACATCAACCTGGCCCGGGCGGGATACGTTGGTTATGGAAACAGTTATGTCTAAGGAATTCGCCTTTATTCCGAAGGCGCTGCACCTAATCATGTTGTTTTTTCCGTTGACCTCGTTTCTTTTGATCCCCTCCATTCAGGGGACGACGGTGGCCACCGTACTGAGCAGCATGCTTTTCGGGATTGTCCTTTTTCTACCGCTGGGGGATGTGAAGGTTTCGATCCTGAAGGAACTGGTGGCTTTTTTTGCAGTTGTCTTTGTCTTAAGCTGCTGCTCGCAACTGGCCAATCTGGGTTCGGGCCTGAAACTGGGGGAAGAGTTGGTATTGATCAACCGTGCGGATTATCTGGATACGTTTTACCGCACGTCCCACATTACGCAGACTTTATATCTGATCGTGGGCTTCCTGATCTATTTGCTGGTCAAGTATTTCGCCGAGCCCACCACGATCCAGTACATGTATTGGGGTTTGCGCCTGCTTTGCTTTTACGCCCTGTATGAATTTTTCTATTACATCCTTACCGGGCAGAACGGTGATTTCATGTCCAACCGGACTTTCGGCTACAATGAGCGGTCGGCATCCCTGTTTCAGACGGTCAATTTGGGTGGGATGCATTTCCTGCGCCTGAAGGGGTACACCGGGGAACCCTCCATGTTCACCTTTTCGGTGATGCCCTATTGGATCCTGGCGGTTGGGCTGAAGCGGCGGTTTGATATCGGGCTGTTGCTGCTATGCCTGCTGCTGACCTTTTCAACCACGTCTTATTTTATGATTTTCGCCTTTGCTTGTTTCTGGTTCCTCTACAAACGCCAATACAAAATCTTTATTGCAGCCGGAATTGCCGTGGTGATTCTAGGGGTGGCCTTGCAGATGGAACCCTTCAGTGACTTGTTCAAAGGCGTTTATGACTTCGTCTTTGCAGACAAGTTCGGCGACGAAGCCGTCTCTTCCCGTGACAGGGGAAGTAACCTGCAGACGCACATTATTTACTGGGCGGGGCTTGATTTTTATCATCAGCTGGTGGGGATCGGGTTCGGTTATATCCGGTCGACCGATTTTTTTTCAACCCTGTTTCTCAATACGGGCCTGATTGGTTTTCTGGTCTTCACCTGGTTTGTTTTCAGGAACTTTCAGCGCCGGATTGGTCCGGCGGACCTGAACGTCTGCTACAAAGGAGGATTGGTCGCCGTGTATTTCATCATGATGGCCACCGTACCTGAATTTGCCTATCCCTCGCTTTGGATTTATTTAAGTATCGGTTATACACTGGAAACCTTAAAAACGAAAGAATTCCTTAAGACATGAAAATAGCGATTGTTCACGACGACATTGTTAGAAGGGGCGGCGCGGAACAAGTAGTCCTTGCCTTTCACGCGGCTTTTCCCGATGCCCCGATTTATACCCTCAGTTACGATGCCGGGGCCACCTATCCCGAATTTTCAGCCTGCCACATCAAAACCAGCTGGTTTGGCCGTTATTTGAAAGACGAGGATAAAGTGAAGAAATTCTTTTTCCCGTTCGGCGTGCTCGCCATGAAGCAATTGCATTTAAAAGGATACGACGTCGTCTTGCAATCGACTACGCATTGTGCAAAATATATAAAGACCGATCCCGGCACGCTGATCATCACGTACTGCCATACGCCCTTCCGGCTTGCCTGGAGTCCCGATTCCTACGGACCGGTCATCGGCGGAAATATCCTAAAAAAAGCCTGTTACAGATTGGTGGCAGGCCTATTGCGTGAAATTGATATGCGCGCTGCCGCCAAAACCAAATGGTTTCTTACCAATGCCCGCGTGGTGGTCCCCCGAATCAGGGAGGCCTACAAGCCCCAAAACGACATTTCGGTGATTAACCCGCCGGTCAAGTGCCGGAACTTCCACGTTTCTGAAAGTCCGGGAAATTATTACCTGGTTGTTTCCCGGTTCGAACCGTACAAAAAAGTCGATCTGGTTATCCAGGCTTTTAATGAAATGCCCGACAAGGAACTGGTGATTGTGGGCAAGGGAACCATGGAGAAACAATTGAAGAAAATGGCAGGTAAAAATATCCGGTTTTTAAGCGGATTATCCGCCCGGCAGCTTGCCGAGGTGTTTGCCGGCTGTAAAGCCTTGGTGTTCCCTCAGTTGGAAGACTACGGCATTACCCCGCTGGAAGCGAACGCGGCGGGCCGGCCGGTAATAGCCTATGGAAAGGGCGGCGTAACCGACACCATGATCCCGGCTTCCGGCGACGCCTCCAAGGCAACCGCTGTGTTCTTTCCGGAACAGACCGTCAACGCGCTGAAAAACGCGCTGGAAGTTTTTGAGGAACTGACTTTTGAACCGCAATTCATCCGTGCTCATGCCGAATCCTTCGATGAAAAGAATTTCATTGAAAAGATCCGACGGTTCGTCATGGAAAAATACCGGCTGGAAATCGCTGGCAAGCAGCAGTACGCATAATATGGAAATTGGCCGTGTGTTTTTAGTGGGTGCCGCCAAAGCGGGAACGACCTCGCTGTACCAGGTGTTGAGCCGCCACCCTGAAATCTGTTCGCCCCTTGTCAAGGAACCCAATTTCTACAGTTACGAGCGTCCAGGCAAGGGACCGGGAGATAATGGAACCGTCTGGACCACGGGAATGAAGCAGTACCAGTCCCTTTACCGGGTGGGAGCAAATCACCGCCAGCTGATTGACGGCTCGGTTTCCTATTTATACAGCCCGCTTGCGCCCGGCCGGATCCGGTCCCATTTTCCCGATGCGAAAGTGATCATCATTTTGCGTAATCCGGTAGATAGGGCCTGGTCACACTATAAGCATTTGATCCGCGACGGACGAGAACGCCTTTCCTTTGAAGAGGCGCTTGCTCTGGAAGCGGTGCGAGTAAGCAAAGGTTGGGAGTTTTCCTGGCACCTTCGGAGCATGGGGATGTACAGCGCGCAGGTTGATCGGTACTTCCAGTACTTTGGGAAAAGCCAGGTCCGTGTTTTTCTTTTCGAAGAACTTCAATGCAATTTCGGGGAAGTGGTGCGGGCCGCGACCGACTTTATCGGGCTTCGCCCCTTTGAAATGGATCCCGAGCCCGAGCGGGATAACCAGTCGGGACGTTCGCGGTCCCGGAGGCTGGCCAGGATGGTAAACTGGGCGGCGGGTTACAAGGTATTTATCAATAAACTGGTTGGACCTTCGGTCACGCATTCGGTCATGCAGAAATTCCGGGCGTTGAATGTCCGGGAAGGAAACTGGAGCTTCCGTCCGGAAACCCGGCAGGAGCTGAAGGATTGGTTCCGCGCGGACATCGGGAAAACCGGCCAACTGATCGGACGGGACCTTAGCGCCTGGCAATAAGGTTAAATTATGAACAAACTTTATATCAACGGACACTTTTTACATCAGCGTTTAACGGGTGTCCAGCGATACGCCCGGGAAATACTGGCCGGTTTTGACGAAGGAGGCTATCCTTACCAGGTGCTGAGCCCGCCCCCGCCGATGGCTTCGCATAAATTGGGACAACACATGTGGGAGCAGCTACTGCTTCCATTGAAAAGACGCGATAATGCCGTGTTCTGGTCCCCGACCAATACCGGTCCGGTTTACATGGATAATCACGCGATCACCCTGCATGATGCGGCTGTTTTTGTGCACCCCGAATGGTTTTCCAATGCCTATGTCAGTTGGCGGAAAATGTTGCTGCCCCGGATCGTTGGCCGGGCCAGAACGGTCCTCACCGTGTCGGAATATTCCCGTTCGGTGATATGCCGGTACCTGGCGCTTAAACCGGAACAGGTTAAGGTCGTGTATAATGGAATTGATACGAAACGCTTTTATGTGGCCAGTAAAAAGGAAACAGACCGGGTCCGTGCGAAATATGGACTTACATCGCCCTACCTGTTCACCCTGGGCTCCCTGGATCCCAGAAAGAATTTCATCCGTCTGGTGGAAGCCTGGCATCTGTACGCGGCCAAAAATCCCCGCGGTTATACGCTGGCAATCGCAGGGGGAAGCAATCGCAATTTCGGGACCCTGACCCTGCATGAATCGCAATCGGTGAAGTTATTGGGTTATGTCGAAGACAAAGATCTGCCGGCCCTTTATTCGGGGGCGACCGCTTTTCTTTTTCCTTCGCTGTTTGAGGGATTCGGTCTGCCGGTTCTGGAAGCCATGGCTTGCGGCACCCCGGTATTGACGTCCAATACAACCGCGCTGGATGAGATAGCCGGAGATGCCGCGATGAAAGTTTCTCCCGAAGGGATAGATTCCATTTCAGAAGGGATTTCCGAACTGGTGGAATCGGCCGGCCGTCGACAGGATTTGGTCGACAAAGGATTTCAACGGATCCGCCTGTTCGACTGGAACCATGCCGCCAGTACAATCTACCAGCATCTAACGCAGTAACATCCATGCTTGTCATTCTTCTTCTGTGTCTTTGGATCCAGGACGCGCCCTCAGCTTCCGGCATGGGCGGCGGAAAGCTGCAGGCTTTGCCGCAAACGGGTAAGGCGCTTCAAATCGGCATTAGCGGACATCCGTTGAGCGCCGCGGCCTACAATGCGAACGCTTCCACGATCCAGGGAGTGAGCTACGATACCCAGATCGGAATGTTAAAGGAAATGGGGATGCGTGTTTACCGGATGGATGTCTATACGAATGCTGCCGGCCGGAGTAGAAACCACGACCTGTTCCTTTCGATGCTTACCAAGTGCAGGGAGCAGGGGATCACGGTACTGCCCATGATTTACGACCGGTGCCGCTACGAGGGGTCGCCGGAGGAGGCCTACCGGGAAGGTTTTGCCCAGATGGCCGGATTTGCGAGCTTGTACGGGGCTTACCTGAACTATTTCGAACTGGGGAATGAAATGGAGTTGTTTGATAAACTGCGGAAAGGAGGCGACGGTCAATGGGAACGGAACTACGATATGCAACGGGTTTCGGTTGCGGCAAAGTATATCAAAGGAATGGAAGAGGGGTTGAAGTCGGTGATGCCGGAGGCTCAAAGCATGGTGAACACGGCGGGGTTTTTCCCCTTGTTCTGGATGGACACCATG
>JAJUHF010000072.1 GCA_029268045.1 Anseongella ginsenosidimutans
GTTTACAATTGGTTTTCTATCCGGCAGGAATCCCCAGATGTAATTTGAGAAGCTCCCCGATTCCCGTTGTATATCCAGAAATACGCGCGCATTGCCTATCGCGGCGAGAATCTTAAGGCGATTGCGGATAATACCGGTATCTTTCATGAGCCGCTCTACATCGTGTGCTGTAAACCGGGCGACCTTTTCCGGATCGAAATCCGCAAACGCGTTGCGATAGCCTTCGCGTTTACGTAAAATCGTCAGCCAACTGAGACCCGCCTGCGCGCTTTCCAGCAGAATGAACTCAAATAATTTGCGGTCGTCGTAAACGGGCCGACCCCATTCTTGGTCATGGTACCGGATGTACTCCGGTGTCTTCAGACACCAGGCGCAGCGGACCGGTTCGGTTTCATATGACATCCTATTTTAGATTTCTTTTCGGGGATCCCAGAAGAGTCGCTCAAAATCCTTCACGTGATCTGCTTCCACCCGTACGCCTTCGTTTTCCAGCAATTCTTGCATCAGATTCGATGTGCCGAAATGATATTTCCCGCTTAGCATCCCTTCCCTGTTTACCACCCGATGAGCCGGTACCGGCGGCAAAGCGCCGCCGGCCGCATTCATCGCCCAGCCTACCATTCGGGCGGATCCTTTTGAACCCAGAAAAGCGGCGATGGCACCGTAGGAAGTCACTCTTCCCCTGGGAATGCGGCGAACTACCTCGTAAACACGCTGAAAGAAATCCTGGTTTTCCTTGCTCATCAATTATAAAGCGGATACTTGCTGTTTTTCCGACCATTCCCGGTGCGCGGCTTTCCAGTCGACAGGCTGGTAGTACCCGGGTATGCTGAAACGGATGTAATTTATTTTCTTTCCCTGGCTCAGGTAAACCGATTCATATTTGGTCTGGATGGCCAGGAACGGATCGGCTAATCCGGCATCTCCGTACAGGTCGGAAGTATGGGTGTGCAGGTTCAGGCCGTAGTGTTCCACCATTTCCAGGGTGAAATCGTATAGTTGGCTGCTGTCTGTCTTGAGATGAATGTTTCCGCCGGGAGCGAGGATCCGGTGATAATGATTCAGAAAGCGGGGCGCGGTCAGCCGTTTTTTGGCCCGGCTTACCTGAGGCTGCGGATCGGGGAAGGTGATCCAAATGCCGGAAACTTCACCCGGAGCAAAGAAGTTCTCAATGGTCTCAATCCGAACGCGTAGGAAGGCGACGTTTTTCATCCCTTCCTCAAAGGCAGTTTTGGCTCCGCGCCATAGTCGCGCGCCCTTGACGTCAACTCCGATGAAATTCTCTTCCGGAACCTTTTGTCCCATGTTCACCGTATACTCTCCGCGGCCGCAACCCAACTCCAGAACAATCGGATTGGCGTTCTGAAAATAGGCCGTGTTCCATTTTCCGCGAAGCGCGCAATCGTAGCTGAACACGTTGCCGAAGGTTTCAGTTTCTGCAAACCGTTGAAGTTTTCTTTTACCCATTGCCCTTTTCGATCTTTCTGCAAAAATCGCAATTTTATTTCAATGGCGCTGCGGGGGCCCCTAAAAACATTTATCTTAGGCGGAAGTTAGGAATAATATGAATAAGAACGCTCGCATTTACATAGCAGGACATCGGGGGATGGTCGGGTCGGCGATCCACCGCCTGCTCAGCGGGAGGGGATATCGCAATTTCATCCTTCGTCAATCCAATGAACTGGATTTAAGGGATCAGCAGGCCGTTGCCCGCTTTTTCCAGGAAGAGAAGCCCGAATATGTATTTCTTGCGGCGGCGAAAGTGGGAGGTATCCTGGCGAACGATACCTACCGTGCCGAATTTCTCTACGATAATCTGGCCATTCAGAACAACGTCATCCATCAATCCTATGTACATGGCGTAAAGAAGCTGCTTTTTCTGGGCTCTTCATGCATTTATCCTAAATTGGCGCCCCAGCCGCTAAAGGAAGAATACTTGCTTACCGGGCCGCTGGAGCCTACCAACGAATCCTACGCGATTGCCAAAATAACCGGCATTAAGCTATGCGATGCCTATCGTGCGCAATACGGTTGTAATTTCATTTCGGTCATGCCCACCAACCTGTATGGACCCAACGACAATTACGATCTGCAGAATTCCCATGTATTGCCGGCGCTGATCCGGAAATTCCACGAAGCAAAACTTGCGGGCAGTCCCGAGGTGGAAATCTGGGGAAGCGGAAAGCCGATGCGGGAATTCATGCATGCCGATGATTTGGCTGAAGCCTGCTATTTTTTAATGCTGAACTACAATGAGGCCGGATTCATCAACATTGGAACCGGGGAAGATATTTCGATCAGGGATTTGGCGGATTTGATCAAAAAGGTGACCGGCTATCCGGGCCAGCTACGGTTCGATGCGTCCAAGCCGGACGGGACGCCAAGGAAATTATTGGACGTAAGCCGTCTCCACGCACTGGGGTATCGGCACGCGATTCCGCTGGAGGAAGGTATTACCCGGGTATACCGGGAGTATAGCCGGGCTCAGGAGTAAATTTCACGTTCCAGATTATCGTACCGCTTGGCAAAGGAGCGTTTTTCCTTTCGGGCCTGGGTTACCTGTTTGGTGCTGTCCAGAAGATTACGGATGAAGTTGACCACCGGGTCCACGATCCGGGAAGGATCGTTATTAATGTAGTTCTTTGCGCTCTCCCCCAATACGATACCCAACAGGGAACTGATCCCTGCCTTCACATTGCTTCGGAAAAAGAGCCGGTTCATCAAGTAAGGCAGGCCGTATTCAAGGCCTTTTTTAAACGCCATCTTGCCCAACGATTTTTTCGAACTCTCTTTTTTTTCCCCTTCATCCACAATGCCGAAGAAGTCGAGAACAGCCATAATGGGTCTGAATTTGGCGGTAAGACCATCAATCCGCTCTTTCAGATCCATCTCCTGCTGTTTCTGTTGTGTCTTCAACCGGAGAATTTCCGCCCGCAATTCGTCAATATTAGTTATTTTCTTCATCGTCCTCTTTTCCTTTAAAGAAGTTTTTGATAAAGAGATTGGTAAGCGGGCGTTCGATAAAATCGTCTTTCACCAACCAAATGATCAGTCCCAGGACGAGGTAGAATCCGGCTACAATAAAAAACCCCCCGGCGGTGCTTCCAACCCATGCTGCAACTAAAAAAGAAAGCCCAACACTGGCAAAAATGAAGAATATCGTAAAGAACAGGATCGCCACCGCATTGGAGATCAAATTGGATAGAATGCGGGCGGCAGTTTCCGCAAGCTGCAGCGAAAAGATTTTCGAGCGCACGGAAAGATATTCCCGGATATCCTCAAATAGCGTGTTGGCGGTTTCTTTTTTATCTTGCAAACTCATTATGCACCATCCTGTTAAACGATTTCGCTTGCCGAATGCGCTGCTTTACCGGCCTTGCTGGAAGCTTCGTTCGCTTTTTCGCGGGCTTTGCCTGCAAGCTCACTGGCTTTTCCTGCCAATTCGTCAGCTTTGCCTTTCATGTTCTGCAGACTGGTATTTACTTTTTCCCGCAATTCGTTGCTCAACTCGTTCAACGTTTCATTAATCTTGGTCCGGGTTTCTGACCCTTTTTCCGGAGCGAGGAGAATGCCCAGGGCGGCTCCTGCTGCCAAACCTGCGAATAATGCTAAAATTGCTTTTGAATTGTCGTTCATGTTGCTATGTTTTAAGGGTTTTTCCAATGTCTTTAGCAGAGCCAATACTATGCCAAAGATGTGATTTAGCTCTGATCTCCGGCGAGGTCAAAACCGATTACAAAAGCCGTTCCCTTACCGGGTTCGCTGCTCACTTCGATGGTGCCGTTGTGATTGTGGATAATATTCTGAGCGCCTGTCAGTCCCAGGCCGCTTCCCCCGGGTTTGCCGCTGTAAAACGGCTCGAACAATTTTTTGATTTCGGACTTGCCGATCCCCTTGCCGTTATCGGTCACGATAATATAGGCTTTTCCTCTTGCCTGGCTGGTTTCCAGTTTCAGAACGCCGGTCTTGGGGGGCATTGCTTCAATCGCGTTGATGATAATATTCAGCAGGGCGATCTTTATTTTTTCCGCATCCAGCAGCACATTGCAGGGCTGGTCGGTATATTCCTTCACGACGGTGATCTCGTTGAGCGTGATCCGGTCCTGCGCCAGCCGCACACTTTCATCCAGGATATCACTCAGCGGATGTTCTTTCAGCTGAAGGAACTCTGGAAGGGTACTGTTCATCAATTGGCTGATCAGGATATTGATCCGCTCGCAATTCCGCCGGATGACATCAAAATAGAATTCCCGGCTTTCCGCATCGGCCTCGGTGTCGTTCCTTAGCTGATTGATCGCAAGGTTTACATTCGTTAACGGATTGCGTACCTCGTGTGCGATCATCCGCGCCACGCGGCCGGTTAGATCCAGCTTTTCGTTCCGGCGGGAAAGTATTTCGGCCTGTTTCCGTTCGGTAATGTCGTGGAGGATCCCCTGATAATGGGTCGCGTTGCCTTCGTGATCGTATTGGCTGGATGCGCTCAGCAGACAATAGATGATCTGTCCATCCTTCTTCTTCATTTCCACCTCGTTGTCGCTTACCGATCCATGCCGGCCGATCGTTTCCAGGAAGTTCTCCCAGGCAGAACGTTTGTAAAAAAGCTGGCCCAGTTCCATTTCGCGGAATTCCTGCTCCTGATAACCGAACAGGCGGGCCATCGAGCGGTTCACATCGAGGATGGTCCCATTTTTTTCAATGATGAAAATCGAATCCCTGGACTGCTCGAACAAACTGCGGAACTTCCGTTCGCTGCTGCGGAGCGCTTCGGAGGCTTCGGTTCGCTGGACCGCGTACCGGATGGAGCGTTCCAGCTTGGAGCTGTCGATCTCGCCCTTCACCAGGTAATCCGCTGCGCCTAGTTTTCCGGCTTCGATATCGATTTGCACATCCCCCTTTCCTGTCAGGATAATAAAAGGGGTGCGGTCGCCGAGTGCGACAATGTAATTGATCAAATCGATCCCCGTGATATGTCCCAGCCGGTAATCGATCAAGTAAACGTCGTATTTGCTCTCCTGGATTTTTTCCACGGCCCGCTCGTAGGAAGAGGCCCACTCGATCTGATAGCGTTGCTGGGGGATATCCTTTAACAGTTCCCCGGTAAGGAAATAGTCATCCTCGTCGTCGTCTACCAGCAATATTTTGATTACGTCCTTCACAATCCTGAATTTGGGTGCAATCATCCAGCCAGCCGCCCCGGATTATTCCCCTACCGGCGGCAATTCCACAATTTCAAACCAGTATTTTCCAAGCATCCGGGTTACCTCCACCAGCGAGTTGAATGTGACGGGTTTGGTAATAAAGCAATTAACGCCCAGATTGTAGGAGCGGATCACATCTTCTTCGGCCTTGGATGTCGTAAGCACGATCACCGGGATCCGTCTCAGCTCGGGATGCGATTTGATCTCGGCCAAGGCTTCCCGCCCGTCTTTGCGCGGCATGTTCAGATCAAGAAGGATCATGCCCGGCTGTGGATATAATTCCTTATCAGCATATTTCCCCTGCCTCAGGAGGTAGGCCATCAATTCTTCGCCGTCGCCAACGAAATGGATCGGGTTGATTACCTGGTTCTCTTCGAATGCTTCCTTGGTCAGCATCCGGTCGTCCGCATCGTCGTCCGCTATTAAGATCGTGATCTGGCTTGTGTCTTTCTGCAGTTCGTTACTAGTTGTTCCTTTCATGCTTTAAGGGCAAGATAATTTCAAAAGTGGCACCCTTTCCGGGATGGCTGTAAGCCGTGATGCTACCGTTATGATTCTCAACGATCCGTTTGCAGATAGCCAGTCCAATGCCAGTACCTTCGTATTCGGTTTTTCCGTGTAAACGTTGGAAGATAATAAA
The DNA here is from genome assembly GCA_029268045.1 of Anseongella ginsenosidimutans. Classification (GTDB taxonomy): domain Bacteria; phylum Bacteroidota; class Bacteroidia; order Sphingobacteriales; family Sphingobacteriaceae; genus Anseongella; species Anseongella ginsenosidimutans_A. The sequence continues at coordinate 5,839 of JAJUHF010000072.1, forward strand.
AATTTTATCGGCGTACTTCTCGTCGAAGCCGATTCCGTTGTCCCGGACGCGTATACGCACTAGTTTATTCGGTTTCCGTTCCTTTTCCAGCACCTGCGAATCGATGTGGATCTCCGACTGGACGTCATCCCGGCTGAACTTAACGGCGTTGCTGATGAGATTCTGGAATAACTGTCTGATCTGGCCGGTCCGTGCATGCAAAACAGGCAACTGACCCACATGCACCTGGACCTGTTTGCTTTCAATCGCGATTTCCAGATCATTCAATACTTCCTGTACCACCTTATTGAAATCGACCGGTTCGTAGGGTTCCTGTGTGCGGGAGATTCTCGAGAAGGTCAGCAGGTCGTCAATCAGTTTTTGCATTCGGGCCGAGGCATTCTGCATCCGCTCAATGTAATTCCGCCCGTCGTCCCCAATGACATCCATGTACTTGGAAATAAGCCGGTCTCCGAACGCCCTGATCTTGCGAAGCGGCTCCTGCAGGTCATGGGAGGCCACATAAGCAAACTGCTCGAGTTCCCTGTTCGAATTGTTCAGTTCTTCAATGTGCTGTTTGAGTTCCCTTTCGTAATTCTTTACGTCGGTGATATCCTGAGCCACGCACATGCCGGCAAAGATATCGCCGTCGGCGTTCCGGATGGGAACATTATGTACTTTGAACAGCATGCCGCGCATTTTCACTTCCAGGGTGGACTCTTCTCCTTTTAGGGTTTTTTCAAAAAGCGGAAGCAGCAGTTTGATGTAATAGGCGTCAAACGTATTTACAAACTTACGCCCCACAAAGTCTTCCCGCTTCAGTTTCAGCATGTCAAAAGCGGAACCGTCGGCCAGCGTGCAGTTCAGGTCTTTGTCAAAAAGGAAAATGAGCGAATTGGGCATGTTCTTGGCAAAAGTCCGGTAGAGGCTCTCGCTGCGCTGAATTCTTTCTTCGGCTAGTTTCCGCTCGGTGATATCGTCAAACGTGATCACCAGTCCGTCCTGAAAACGTACCCCGGTAATATAAAGCCATTTGGAACTGGCCGAACTATGATGCTGCATGCGGAAGGAGCTGTTGTTCTCCACAACATCCACGTATTTCTGAAACAGTCCGTCCTCAAAATTATGTGGAAAGATCTCCGACATCAGGCTTCCCGCCACGTTCCGGTTCGGGGCCATGTCGTAATGCCCCATGACATAACGGCTTGCCGAAGGGTTGGCCAGAATGATCTCGAAGTCCGTTATGTTGCCTTCGTCGTTGCGGATACTTCTGAACGCGATGATCCCGCTGATTGAGCTATTGAGTACCCCATTTACCAGATCTTCCGCTTTCTTCCGCTCGGCTGCTTCCTCGTTCATGTTCTGGATCACCAGCCGCTCGGTTTTATGCATTTGCTGGTAATTCAGGCTGATTCCCAGAAAAGGAATAAGGTAGGTGACAAATTTCTCATAATGCGCGATATTGAAAAAGTTGTCAAAGTTGGCATCCGATCCATACACCATGAAAAGCTGACTGAAAAACGCAGGAACCAGACTCAGCAACAGCGTCTGTGAAAAGATGGACGGGTATTTCCGGATGAAACGCGGCAAAATAAAGGCGGCAGAAACCAGGTACAGAAACAGGGGCAGGTTGTTCAGCAAGCGGATGATTTCCGGGTTCTGGTTATATAGTTCCGAGACGCCGTCGAGCCGGAAAATGATATTGATGGTCAGTGCCGAAAGAAGAACAAAAATGAGACTGATATACAGAATGTAGGTATTTGCCTTGCGTTCGGTTTCCTGCCGGGTACGTAATTGGGAGCTCACAAGGAATATTCCGGTTCCCATCATCAGAATGAGGGCATGGTAACAACGGCTTATAAGCCAGCTGAAATTATCGATATTTCCTGCCCAGTCGGCGCCCACGGAAACCAGCCGGGCCGAAACCAATACATGAAATACGTCCAGCATACCCGCGCAGAACAGCGCCACCCCGATAATGGGCGTGGAGATGTCCTTTTTCATGCCGTATTCCACAAAGCAAAGGATGGCGGTAAGCAGGGCGGTGATGATGGAGATGAGCTCCAGGATCACGTGGATGAAATTGCCCCGTAAAAAGCGATGCACGATCGTTTGCTGGCTTTCATAAACGAGCTCCCCTACCTGTTGAAATACCGGGTAAAGATTTACCACGCCGAAATCCACCCCGAGTAAATTCAACAAAAGGGGAAGCAGGCAGGCAAATAGGGTCAGTGCAATGAATTGCCAGGGAAGCCGGTACGATTGGTTATCCAGGAAACGTGTTAATACCATATCAGGTCAGATTCATCGCTTTCATTTTATTGTAAAGGGTCTTCCGGTCTATATTCAGGATCTTTGCTGCTTTGGTCTTATTGTAGTTAACCTGCTTCAGCACTTTGAGAATGGTTTCATACTCTGCCTCAAGTGCTACATTCTTGAGGTTGGGGGTATTGTCTTCTTCCACCAGGTTGGAGCTGAAGCTACCCGTTTCCACTTCAGGCGCCGATCCGGCGGAAGCCATTTCAAGCGGCAGGCCGTTCATGGACACGTGCTGCCCATCGGGAGTCAGCAGGGCGGCCCTCCGGATCACGTTTTTCATTTCCCTGATATTACCGGGCCAGTGGTAGGTTTCGAAACATTCAATTACTTCCTCGTCGAAGCCGGTTATTTCCTTGCCGAGCTCGGCCGCTGTGTTTTCCAGGAAATGGCGTGCAAAAAGCATGATGTCCTCGCCCCGTTCCCTTAACGGAGGCAGGTAAATGCTGAATTCGTTGAACCGGTGGAACAGGTCTTCGCGGAATTTCCCTTTACCCACTGCTTCCCAAAGATCTTCATTGGAAGCGACCACAATTCGTACATCCAGATCAATTTCCTTGGTGCTGCCAATGCGTTTGACTTTGCGTTCCTGAACCACCCGCAACAGGGAAACCTGAATATCGTAGGAAAGATTGGCTACCTCATCCAGCAGCAGCGTACCGCCGTTGGCCGTCTCGAAATGACCGATCTTGGTGCCAAGAGCTCCCGTAAACGAACCTTTTTCATGACCGAACAGCTCGCTTCCCGCCAGTTCCTTGGTAAGCGATCCGCAGTCCACCGCTACGAAGGGTTTGTCTTTCCGTTTACTCATCTGGTGGATCCGCTGGGCCACCGCTTCCTTTCCGGTTCCGCTTTCCCCAAACAGAATGATACTGAAATTAGTGGGCGCCACCAGATCGATCTGCCGGTATAATTCCTGCGACACTTCACTTTCGCCCATGATGTACCCTTCCATGTTCTTGTCCGAAGCAGTCCGGGTCGTTTTGCTTTCCTTTCTGGGGGCCGATGCCGAACCCTGGCTTGAGGCAGATACTTCCTCAGCGGGTTGTTCCAGCGCCTTGTGGATGGTTTCTAGTATTTCGTCCGGATACAGGGGTTTGGAAATGTAATCGTAGGCTCCCATTTTGATCATTTCCACCGCGATTTTAATATCCGAATAACCGGTAATGATGATCACAATACTGGAGGGGTGGAGCTCCTTGATCTTGGCAAGCATTTCTTTCCCGTCGGTGTCCTCCAGCCGGAAGTCACACAGAATAAGGTCGAAAAAAGTTTCTTTCAGCATGGCCAGGGCTTTCGCGCCCGATACCGCCGTACTTACATCAAAATTATGTTTGCTCAGAAAGCGGGTCAGTAATAAGCCAATATTAACCTCATCATCAATTACCAATACTTTTTTCATCGTTATATATTATACTGTCAAAGTTAAATAAAAATGTCAATCTTCGAATCGGAGATGCTTGATAGTCAAGCCGTGATTTATCAGTTCGTACAATGAATCCATCCCGATGCGCAGGTGCGTTTCAACGAAGTCTGCGCTTACTTTCCGGTCGCTTTCCTCGGTTTTGACACCTTCGGCGATCATCGGCTGATCCGATACCAGCAGCAAGGCGCCGGTAGGCATCCCATTATAAAATCCCGTGGAAAATATGGTCGCGGTTTCCATATCGATTCCCATGCAGCGTATCTTCCGGAGATACTTTTTAAATTCATTGTCGTGTTCCCAAACCCGCCGGTTGGTTGTATAGATCGTTCCGGTCCAGTAGTCCCGCTGGTGATTCCGGATGCTGGTGGAAACTGCCTTCTGCAGACTGAACGCCGGAAGGGCCGGTACTTCCGGAGGGAAATAATCGTTCGAGGTACCCTCTCCCCGGATGGCGGCAATGGGCAGGATCAGATCGCCCAGGTTGTTTTTTTTCTTGAGTCCGCCGCATTTGCCCAGAAAAAGGACGGCTTCGGGCTTTACCGCGCTGAGCAGATCCATGATCGTAGCGGCATTGGCGCTTCCCATACCAAAATTAATGATGGTGACATCGCCCGAAGTGGCGCTAGGCATTTGCCGGTCGATTCCCCGGATGGGCACCTGCTCCCACTCGGAAAACAATTGAACGTAAAGCTGAAAATTCACAAGCAGGACATATCTTCCGAAGTCGGAAAGCGGGGTGCCGGTGTACCGGGGCAGCCAATTCGCAACGATGTCTTTTTTTGTTTTCATTCAGCTTGTTAACCTTACTTGCCTTTAAAATCGGGCTTCCTTTTTTCGAGGAAAGCCCGGGTGCCCTCTTTGAAATCATCCGTGTCAAAGAGATTGCCGAATTCCCGGATCTCGGTTTTGAAGCCATTCGCATCCGGATCAAAACAGGCGTTCACAGCCCGTATCGCTGCAGCCAGGGCAAGGGGCGCATTTTTCAGCATCTCCCCCAAAATCCGGCCGCACAAGGGAAGGAGCTCCCCATTGTCCGGGCTTAGGTGATTCAATAGCTTCAGTTCCAATGCCTCCTGGGCCGTAATCATTTTTCCGGTAAGGATCAGTTCAAGCGCTTTGCCGCGTCCGGCAAGCATACTTAGCCGCTGGGTTCCGCCGTAACCCGGAATCAATCCGAGAGAAACCTCGGGTAATCCCAATTTGGCATGGGATGAGGCAATGCGCAGGTGACAGGCCAATGCGAGTTCCAGCCCGCCTCCCAAGGCGTAACCGTTGATGGCTGCCAGTACCGGTTTGGGAAAATTTTCTATTAAATCAAATACACGCTCCTGTCCCTGTTGAGCAAGGATCGTGCCTTCCTGTTGGCCGTAAGAGGCAAACTCTTCGATATCGGCGCCTGCCACAAAGGCTTTATCGCCCGCGCCGGTGATGATCACGCCCCCGGTGCGGGGGTCGGTTGCGGCCTGGCGGAGTACCCCATGCAGCTCCTCCAATGTCGTCCGGTTCAGGGCGTTCAGTTTGTCCGGCCTGTTAATTCGTATCACCAGTTGCCGGTCGTTGAGTTCGGTCAGGATGTATCGCATGCGAAGCTTTTATAAATCCCTATGCCTGGTAACCCAGTCCCGGATATAGTCCGCTATCTCGTGGGTCGGGGTGCCGGGAGGGAATAGTTTCCCCACGCCCATGCCGTACAGTTTCTCCATGTCCTCCTGTGGAATGATCCCCCCACCGGTCAGTAATACGTCGTCCATCCCGTTTTCTTTCATCAATTGCATGATCCGGGGAAAGATGGTCATGTGCGCTCCCGAAAGAATGCTTAGACCAATGGCATCCACATCTTCCTGCAGGGCGGTATGGACTACCATATCCGGTTGCTGTCGTAGGCCGGTGTAAATAACTTCCATGCCCGCGTCCCGCAGGGAAAGGGCGATCACTTTTGCGCCGCGGTCGTGACCGTCGAGGCCGCATTTGGCAACAAGTACACGGATGGGACGGTTCATATTGTTGGTTTATTGTTGTGAATCTAACGTAATTTTCAATAAAAAAACACCCCGCGGTCAGGCGGGATGTTTGCAGCACAAGTAAACAGTTTGAAAGTTATTACGCTTTTAATTTTATAACATCCCATAAGCGGTAAAGTTTGTTACCGGAGCTGCCGGGTCAATTGCTTCACACCATCGGCTATCTTAACCGGGAAAAGCTGTGGTTCATAGCCTGTTACCTTTTTGTATTCGCTCATCACCAGCTTCCGGAAGTTCTTAAGTTCAGCCTGATGAACCAGGGCGATCGCGCTCCCCCCAAACCCCGCGCCGGTCATGCGCGCTCCGGCAACCCCTTTCCGCTGGCTGATCTCCACCACCAGGTCCAGTTCCCGTCCGGTTACCTCGTACAGTTCCCTGAGGGAAGCGTGCGAATCAAACATCAGCTGGCCGAAAAGTTCCAGATCATCCTTCTTCAACGCGGAGACCGCCTGTTTGACCCGGTCGTTTTCCTCAATGACGTGTTGCGCCCTCCGGGCCAGGACCGGATCGGGGATCAGTTGCCTGAGATTCTCAAATTGTTCCGGGCTTAATTCGCATAATTCGCTGATGGGGCTTTCCTGCTGCAGGTACCCCAGCGCCTGCCGGCACTGGGCGAAGCGTTCGTTATACCGGGTGTCGGTCAGGGACCGGGTTTTGTTCGTATTGATCACCATCAAGGTGTACTCCCCCAGTTTGCATGGCACAGGCGTATGGCTCACGGAAGAACAATCCAACGCCAGGGCCGTATTCTTTTCTCCGAAAGTGACCGCGTACTGATCCAGAATGCCGCTTTTGACCCCTACGAAATCGTTCTCCGCCTCCACAGCCATTCTTACAAGTTCCATCTTGCCGAATCCGGCCTCAAAGATTTGGTTCAACGCAAAAGCGGTGGCCATTTCCACCGAAGCAGAGGAGGAAAGCCCGGCTCCGCGCGGAATATTGCCCGAAAAAAGCATGTTCAGACCGGAAGTTCCGTCATCCTTTAATTGGGTGAATCGGCTGATCACACCCAGGGGGTAATTTACCCAGTCGATATTGGTGCGCCGGTAATGGGGCGAAACCAGTACCTCCGCGTAATCATCCACATTCAGCGAACGCAATACAAACTTGTGCTTATCGTTGCGGCTGACCAGCAGCCAGGTGCCCTGTGAAATCGCCACCGGCAAGGCCATCCCCCCGTTATAATCGGTATGTTCCCCAATGAGATTCACCCGGCCGGGTGCAAAAAAAAGATATTCCGGATCCCCCTTGTAGATCCGCCTGAATTCTTCCTGCAGTGAGTCAATCATTTGGCTTAAATTATAATATTTTTTGCAGAACATTTTAATTTTTTCTTTCTTTCATCCCATGCGTATCATCCGGTTGGAAAATGAAAACGAAACGGCGGTGACCATCAGCAACTACGGCTGCCTGATCCTGTCCTGGAAAGTCAAAGATCCAAATGGGAGAATCCGGGATGTCGTCCTGGGATTCGACCGGCCGGAAGATTACCTGCGGAAGGAATACCTGGA
>JAJUHF010000073.1 GCA_029268045.1 Anseongella ginsenosidimutans
AAAAGAAGGCTCTCCCGGTCCCGCTGGCGAGCAGGGCCCAAAAGGAGAAACCGGAGCTCCCGGCCCCCGGGGAGTCCCTGGGCCAAAAGGCGATGACGGGGCGCCCGGTCCGAGGGGACCGAAAGGCGACAAGGGCGACAAGGGCGATAAAGGCGACAAGGGAGCGAAAGGCGATCCCGGCACCGCCAACGTGATCTATTCCGACTGGATCACCGTTTCCCACGCGAATTGGGAAGAAGTAAAAAGTAGTTTTCCCCCGCAGGAGCTATTGTATTATACCTATTCGATTTCAGCGCCAAAATTAACGGCTGCCATACGGGACCACGGACAGGTGTTGATCTTCACGGCAACCCCTTCTTCGCCGGAGATATTCCCTTTGCCGTACACCTATACCCCGTACGCTCAGCATTACTCATTCAGTGCCAAACCCGGGAGCATCGACCTGTTCTACGACGACATGGACGACCCCGACGCGTTCCCCGCCCCGCCCAGTCGCAGGTTCCGGTACATCCTGATCCCCGGGAGCGTCAACGCTTCAACCATCCTGAAAAATACAGACCTCCATGATTTCGAAGCCGTTCGGGCCGCGTTAAACTTTGCTAATTAAGTCCGATTTTAAAAACGCTCACGCCCGCTGTAACCTTTTTCGCCGTAGGTGACTCCATTCAATTAGAAAGTAAAATTCAAACTAAAATGGAGAAAACACGTAAACTGAATTTCAAGGGAAGCGTCCTTTTGCTCGCTTCCCTCCTGCTTGCAACGCCCGGTTATACCCAGGACACCACCCCCAAGCTATCTGATCCCGAAGTGGCCCATGTAGCCGTGGTAGCCAATCAGATTGATATCGACTACGCGGCCGTCGCGAAAAAAAGGTCAAAGAACGGGGAGATCCTGAAATTTGCCCAAACCATGGCGAATGACCATGCCGCGGTAATTGAGCAGGCTGCCGCGCTTGCAAAAAAACTTGGCGTAACCCCAAAAGACAATGCCGTAAGCAAGCAGCTTTTGGAAGGAGCCGAAAAGAAGCAGAAGGAACTGCGTGCCCTTTCGGGAAAAGCATTTGACAAAGCCTACATTGACAATGAAGTTGCCTATCACCAGGCAGTGATCGGAGCAGTTGAAGGCCTGCTGATTCCGGAGACGGAAAACGCCGAGCTGAAAAGTCTGCTTAAAAATGTGCTCCCCGCGTTAAAAGCCCACCTGGAGCATGCCCAAATGGTGCAAAAAGGATTCGGCGCGTCGGAATGAAAAATTTATATGGTGTAAACAGGTTGCTTCCCATCATCCTCCTGGCCGGGGGGATGGTGGGGGGATGCGGCCTGAAATCGGCACATACGCCTTTGCGGGTGGAAATAACCATCCAACAGATGCAATTTACGCCTTCGGAAGTGGAAGTTTACATGGGCGATACCGTTGTGTTCGTTAACAAGGGAATCGTTACCCATGATGTGACCGGGGAAGCCGGTGAAGCCTGGACATCCGGCCCGATTCCGGCAGGACACACCTTTGAATTAATTGCGAAAGAAAACCTCCCGTACTATTGCAGTTTTCACCCCACGATGAAGGGCAGCATCTCCGTTCTCCCAAAGAACGATTGACAAAAGTCTTCCGGTCCAGTTGAACTATCGCTATCTTTAAGGTATGAAAAAGATCCTGGTGCCTACCGATTTTTCAGCCAGTTCAAAGGCTGGACTACGCTTTGCCATTCAATTGGCCTCAAAGTGCAAAGTGGAACTGATTTTCGTGCATGTCTTTCGCCTGACCCGTTCTCCGGGACAAACCGATAAGGAACTGGAAGTGTATCGTCGGGTTCGGACCGAAGCGTTGACGTTGAGGCTCACAAATTTCGTGGCAGGCGTTTACCGCTACATGCAGGTAGCACCGGAAAATTTCACTTGCCAACTGCTGGAAGGTATCGGTGTGGATGCGGTATTGATTGATTTCTGCCGTAGCAATAAAGACATTGACCTGGTCTGCATCAGCACACGGGGTGCCGGTAAATTCCAGAACGTCCTCGGCACCAATGCCGGTAACCTGATTTCACACTCCGCCACGCCGGTGATGGCCGTGCCTGCCGGGTACCGAATAAGGGCCCTCAAGACGATCCTGTATGCTACCGACTTCAGGGACTGGGATTTTGAATCGGAAAAAGTGAGGGAAATCGCCGGCCAACTTGCTTTGCCGGTGGAAGCAGTGCATTTTCGGTCCAACGGCAACACCTTGCCTGAAACGGTGCGTTTAGCGGATGAGTACGGATGGAAGATCCGCGTCAAAGATCCAGCTCCCGGACAATCCCTGTTCCAAAGCTTGCGGACTTATCTTTTTTCCAACCGGCCTTCTATCGCTATTCTGTTTACAAACCAAGGGCGTTCTTTTCTGCAGCGGTTATTTCAACCCAGCAGCGCGGAAAGGCTGGCCTTTGAGATTAAAACCCCGTTACTGGTTCTCAGCAAACGCCGCCCATTCGCTGGGATGGCATAGCGCCACCATGTGAAAATGGTATGATTTTTAAGGGCTTATCAGTAGAGGTCTTAATGAAAACCAAAATACGGATCACCATGCCCGACAACAAAAACAAAAGAGGAAAGAACGAACGCAACAAGGTAAATTCCTCACAGAACTACGAGATCCACTATCTGAAAGAAAAGCTGGGCGTTTCATCGCAAGCTGTTGGCGGCGCCAAGCGGGCAACAGGCTCCAACGACCGGAAGGTCCTGGAGCAATACCTGAGAAACAAAACGAAGTAAACGCTTTTCTCAAGGTTTTATCTGCCGGAGTTGGTCGTTAAGGAATTTTCCAAGTAAGGCATATCCTTCGGCGTTGGGATGCAATCCATCGGAGAAGAGCGATTCCTTAATGGAACCGATTTCATTCAGGAAAAGATGCCCCGCGTCGGCATATGTGATCCCGAGCCGTCGCGCTAACTCCCGGTAGGATTTATTCAGCAGGGCCACCTGGTCTTCCCTGTTCCGGTAGGGCAGGATACCCAGAAGCAAAAGCTGCGCTTGGGGCTGCCTGCTTTGGATACTCTGGAGCAGGGTATCCATTCCTCTTATAATATCCTCATCGGTATGCAGACCCAGGTTATTCACCCCGAGCATGACCACAATATATCTTGGGGATATGCCGGCCAATTCGTCGTGCCGGACGCGCCAAAGGGTGTTTTCAATCCGGTCCCAGCCGAAGCCCAGATTGAGGGGGCGGTATTTGCTTAGGTACCGGTCCCAGGAATCCTGCCCGCGGGCGGGTCCTTCGGGTTGTCCGCCCCAGAAATGGGTAATGGAATTGCCGATCAAAACCAGGTCAGGCTGGTAGTCTTGGTTAAGTTTCAGAATGGCCTGATGCCGGTCGGTCCCGAAATAAAGAGGCGCGTCCCGGTATTGGCTGCTTGCCCGGGTCGTGGGAATGGAGCCTTCGGGTTCATTGAAGATTTCCCGGATTCGCTTTGCATAGGCATCGGCCAGTTGCATCATGCCTAGGTCGTTCGGATGCGTACCGTCCACGGTATGATCCATTCCCTGCCCGATTTCGCGGTGTTCCAGATGGAAAACACCCGCTACGCCGACGCGGCGAAGGGAGTCAACTACCCGATGCTGCACCGTATTGGTCCGTTCGTACAATTGTTTCCGGTAAACATTAACCGCGCCGTCGGTATAGCCGGCGTGATCGGTGAGTAAAATGGGCGTGTGGGCATGCGCCTTTTTCAGCTCCGCAACTGCATTCGCAATCCTGTCCTGAAGAATTGCATCGGTATAGGTTGGGGAGATGAGATTAGGCAGGCAATCCAGAATAAATAGCCGGGATGGTTTCTCGGCGATTAAGGAAATGACTTCGGGCTCGAGGCGTCCATTGCCAGAAAAGGCAAGGTTCACCACCGGCAGGTCCAGTTTCCGGGAAAGAATGTTTGTCCAGGCCATTCCGGGTCTGGAGGCGCAGGCACCCTGGGCGATGGAAGTACCGTAAACGATAATGGGTTTTTCCAGGCGCCGGGGTAGGGCGGTAAAGGAGCTGCTGTCCGGAGTCAGCACATGCAACCACCGAACCGAATTGTATAAGGGTAGGTACAAGGTGTATTCCAGGACCTGCTGACCGTTGGCCGGGTCAATGTCAAATACGTAGCGGATGGTATCCCCAAATGAGTAGTTGCCGCGGCACCAAAGCCAGTTGCCATCGCGGTCTTTTGCGTACAGGTCAATTCCACTGACGCCGGTGGCCGGCATGTGGGGTTTTTGCAATCCAAGCTTTACCTGATATTGAACGACAATCCGCCGGGCATCGGTCCGAAAGCGGAATTGCTGGCCGGCCGATTGGGTTGACAAATCCCAGACCGGTTTGCGGACCAGGGTCTCCGCGCGGGCAGGAAAGCGGTCGTACGGCGATTTGACTTCCTCGGGCCATAACTGCCCTTCCAGATAAATCGGCTCGGAAACAGGCGAGAATTCCCGCATTCCGGTTTCCTGGCAGACAGCGTCCAATGGCAACAGGAAACACCAGGCCAGGACAGGAAAAAGCAATTTACCCATCAATCGACACCGTTTGCCTGTCGCCGGCCGACATGTAAATGCCGTTTTCATAATTGCCCCGTACATCCCCTGCAATGAAAACGAGGACGGAATCGCCTTGTACGCAATCAACCGACACGGATTGCCCTTTTTTTACATTGAAGCCGTTCGACGGGCTTTGTTCCGTTAGGTTGAATTCCTTGCCGTTACCCTCCACATGAATAATAAAATCGTCCCCTTCCAATACCTGAACGTGTATCTGTTTCGGGTTAAGGGTAAAACCGGAATCTCCGCAGGAAGCGAAAAGAAGGGCAACCAGTGCGATGATTGAAAAAAGAAGCTGTTTGTTCATTCGTTGATTATTGATTGTTGTCAAGTGCAAGGTAATAATTTTTTATTTCCGGCTGCCGCGCCTCCCATCGGGGCGTTTCCGGCCGCGGCTCCCATTGGGGCGTTTCGGGTCGGTTCATTTAAAAATCTTTCCGATTATCTTACCGATCTCCGTAAAGTCGCGCGGGTTGCTCACGGACCGTTTTTCCAGCGTGTCCCCGTCCATTTCTGAAAACGGATAAATCAGGAGGTAATTGTTTTCATGCAAATGCAGGTTCAGGAAATCGGCGATCGAGTGCATTTGCGGCGAGAAGGAAACCATGCCGTGTTTGGCCATCAAAACAATCAGTCCTTCGTCTTCTCCCAGTTCCAGGGCGGCCTTTTCCGCCTCATACCAACTGTTTATCGGGTGGAATTCCGCTTCAATGGGCGTTCTTTTCAATACGCGGTTGAGAATTCCGATCACGGTTTCGCTGGCGTAAAAACTCATGGTGGCGCCTGAGTGGGCGCCAATGTTCCAGATGCGCAGCAGGGCATGAAAGAAACCTGGTTCCCTTTCGGCGTGTGCCGGGATGAAGATGGTGTGTTTTTTTACCGTGGAAATGGGTTGCGCAGCATGGTAAACCAATACATTGATGTGGTTGTTCCGCAGGTATCCGTAATGGAGATTGTATACAAAGGAGGGTGAAAATCCTTTTTCGTCCTGCAGGCCAATGATGAGATCGGTGATTTTTTGCTCCTTTACCACGTTGTTGATCCCGTTGACCACGTCGTTGTCGTAGCGGGTAAGGGGCTGTAACGTGACATCCGCTCCGGCGGCAGCGTCCACGGCCAGGTGAAGAAGTTTCTCGGCGTTTTTTACCGAAGACTCGTTTTTGTCCTCGTTGATCACGTTCAGCGCGTATAAGCGGTCCTTATTGGTTTCCGCTTTGAGCAACAAGCCCAGGTTGACCATGCGCTCAACGGTGTCCGGGTGGTTGAGGGCAAGCAGGATCCGTTCCTTTTCCCGGCTCCGACCCGAGGCGGTTTCCTCCCGTTCGGCGTCGGCGATCCGTTGCGCGCTGGACATGGAAACGAACGAGGAAATCGTGCAGGAAATCAGGATAAGCAAAATGCTTCCGTTCAGTACGTAATCGTTCAAAAGCCGGATGGGGTCTCCGGCTGCCGTTTCTCCGATAATTACGTTGTATCCCACCATAACCGTTGCAAGAGTCGCCGCGGCGGACGCCGAGCTCATGCCGAATATCAGCCGTCCTTCGTCCTTACTTAGGCGGAAGGTTTTCTGTGTGGCGATTGCGGCCAGGTATTTTCCGCCGATGGAAGCCATTAGCATGACCCCCGCTACCGCCAGGGTTTCCCAGCTCTCAATGAACGCCCTGAAATCGATCAGCATGCCCACGCTGATGAGGAAAAAAGGAATGAAGATCGCGTTGCCTACGAATTCAACCCGGTTCATGAGCGTGGAGCCGTGGGGAATGAGGCGGTTCAGCGCCAGGCCGGCAAAGAAAGCGCCAATGATGGATTCCACCCCGGCTAGTTCAGCGGCCAGGGCCGCAAGATAGATGACCACCAACACGAAAATGTATTGAGAAATCTTATCGTCCACCTGTTTGAAGAACCACCGGGCTGCGATCGGAAAAAGAAGGAGGACCACCAGACCGAAGGCAAGCATGGAAGCGGACATCCGGGTCCAGAAGGCAGCATTCACATCGCCCTGGGTCATTCCTACCACTACGGCAAGCACGGTCAGGGAAAGTACGTCGGTGATCATGGTACCGCCCACGGTAATATTTACCGACGGGTTCTTGGCAATGCCCAGCTTGCTCACCATCGGGTAAACGATCAGTGTGTGGGAAGAAAACAGGCTCGCAAACAAAACGGAAGTCAGCAGGGGGAAGTTAAGCACGTAATAGCCTCCGGCGAAACCAAGCGCGAATGGCGCGGCAAAGGTATAAACAGAGAAGGTGATACTCTTCCATTTGTTCTTTTTGAAATCGCTCATGTCAATCTCCAGGCCGGCCAGAAACATGATGTAGAGCAGTCCGGTGGTGCCGGTGACAACGATGCTTGCGTCGCGGTCCAGCAAATGAAAACCATTCGGGCCAACCAGCGCCCCGGCGATGATCAAACCCAGAAGATGGGGGACTTTGATCTTGTTCAGCAGCAAAGGCACTCCCAGGATGATCATAAGTTCGAATAGGAACTTCAAAAGCGGGTCTTCCAGGGGAAAGCTGAGATGCGGGATAGTTAATAGCTGCATAACCAAAGCTAAAAAAAAATTTAAAGCAGGGCCTGAACCAAAAAGAAAAGGGCTGTATCAACACATCGATACAGCCCTTCTGCGCCTTGTTTCGCTATGCGCTATTTATTTATCCATTCGTTGGCCTGGGCGCCCAGCGGTCATACGGGGTCATGTCGAAGCTGTTGACTTCGTCCATGGTGAGACCCAGCGCTTTTGCCACCCCTTCTCCGTATTCCGGGTCGGCCTTGTAGCAATTCCGGATATGACGGATCTGAATGAATTTTTCAGCGCCACCCAGTTGTGCAGCCGTGTTTTTAAACAGCAGGTCTGCCTTGCCGTCGGCTTTGATTATCCGGAACAGGTCGCCGGGCTGGGTGTAGTAATCCTCATCATCGTCCCTGAAGTTATGGGCGTAGGCGGTTCCATCCAGTTCCAAAGGTGGTTCCTTGGCTTCGGGTTGTTCCTGCCACTGGCCATAACTGTTCGGGTTATAGTGCGTGGTTGCTCCATAGTTTCCGTCTACGCGCATGGCTCCGTCGCGGTGGAATGCGTGGTACGGACACCGTGGTTTGTTGACCGGGATCTGAAAATGGTTTACTCCCAAGCGGTAACGCTGTGCGTCGCCGTAGGAGAACAGCCGTCCCTGAAGCATTTTGTCGGGGGAGAACCCAATTCCCGGTACAATGTTCGCCGGATTGAATGCAGCCTGCTCCACGTCCTGGAAATAGTTTTCCGGATTTCTGTTCAGTTCGAATTCGCCCACAGGGATCAGCGGGAAATCCTTTTTGGACCAGACCTTGGTCAGATCGAACGGATGGAAGCGGTATGTTTTGGCTTCTTCCTCGGTCATGATCTGTACGAACATCTTCCATTTTGGGAAATCTTTCCGCTCAATGGCTTCGAAAAGGTCCCGCTGGGATGATTCCCTGTCCCGACCAATTATTTCGGCAGCTTCTTCGTCCGTCAGGTTTTCAATCCCCTGCTGGGTAATGAAATGGAACTTCACCCAGTGACGCACGTTGTCCTTGTTGATGAAGCTATAGGTGTGGCTCCCAAACCCGTGCATATGGCGATAGCCGCGCGGAATTCCCCGGTCGCTCATCACAATGGTAACCTGATGCAGCGCTTCGGGAAGCAAGGTCCAGAAATCCCAGTTGTTATTGGCACTTCTGAGGTTCGTTTTCGGGTCGCGTTTTACCGCGTGATTCAAATCGGGGAACTTCATGGGGTCCCTGAAAAAGAAAACCGGCGTATTGTTTCCGACCAGGTCCCAAATTCCTTCGTCGGTGTAGAATTTCAGCGCAAACCCGCGGATATCCCGTTCGGCATCGGCAGCGCCCCGCTCACCCGCCACCGTAGAGAACCGGGCGAACATTTCGGTTTGCTTTCCTATTTCACTGAAAATATCCGCCTTGGTGTATTGCGTAATGTCGTGTGTAACGGTAAATGTGCCAAATGCACCCGAACCTTTTGCATGCATTCTCCGCTCAGGGATTACTTCCCTGTCAAAATTTGCCATCTTCTCCAAAAACCAGACGTCTTGCATCAATAGCGGACCCCGGGGGCCGGCAGTCATCGAATTCTGGTTATCCGGAACCGGCGCACCTGTCTGTCTGGTTAACTTTGATTTGTCCTTTTCCATTCTTTACTATTTTACGAATTATTAAACAATAAGATAGGGCTTGGGTTGCGGCTAAAATACGAAAAAAATTACGTTTTTGCCAGTGATTTTTGGACCCGGAAGGCGTTGCATTGAGCGGGTTTGCCGAAAAAACTTTACCTTGTTGTATGAAACGTGTTTTACTGCTCCTACTGCTTTTATCTGCAAAGCAGATGCTGGCTTGCTCCTGCGTGGTAACCCCGCTGGAATCACGGATCGCCTCCGCGGATTTCGCCGCTCTTGCCCGGATTGTCCAGGTCAGTCCGGATACCGAAAATGAAAATCAGCATGACCTCCGGATTGAGATCATTAGCCTCTACAAAGGGGAAAAGGTTTCTTCCCTGAAGCTTCGAAGCATGCTGAATACCTCCTGCGCGTTTTACACGCCGGAGAACACAACCTGGCTCCTATTCGCCAATCGGAACGCGGATGGGGACCTAAGCTTTGGTTTCTGCTCCGGCGCTATGCAGCTGGACAGGGAATTCCCGGATAACGTCCACCTGGAAAATGGGATTACTGCTGAGGAACTGGAAAGCAATTATCGCCAAACCTATGAACGCAAACTTGAGGTGCTTGAATACATGAGGGACAAAGGGATTGAGCCCGAGAACGAATTTGGAGTGCGGGTTAGGTTTCCGGCCGAATGCCTGGAGAACCTGAAAGGCCGCAAGTCGAACACGCGATTCGCTCTTTACCGGGTACGGGTCAATCCCGATCTATCTGTTGACCGGGTAAGCGCGGTGAAGAAATTTGATAATCCCAAAATAACGCAGGCGCTCCGGCGATGTTTCAAAAAGGGGCTGGAAGTACTTCCGGCGAATCGGAAAGAAGGGAAGAAAATTCCCCGGAAGACCGAGGTTTTCATGATCCTTTATCAGGTTCCTTCCGAGGAAGGGGAAGACGCATTCGTGAGCCGTTCCATCTTTTAATAGATCTTCTGAATGCGCGCGCGGAACCCGGTGAGGCGGCCATAGTTTGACTATAATTTATTTTGTAAATTTCTTGTATTCAGTTTATTACGCATTTTAATTAATTCTATACTTTATATGGGGTTTCTTGGGATCATTGACTGGATAATCGTAGGTCTATATTTCCTGGTAATCGCCGGAATCGCCGCCTGGTCCATGCGTAAAAAGAAGGATTCCGCCCAGGAATATTTTCTTGCCGGACGGAACATTGGCTGGTTTGTGATCGGTGCATCCATCCTTTCGTCCAATATCGGTTCCGAACACGTCGTGGGACTATCCGGGACCGCGGCATCGTCCGGCCTGGTAATGGGACATTACGAGCTGCATTCCTGGATCGTTCTGTTGCTGGGCTGGGTATTCGTGCCCTTCTACATGCGGGCGAATGTATTTACCATGCCTGAATTTCTGGAAAAGCGTTACAATTCCCGGGCCCGCTGGATCTTGTCGATCGTTTCCTTGCTGAGTTACGTCCTCACGAAGGTTTCGGTTACCGTGTTTGCAGGCGCGCTGGTGATCTCCTCCTTTATCGGCGTGGATTTCTGGACCAGCGCTTTGGTATTGGTGCTGCTTACGGGTATTTACACCGTACTGGGAGGAATGCGCGCAGTAGCCTATACGGAAGCAATGCAAGCGGTCGTGCTTCTGCTTGGTTCCATTGTACTGACCATCCTGGGGCTTTTGGAATTGGGTGGCTGGGACGCGCTGATCGCATCCACGCCCAAGGAAAAGCTGAATCTGTTTCCGCCGCTGAGCGACCCGGATTTTCCCTGGGCGGGAATTCTTTTTGCATCGCCCATTGTGGGACTCTGGTACTGGTGTACGGATCAGTACATTGTGCAGCGTTGTCTGGCTGCCCGGAATGAAACGCAGGCCCGAAGGGGAGCGATCTTTGCCGCCTACCTGAAGCTGTTTCCTTTTTTCATTTTCATGATCCCGGGGCTGATCGCCTCGGCGCTGGCGGCATCGGGGAAACTCGAACTCGGCCAGGCCGATCAGGCTTTTCCGGCATTGGTGCAAAGTCTGCTCCCCGCTGGGTTCCGGGGCTTGGTGGCAGGTGGCCTGTTGGCTGCGTTGATGAGTTCACTGGCTGCTATATTCAATTCATGCTCAACGCTTTTTACCATGGATATTTATCTAAAGCTTAAAGCGGAGACAAACCAAAAGGAATTGGTCCGGGTAGGGCGCTTGGCTACCGCTGTGGTGGTGGTGCTAGGTGTATTGTGGATCCCCGTAATGGAAGGAATTTCGGGCGTGCTATATGAATACCTACAAAGTGTCCAGTCTTACCTGGCTCCGCCCATCGCCGCCGTTTTTCTGCTTGGGATTTTTTCACGGCGCATCAATTCCGCCGGTGCCTTATGGACCCTCGGAGCCGGGTTCTTGATTGGGGCGCTGCGGATCCTACTTGAGCTATATAAAGGATCGTTAAGCGGATGGCTTTATGATTTCGCCACACTGAACTTTTTGTATTTCTGCATTCTGCTTTTTGTGTTCTGCATCCTGTTGCTCATCACGGTGAGTCTTTTGACAGAACGGCCATCGGAAGAAAAACTCCGCGGTCTGACCTACGCCACGACCGTAGCCGAAGATCGCGCCCGGTCCCGGGCCAGCTGGAACAAATGGGATCTGGGGCTATCGCTGGGTTTGTTTGTGTTTATTATCGCCGTTTTTCTGTATTTTTCCCCGCTGGGAGTCGCAGGATGACCCGCTTAATTTCCGATTATCATATGACACGCCATTCCTTGAGAGAAATCTTTTACATTGCCTTAAGTACCCTGTTTATTATTGGATCCCGGCCGGCGCTTGGACAGGAATCTTCCGCACAGTCCAGCGGAGAAACCCCGCCCAACGTGCTACTGATCCTGGCCGACGATTTAGGCAGTCTGGATTTGAACTGCTATGGCGCAAAAGACCTGCAAACGCCTAATCTGGACCGCTTGGCGCGCCGGGGCGTCCGCTTCACCCAGTTTTATGCCGCCGCGCCGGTTTGTTCTCCTTCAAGGGCGGCCTTGCTTACCGGTAAAACCAATCTGGGCGCCGGTCTGCCCGGCAACGTGCCCGTTCCCGAAAAAGATCCCGGGATGGAAGGAGGACTTCCTTCGTCCGAAGTAACCATCGCTGAAATGCTGAAAGAAAGCGGCTATTATACCGCGCTGGTGGGCAAATGGCATCTGGGCCACGCGCCGGACAAGCTCCCCACTGCGCAGGGATTTGACTATTTTTTTGGTCATCAGCGGGGATGCATCGACAACTACTCCCATTTTTTCTATTGGAGCGGCCCAAACCGTCACGACCTTTACCGGAATACCGAAGAGGTTTATCGCCCCGGATCCTATTTCCCCGATCTGATGGTTGAAGAGATCGGCAACATCGTCGCCCGGAAGCAAAGCCAACCCTTTTTTATTTATTGGGCCATCAATGTGCCGCATTACCCTTATCAGGGAACTCCGAAATGGCTGGAATACTACAAAAATCTGGATTCGCCACGGAGGGAATACGCGGCTTTTGTGTCCACCATGGATGAAAAAATAGGTGAAGTATTAGATAAATTAGAGCAGCTTAATAAGCTGGATAACACGGTTATAATATTTCAATCCGATCACGGTCATTCGTATGAGGAACGGGCATTCGGAGGAGGAGGATTTGCCGGCCCGTACCGTGGTGGAAAGTTCAGCATGTTCGAGGGGGGGATCCGGGTTCCGGCCATCATCAGCTATCCCCCGATGCTGCCCGAAGGCCGTGAAAGCGACCTGCCTGCCTCCGGCATGGATTGGTTCCCGACAATCGCAGCCCTGACCGGATCCGTGGTAAGCGATCCCGGAATAGAAGGCATGGATCTGCTCCCGGCCATTTCAGGCAAGGGACATGAACATCAAGCTTCAACGGCAGCGATCACCTCGCGTGAACTCCACTGGCAAACCGGGTCGTACGATGATGCGACCAGCCCCTGGGCCGTTCGGAAAGGAGAATGGAAATTGCTGGGGAATCCCGTTGATCCTACTCCCGGCTGGAGCCGGAAGCGATCGGGCGAAGACTTCAAAGGGAAGGACCGGCTGTTTTTGGTGCATCTTCCTACCGATAGCGGCGAAACCCACAACCGGGCGGACGAAAACCCCGAAATACTTAAAGAATTACTTGAATTGCATACGC
>JAJUHF010000074.1 GCA_029268045.1 Anseongella ginsenosidimutans
TGGAGTAATTCCTCAACATACGATGAATCCGGCACCTGGGTATGGCGCTTTTCACCAAAACCCCAGGCGTCCACCAGGGGCTTGACCGTCAGGTCGAAAGCGCCGTCACTCAGCGCACTGATCTCCTGCCCTTTACGCACCACCTCCCGGAAGTACCGGTCCATTTTTATTCCGCGGTCGCTGCCGTTAAACTGATTGATCAATGACCCGGGAAGGTAAAGCGAGAGCGACCGGTCAATTGCCGCCAGCGCCTCTTCCATTTCCTGCTGAAAGCTGGCGCCTTCCTCGCTGAGATAGATTACCTGATAGGTCGTCCCCTGCGCATTTCCGTTGAATTGTACGCGCTGCAGCTGCCGGTCTTTTTCGCAACCGGGCAGCGAATTCAATAACAGGATCAGAAAACAGAAGCCCCTAATTATACCGTAACACATCCACTCCAAACTTCATTAAAAACTCAATGCCTTCGTCCACCGGAAGCCCTTTGTATTCCGCGTAGGAATGCTTGTAAATCATTTTTCTGACCCCCGACGAGTAAATCAGCCGGGCGCAGGAAAGGCAGGGAGAGAGCGTCGTGTAGAGCGTAGCCCCCTCCAGATTCACCCCGTTTCGGACGGCGTATACGATCGCGTTTTCCTCCGCGTGCAGGGCCAGTGAGCAGCTTCCGCGGGAATCCCTCGGACACCCCGTGTCGGGCCACTCCTCGTCGCAATTATGCGTACCCGAGGGCGGACCGTTATAACCGATGGATATGATCCGGGTATCTCGGGTGAGCACCGCGCCCACCTGCGCTTTCACGCAATGGGAACGCCGGGCCAGATCGGTCGCCAGATTCATGTATATGTCGTCGAATTCGGGTCTAGCCATGTCGTTGCCGGCCAATTTGATGTCCCTTCACGGCAAAGAATAAAATAAACAGGTAGCAGGGAATCATGATCCAGTAGGCTTGCTGCGGATTAACCACATCGGCCAGCTTTCCGTAAATGGGCGGAATGATCGCTCCCCCGGCAATTCCCATGATGAGCAGGGCCGAACCAATCTTGGTGAACTTACCAAGACCCTCCAGCGCCAGCGGCCAAATAGCGGGCCACATGATCGAATGAGCCAGTCCGAGCAAAGCGATGAAAACGATGGAAGTAAATTCGGTGGTAAACAGGGCCCCCAGGGTAAAAACAATGCCCAGAACCGAAAAAAGCGCCAGCGCCTTGTCCTGTTTGATGTATTTGGGGATCGCAACGATTCCGATAAAATAGCCGATGACCATCCCAATCAGCACGTAGGTGGGAAACACCTTGGTTTCGTTCAGACCGAATCCAAAATAGGACCCGTAGGATGCGATGGTGTCTACCGCCATGACTTCCACCCCGACATAGAAAAAGATGGTAAATACCCCCAGTACGAGAAAGGGAAACTGCAGGACACTTGTTTTTTGCTTCTGCGGACTCACTCCATCTGCCTGAGGCGGTTCTTCATCCAGTTCCACTTCGGGCAGACGGGATAACTTGACCAAAAGCGCCAGCAAGAGCATCACGGCGGCCAGCACAATGGCCGGCGCAATCACCCGCATGGCCAGATCATCCAGAAAAGCATCCCGCTGGGATACGGCCATCTGGGCCAACTGCGCCTTTACCTCGTCCTCACTAGCCAAATTCTTGAATACGACCGCGCCCAGGATCAAGGGACTCAGCATGCCGGCAACCTTGTTGGAAACACCCATGATGCTGATCCGCTTGGCGGCGCTTTCCACCGGTCCCAGAATGGTGGCATAGGGGTTTACGGCTGTCTGTAGGATCGCCATGCCGGTTCCCATGACAAACAAGCCCAGCAAAAATACGATGTACTCCCGTGAGGTAGCCGCCGGAAGAAACAGCAAGGCTCCCACCCCGATAACCAGCAGCGCAAGCGCCATGCCGTTGACCAAGCCGGTTCGCTTGAGTATCCAGGATGATGGAATTGCCATGAAAAAGTAGGCGATATACGACGCGAAGGTAACCAGGTAGGCTTCAAAATGGGTCAGTTCACAGGCTATACGCAGGTATGGGATTAGAATGGAATTCAGCCAGGTGACAAACCCTAACACAAAAAACAGCACGGCGATGACCGTAATCTGGTACGTATAGCCTTTCGGATTATCTGACATGGGGGGTATAGATTTAACGTTTAGAATTCGAACATAAAGAAGTTTTTCGACATTTTCGAAAAAAAATTGTCTGAAAATCCTTGCGCAAAGGGGCTGCTCAGCTACCTACCCCGGCGCTGTTAAACTGCAGGTCATAGAGCCTTTTGTAATTTCCGTCCAGCTTCAGCAGCTCCTGATGCGTCCCTTGCTCAACGATCTCCCCCCGATCCAGCACCAGGATGTTATCTGCATGCTGGATGGTTGAAAGCCGGTGGGCGATCACAATGGAGGTTCGGCCCTCCATCAGGCGAAGGATCGCGCGCTGAATTAACTCTTCGGTTTCCGTATCGACCGAAGCGGTGGCTTCATCCAGGATCAGGATGGCCGGATCGTACACCAGGGCCCGGATAAACGATAGGAGCTGTGCCTGCCCTGCCGAAAGGGTAGCCCCGCGCTCCATCACATTGTAGTCGAAACCGCCCGGAAGCCGCTCGATAAACTGGTCGGCGCCCACCTCCCGGGCCGCCTGAACGATTTGCTCCCGGCTGATCCCGGGATTGCGGATACTGATGTTGTTATGGACCGTATCGGAAAAAAGAAACACATCCTGCAGCACCGTGGCAATGGAGGATCGCAGCGCATCCAACCGGTATTCCCGGATGTTTCTGCCGTCTATTTCAATGGTTCCCCGGTTGATTTCATAAAACCGGTTCAGCAGGTTGATGATGGAGGATTTGCCCGCTCCGGTCGCGCCCACCAGGGCCAGTGTCTCTCCCGGCCGGACCGAAAAGGAAATATCTTTCAGCACGTATTGCTCATCCGTGTAGGCAAACCAGACCCGGTCAAACCGGATCGCCCCTTGTACCCGCTCGGGAGCGTAGGTACCCTCATCGGGCGTCTGTTCTTTGGTATCCAGGACCTTAAAAATGCGGTCCGCGCTGACGATCCCCATCTGCAGGGTATTGAACCGATCGGCCAGCTCGCGGATAGGCCGGAACAGCATGTTGATATAGAGCAGGAAAGACACCAGCACCCCGGGGGAAGTTACTCCCTGAAGCACGCTCCCGGCACCGTACCATACCAGCAGGCCAAGTGAAAGCGCCGAGACGATCTCAACCACCGGAAAAAAGATGGAATAATACAGATTGGACCGGATGTGCGCATCGCGGTGCCTCCCATTGATGGTCCTGAACTTCTCCATCTCCTGCTTTTCCCGGGCAAACAGCTGCACCACGCTCATGCCCGTAATGTGTTCCTGCAGGAAGGCGTTTAACCGGGCCACCTCCGTACGCACTTGCTGAAAGGAGGATTTGATCGCCTCTTTGAATATGTAAGTGGCCAGCATGAGCAGGGGAATGGGCGCCAGCACCACCAGGGTAAGCTCCCAATCGGTGTAGAACATTACCAGCATGATGGTGATGATCTGCAGGATGTCGCCGATGATAATGATAAGACCCTGTGAAAACACATCCCCAATCGTTTCCAGGTCGGAAACATTCCGGGTGATCAGGGTACCGATGGGCGTCCTGTCGAAATACTTCAGACGAAGCGAGGTAAGGTGGTTGAAGGTGTCCACCCGCATGTCACGTACGACCGATTGCCCCAGCACATTGGTATAATAGGTGTGCATGTACTTTACGAAGACCTCCAGAAGCAATGCGATCAACATCAGCAGGATCATCAGTTCCAAGCCCTGAAGGTCGTCGAAGGCGATGTATTTATCTACCGTGTATTCGATCATCCAGGGCCTCAAGGGCGCCAGCGCGGCAAGCGATACGGTGAGCACCACCGACCAGAAAAAGATCTTTCGATAAGGCCTCGCGTAACGCAGCACCCGCTTTATTAAACTCCAATCCAGTGCGTTTCCTGTTAGCGCCATGTGTCCTTTATGTAGGGATATTCCACCCGGGCAAGGTATAATCCTTCGGCCGGAACAGACTCACCGGCCGCTGACCGGCTTCCCGTGTTCATGATATCCTGGAGTTCATCCAGGCTGATTTTCATTCTGCCCACATCCAAAAGCGTTCCCACAATCGCGCGCACCATATTCCGAAGAAAACGATCGGCGCTGATCCGGAATACGACCTTCCCCGCTCCATCGGGTTCCCAGACAGCTTCCGTAATTTTACACACGGTGGTTTTCGATCCCGCGTGACTTTTGCAGAAACTGGCAAAGTCGGTGTGTTTCCTGATCAGGGATGCGCCCCGGTTCATCCGTTCCAGATCAAAATCGTTCCGGGTTTTCCAGCTTCGCTGATAAAGAAAAGGATCCTTCTCAAAATGCATATGGTAATGGTAGGAACGGGAAATCGCGTCAAATCGTGCATGGGCCTCGTCGGAAACCGGGATCAAGCGCCGGACCGCCACATCGGGAGGCAGGAGGGCATTGAGGCTGGAAACGGTTTTCCCCACGGACGATGGCGGCAAGGGCGCTTCGGTGTCAAAATGGGCAAACTGCTGCAGGGCGTGAACCCCCGCGTCGGTCCGTCCGCTTCCGGTGGTGCTTATCGTCTGGCGAAGTACCCGGGAAAGCGTTGCATCCAGCACTTCCTGAACAGTGACCGCATTCGGCTGCATCTGCCAGCCATGATAATTGGTTCCCTGATAAGAAAGTTCGATGAAATACCTCGGCACCGCTTTTTTTCCCAAAACTAAGAAAAATTCAGTTTAAGGAAGCGGTATCCCGAAGCTTCGTGTCATTTCAACGGCTCTCCGTCCAGTAAAATCTCAAAATCATCGAACCCGGCGTGAACGGCTTATTGCAAGCCCCGTGATGACGGCCAAGGGAAGCGTTATCAGTAGGCGCCTCCAGGAAAGCGGTTCCCCGTCAACGAGCGGACGGCGATTCCGCAATGCCTCCAGGCGGATAATCCAACCGAACTCGCAGAAGTTTTATTGTGCGGCGGTCTCCGAGAGACGGTAGGGCGTCTTTTCCAAGGCTTCAGCCAGCGCTTCGGTAGTGACGGATTCATCTGCTTCCACCAGCGCTTCATGCTGCTCCAGGCTTACTTCCACGTGCTTCACACCGGCTACACCCGATAATACATTCCGGACTACGCCGGCGCATCCCGAACAGGTCATTCCTGTTATTGCATATTTCTTTTTCATATTACCATTTTTCATAGGACAAAGATACGCGGATGCCTCCCGTCTTTGTTATACCATTCCGGGAATCTTTTACAAAATTCCCTGCTGCCGGCCCATAAAATTCACCTTCGTGCCACCGGTACCTGAAAAAACGATTGAAATCTTCTATCTTTGTGGCAAAATTTAAACGGCGGATGATCCAACGTATTCAGACTATTTGGTTGATGTTCGGGCTGTTGGGAGTATTATTTGTATTGACTCTTCCCATTATTACGTTTACCACTACAACGATTGCCGATGGCCAAACCACCGAAACGACACACGTTATCAAAGGATTGGGGCATTATGAAGCCATTGGGGACCAGGTGAAGAAAACCGAATCCTTTACACTGGGGATTGCCTTGGTAGGCTTTCTGGTGGCCGCCTATTTGCTCTGCATCTTCTCGTTCCGGAACCGGAAACGGCAGCTGGGGTTATGCTGGACGATCATTTTACTGATTTTCGGTCTGGTGGCGGTGTTGCTGGTTAAGATCCAGCCTTACCAGCAGGTCGAACTGCGTAATCAACAGCTGGGTATCAGCGCCTTTTTGCCCACTGTCTCCATAATTTGCACGCTGCTTGCCCGACGGGCAATTGCCAGGGATGAAGCCCTGGTCCGGTCGGCCGACAGGCTTCGTTAAACGTATTTTAAAAATCAAATGACAGATTTCAATTCGCTTGGTCTCTCGGAGGCCTTGCTCAAAGCCATTGACAGCATGGGCTTCGTCACCCCTACCACCATTCAACAACAGGCAATTCCCGTACTGCTGGAGGGTGACCGGGACCTGGTAGGACTCGCACAGACGGGCACCGGAAAAACCGCCGCGTTCGGACTTCCCATGCTGCAATTGATCCAGGCCCATGAATCCTATCCACAAGGGCTGATACTGTGTCCCACACGGGAACTTTGTCTGCAGATCACCAACGATCTGAAAACACTGAGCAAATTCCTCGGAACGGTAAATGTGGTTGCCGTGTATGGCGGAGCCAATATTTCCACGCAGATATACGAACTCAAACGGGGAGCGCAGATCATTGTGGCCACCCCGGGACGGATGCTTGATATCATCAACCGCGGAGCCACCGACCTCTCGGGCATCCGCTACCTGGTCCTGGATGAAGCCGATGAGATGCTCAACATGGGATTCCAGGAGGACATCAACAGCATCCTCTCCAATACGCCGGAAACCAAAAATACCTGGTTGTTCTCAGCCACCATGCCGAATGAGGTCCGGCGGATTTCCCGTAATTACATGAGCGACCCGGTAGAGATTACCGTTGGCAGCAAAAATACGGGTAATGAAAACATTGAACACGAATATTATATTGTAAGAGCCCGTGAAAAATACGCGGCCCTTAAGCGGATCGTGGATTACCACCCCGAAATATTCGCCATTATCTTTACCCGGACCCGCATTGAGGCGCAGGAAACCGCCGAACGTCTGATCCGGGACGGTTACAATGCCGATGCGCTCCACGGGGATCTATCCCAGCAACAGCGGGATAAAGTCATGAAACGGTATCGGGACCGGTCTTTGCAATTGTTGATCGCCACGGATGTGGCTGCCCGCGGCATCGACGTCAGCGATGTAACCCATGTAATCAATTATTCCCTTCCGGACGATATTGAGAATTATACCCATCGAAGCGGTCGTACCGCCAGGGCGGGAAAAACCGGGGTTTCCATCTCCATCATCAATAGCCGCGAGGTGGGCCGTATCCGGCAGATCGAAAAAGTCATCGGGAAGAAATTTGAGAAAAACGATATCCCCACCGGGTACGAGGTCTGCGAAAAGCAGCTGTTTGCGCTTATCCGCAAGGTTCATGAGGTAAAGGTCAACGACGAGCAGATCGGCCCGTATCTCAACCGGATCTACAAGGAATTTGAAAACATCGATAAGGAGGAATTGATACGCCGATTCGCCTCCCTGGAATTCAACCGCTTCCTGGAGTACTACCTGAACGCTCCCGACCTGAACGCGCCCAACGAAAAACCCGCCCGGGCTCCGGGGAAAGGCAAAGGGAAAGATAAATATACGCCGGACCACCGCTTCACCCGGATGTTCATCAACCTTGGATCGGTCGACGACCTCACCCGCGGAGATCTTCTCCGCTTTGTGTGCGACAACTCCGGTATCAGCGGACAGCAGGTTGGCCGGATTGACCTCAAAGGGATCCATACCTTTTTTGAAGTCGCCTCCCCGGAAGCGAACACGGTTTACAACCAGCTGAAGAACAGCTCGTTTAAAGGAAGAAAGATCCGCATCGATTTTGCCGAGGGAAGCAAAGGAAGCGGAGGACGCGCATCCAAGGCATCCCGCCCAGCCAGCAAATCCGGTAAAAGGTCGGCTTCTCATAGAAAACCACGATATTAGTCACCTCAAAAACCCGGAACAGCGAGGTGAAACATACAGTACACAAAGCCAGAGAAGAAATTCTACTCCTTGTAAACGCCCAGGATGAGGTGACCGGCTACGGCGAAAAAATGGATGTCCACCGCCGGGGCCTCTTACACCGTGCCTTTTCTGTACTTATCGTAAACAGCCGCGATGAACTGCTGCTGCAACAGCGCGCAGCGGAAAAATACCATTCTCCCGGACTCTGGACCAATGCGTGCTGCAGCCATCCGCTGAAAGGGGAAGATACCGAGGCCGCTGCCCACCGGCGGCTGAAGGAGGAACTGGGTTTTGATTGTGGCCTGGACTTTGCGTTTAAATTCACATACCGGGCCGAATTTGATAACGGCCTGACCGAACATGAAATAGACCATGTGTTTACCGGGCGGTACGACGGACCGGTCCATCCGGACCCGGCGGAAGTTTCCGCGATCCGGTGGATCCGCTACGGGGACCTTCAGGAAAGCCTGCAGCAGGAGCCCGGCATCTACACGGTTTGGTTCCGGAAAATTATGGCGCAGGCCCACGGATTGAATCCTGGATTCGGTTGATCGGACCCGGCATCCCGGGCCAGCCGGTTTGAAAACGAAATCCGAAAAGACATGAAACACGTCAGAACACCATTACTCGGTTGGATTGGAAGCTGCCTTGTCCTATGCTTTTCCTGTCAATCTCCCCAAACCGATAAAAATCGAGGGCAACTTCCGGAAACCGGTGAGAGCCTACCCGCCGTCAGCGACCCCCTGATCGCCAAAATCGTTTCCGATCCCGGAGTCCTGCGGATCAAAGCCGGACAATCAGCCGGTATCCTTCAATTAAAAATGCCTTCGGATTCAGTTTTTCACCTGTTGGGCAGCGCCGACTCGACGGCGGCAGCCATGTGCAAGGATCTTTCCGCCTGGCATTCCGAAAGCGCCCGGCTTCGGATTTATTCGCTGTGCGATAACGATTTGGATATGCGGAAATCCGTTCAGGTACTGGCAGTCTGTGGCGTTCCCTTTGAAACAGCCGAGGGGATTACCGCGCAAAGCTCCCTTCCGGAGATCCGGCAACATTACCCCGGAACGCGTCTGCTTGGACAGATAGCCCCGAACGCCCAAAGCGGGTACCTGGCGGGTGATACCACAAGGGGCATCGCATTTGCACTCAGCGACACCACCGCAGCGGGTCGGATTCAGTGTGTGCTGATCCATCTGCCCGGAAAATCGGTCACCTCAACCAACATTCCTTTTTATCCCGATCTGAAGATGTGACCCGGAAACATTTCTTCAAACTTTTTTAAGTTCAGGTGGTTTCTTTATACTTGTAAACGCTGGCAATTTATGGACTGTAAAACCACCGATCTCCTCGACTTTGCTCAAACCGGATTTTTCAGCAAACTTATTCTGGATTATCTCGAAGGAGATCCCGCGCTGGCCCCCTTTCAAAGTTACTCCCCTTCCATCCATGCCTTCAGTGAGGCAATCCAGGCAAAGAAGAAGGAACACGTCGACAGACGGGTTCTGTCGGAAGTAATCAAATCCCAATACGGACCCGACCTGCTTTCCCCACAGACCGAATCAATCATTGACAGTTTAAATCAGCCGACCACGTTTACGGTGACCACCGGACACCAGCTGAATGTATTCGGCGGACCGCTGTATTTTATCTACAAGATCATCACGACCATTAACCTGGCGGAAGCCGTGGAAAAAGCAAATCCCGGAACCCGCATCGTACCGGTTTTCTGGATGGCCACCGAAGACCACGATTTCGAGGAGATCAACCACGTTCATCTTTTTGGCAAGCAGCTCAAATGGGACTCAAAACAGGGAGGAGCCACCGGGCGGATGGATCCCCGCGACATGCGGGAATTACTTCGCCAGTTCCGGGAAATACTGGGCCGCTCCGCACAGGCGGAAGAGCTGGCCTCGATGTTCGAAGTCGCCTATTCCGGTCACCGGACCCTTGCTTCGGCAACCCGGTATTTTGTCCATCAACTGCTCGGGAAATACGGTTTGATCATTCTGGACGCCGACGACCCGCGTCTGAAGGCACTTTTTTCGGAGATCATCAAACAGGATATTCTGGAAGGGATCAGCGGAACCGCGGTAAGCAAGACAAACGAGCAACTGGAACAGGCCGGATACAAAACCCAGGCGCACCCCCGGGAGATCAATTTTTTTTATCTCGAAGATGGGCTGCGGGAGCGCATTGTGTTTGAGGAAGATGCCTACCGGGTGCTGAATACAGACAAATGCTTTACGGCAGAAAGCTTAACCCGCGAAATTGACCTTCATCCCCAGCGGTTCAGCCCCAATGTCATCATGCGGCCGGTTTACCAGGAAAAGATCCTGCCCAACCTGGCTTATATTGGCGGCGGCGGCGAACTGGCTTACTGGTTGCAGCTGCGGGGTGTCTTCCAGGCCTACCAAATTAACTTCCCTATTCTTCTGCTGCGAAATTCGGTGTTGCTGGTGGATGAAAAAAGCGCCAGGCGGCTGGAAAGCCTGGGAATTCCCCCGGCCAGCCTGTTCCAGCCGGAAGCCCAACTGATGACTTCCTTTGTGAAAACCCATTCCCGGCATGAACTGAGCCTGGACGAAGAAAAACGTTTACTTGAGCAATTGTTTGACCGGATCGGTGAAAAAGCCTATGCCATTGACCCTACCCTGAAAGACAGCGCGGAAGCAGAAAAAGCGAAAGCGCTTAATTCCCTCAAAAACCTTGAAACCAAACTGACCCGAGCCAGTAAAAGACGGTTCGACACCGAATTGGGCCAGCTCAGCAGAATCCGCCAGAAACTTTTCCCGAATTCGGGCCTGCAGGAAAGACACGACAATTTTATTCCGTTCTATCTCCAATACGGGCCTTCGTTTATTGACCAGTTAAAGCACAAGCTTGATCCCTGTATAAACAAATTCCAAATACTTTCTGTTAGCTAGTTGTGCTGTTAACTTCTAAAGAAGATGGATTACGTAAACTTAGCAGAAGATACCCTCCGAACATTTACTGTCACTACTTTTCAGGCAATTGGCGTACCGGAAGACGATGCCCGGCAGGCAGCCGACGTTTTACTCAAATCGGATCTCCGGGGTATTGACTCCCACGGAGTAGCCCGTCTGAGCGGCTACGTCCGGTTATGGGAGAAAAAAAGGATCAACCCCAACCCTACCGTCCGGATCGTTCACGAAACGCACAGTACCGCCACGGTGGACGGCGACAGCGGCCTGGGTTTGGTGGTGGCGCCCAAAGCCATGAAAATCGCCATTGAAAAAGCCGAAGCGCACGGTTCCGGATGGGTTTCAGTGCGAAACTCCAATCATTTCGGCATTGCCGCCTATCACGCCATGATGGCCCTGGAAAAAGACATGATCGGACTGTCCATGACCAATGCGAGTCCTTTGGTATCTCCCACTTATTCAGCCGAGCGCCTGCTAGGGACCAACCCCATCTGTTACGCGTTTCCGGCCGGAAAATATCCTCCGGTCATTGTGGACATGGCCACCGCCGCGGCCGCCAACGGGAAGCTGGAAATAGCCCAGCGGACCGAAACCGGGATTCCCGAAGGCTGGATCCAAAACAAGTACGGGCATCCTTCGACCGATCCCACCGAACTCCGTCAAGGGGGCGCACTCCTTCCCTTGGGTAGTTACCCGACCCACGGCAGCCACAAAGGTTTTTGCCTGAGCGCCACGGTAGATATTCTCTCATCGGTACTTTCCGGCGCAAATTACGGCCCTTGGGTACCGCCCTTTGTTGCGTTCCTGGAACCTCCTTCCGACCCGGTGGGTCTGGGTATCGGTCACTTTCTGGGCGCCATGCGAGTAGACGGCTTCCGCCCCGCTCAGGAATTCAAACAGCATATGGACAATTGGGTGGAACGTTTCAAGCGTGCCAAACCGATTGACGAAAGCGTACCGGTAATCATCCCAGGTGAACCGGAATACGCCGCCGAGCAGGACCGGACTGCCAACGGAATCCCCATTATCCGGGCGGTCTACGAAGATCTGAAGCACCTTTCGCGGAAATTCAATATTGCACTCGATTAAAATTTGCGTAAATTTCCTGCTTGTTAACTTAATTCAACGAAAAATGAAAAAAGCAATTGCTACATGCTGTTTTATTTTACTATTGGTCGGTTCATTCCAACCGTTGAAAGCCCAGAACAAGGCGGTAGATGAATTAGGCTGGAAAGTCGGTTCACAGGCTTATACCTTCCGCCTGTTTACACTGGAAGAGGCGCTCGGCAAACTGAACACCCTGGGTTTGAAATACGTGGAACTGTATCCCGGCCAGAAAATCGGCGCAGGCTTGGGAGACGCTACCACCAGCCACAATGCCGATGCCGCCACGATACAGAAAATCAAGCAGTTGCTTCAATCAAAAGGCATTCAGGCGGTTTGCTACGGCGTGGTGAGCGGAAGCGATGAAGCCGAATGGCGCCGGATTTTTGAGTTTGCAAAAGAACTTGGGATAGAGATCATCACCTCGGAACCGGCTTTCAATCAGCTGGATATGATCGAAAAGCTATGCGAAGAATATAAGATCAAGCTGGCCATTCACAACCATCCGCTGCCATCGGGATACTGGCATCCGCAGATCATTGCCGCCCTGCTGGCCGACCGCAGTCCGCTCATGGGCGCATGCGCCGACATCGGACACTGGGTTCGCTCCGGGCTGGACCCCATTGAAAGCTTGCAATTGCTCGAAGGACGGGTCATCAGCTTCCATATAAAAGACATGAACCAATTCGGTGTACGCCAGGCGCATGATGTGCCCTGGGGAACCGGATACAGCAACATCCCCGCCGTCATGCGCGAAATGAAAAAGCAGAATTTCAAGGGAGTTTACTCCATCGAGTACGAGCACAAATGGGAAAACAACGTGCCCGAAATCAAGGAAAGTCTCACGTATTTCTACCGCGTGGCTGAAGCGATGGTTGCCGAATAGCGCGGCTCGCCCGATAAGAATATCCTTGCCGGCGTTGGTTGGATGGCCCCGACCAGCGCCGGCCTGTTTTACTCCTTTAA